>NZ_JBFRHF010000015.1:0-188674 GCF_052115705.1 Inquilinus sp. 2KB_23 | reverse complement strand
GCTGAAGGCGGTGTCGCCATTGGCCGAATTGCCGTCGGCGTCGATCGCCGAGAGGTCGATATGGTCGCCGGTGGTGAAGTCGTAGATGGTGTCCTTGCCCGCCGACGCCACGGTGCTGTCGGCGATGGCGGTGTAGACGAAGCTGTCATTGCCGGCCCCGCCCTGCAGCAGGTCGGCGCCGATGCCCCCCGTCAGSACATCGTCGCCGGCCCCGCCCGACAGGGTGTTGGCAGTCTCGTCGCCGGTCAGCACGTCGTTATGGGCCGACCCGGCGAGGCTCTCGATCCCGGCCAGGGTGTCGCCCTGGGCGTCGCCGCCCACGCCGGCGCCGCCGGCCAGGCTGATCGTCACCCCGGCCGCCGAGCTGGCGTAGCTGGCGGTGTCGATCCCCGCGCCGCCGGTCAGGGCATCCGCGCCGGCCGCGCCTTCGAGCACATCGTTGCCGTCGCCGCCATCGATCTGGTCATTGCCGGTGCCGCCATAGAGCCCGTCATTGCCGGCATCGCCGAAGATGATGTCGTTCTCGCTGCCGCCATCGACCGAGTCCGCGCCGGTGCCGCCATGGATGGTGTCGATCCCGGCGCCGCCGACGAGGCGGTCATTGCCGTCGCCGCCATCGAGATTGTCGTTGCCGTTCTCGCCATTCATGGCGTCGTCGCCGCCATTGCCGACGAGGGTGTCGTTACCGTTCTCGCCGCCGATCACGTTGCGGCCGTTGTCGCCGCTGAGGTGATCGTCGTTGCTGGAGCCATAGAGGTTCTCGATGTTGGTCAGCACGTCGCCCTGCGCGTCGCCGCCGGAGGCGGTGTGGGCGAGCAGGTCGACGGTCACGGCCGAAGCCGAGCCCTGGTAGTTGGCGAAGTCCGACCCGGCACCGCCGTCGAGGACATCGGCGCCGGCCCCGCCACGAAGAGTGTCGTCGCCGCCGCCGCCGGCCAGCGCATTGGCGAAGCCATCGCCGAACAGCTTGTCGGCCGAGGCCGAGCCGGTGACGTTCTCGATCGAGAACAGCGTGTCGCCCTGGGCGTCGCCGCCCGTGCCGGTGCCGAGCCCGAGGTCGATCACCACCCCGGCCGACGAGGTGCTGTAATCCGCCGTATCGATCCCGGCGCCGCCGCCGACCCGGTCCGCCCCGGCCCCGCCGCGGATCGTGTCGTCGCCGACATCGCCGCGCAGGTCGTTGGCCCCGGCATTGCCGATCAGGGTGTCGTTGAAGGTCGAGCCGATCAGGTTCTCGATCGCCGTCAGGGTGTCGCCCTGGGCGTCGCCGCCCGTGCCGGTCCCGGCCGAGAGATCGACCTGGACGGCCGCCGCGGAACCCAAATAGCTCGCCGTGTCGATGCCGTTGCCGCCCCGCAGCTGGTCGGCACCGCCGCCACCGATCAGCAGGTCGTCGCCGTCCCCGGCGCCGAGGGTGTTGGCCCCGGCATCGCCGGTGAGGGTGTCGGCGAAGGTTGTGCCGAAGACATTCTCGATGCCGGACAGCGTGTCGCCCTGGGCGTCGCCGCCCGTGCCGGTGCCGGTCGCCAAATTGACCGTGACCGCCGCCGAGCCGGTGTAGTCGACGCCATCCACCCCGTTGCCGCCGGCGAGGGCATCGGCGCCGGCCCCGCCATGGAGCGCGTCGTCACCATTGCCGCCGGCCAGTGTATTGGCGCCGCCGTCGCCGGTCAGGGTGTCGTTGAAGCCCGAGCCGACGAGGTTCTCGATCCCGGTCAGCGTGTCGCCCTGGGCGTCGCCGCCCCCGCCGGTGCCGCTGGCCAGGTTGGCGGCCACCCCGACGGTCGAGCTGTCGTAGAAGAGCGTGTCGACGCCCGCCCCGCCGTCGATGGCGTCGGCGCCGGCGCCGGCGTTGATCAGGTCGTTGCCGTTGCCGCCGCTGACGACGTCGTTCCCCGCATAGGAGCGGATGATGTCGTCGCCGTCGCCCCCTGTGAGCGTATTGGCGCCGGCGTCACCGTCCAGGGTGTCGTTGAAGGCCGTGCCGATGACGTTCTCGATGCCGGTCAGCGTGTCGCCCTGGGCATCGCCACCCAGCCCGGTGCCGAGCGCCAGGTTGACCGCCACCCCGGCCGCCGAATTGCCATAGGTCGCCGTGTCGATACCGCCGCCGCCCTGCAGCGCGTCCGCGCCGCCGCGACCCTGCAGCACGTCGTCGCCGGCGCCGCCGTTGAGGGTGTTGGCCCCGGCGTCGCCGTTGATGGCGTCGGCGAAGGCCGAGCCGGTGACATTCTCGATGCTGCTATAGGTATCGCCCCCGGCATCGCCGCCCAGGCCGACGCCGGTGGTCAGGTTGACGTTGACCCCGGCGGCGGAGAAGACATAGGCCGCCGTGTCGCTGCCGTTGCCGCCCTGCAGGGTGTCGGCGCCGACCAGGCCTTCGAGCACGTCGTTGCCGTTGCCGCCGTCGAGGATGTTGTTGACGCCGTTGCCGTACAGGGTGTCGTCGAAGTTCGAGCCGATCACGTTCTCCATGTTGGCGAAGGTGTCGCCGTCGGCCCAGCCCCCGACGCCGACGCCGCCGTTCAGGTTGACCGTGACCGCGGCGGTGGACCCGCCATAGGTCACCGCGTCGATGCCGGCGCGGCCGTCGAAGAAGTTGACCGCGGCGCTGGCGCCGAAGAAATCGTCGAAGGTCGAGCCGAGCACGTTCTCGATGCTGATCAGCGTGTCGCCGTCAGCATGGCCGCCGGACGCGACGCCGTTGTCCAGATTTACGATGACCGCGGCGTTGGAGTTCTCGTAGGACGCGGTGTCGCTGCCGGTGCCCCCGTCCAGGAGGTCGCCCAGCGCCCCGCCCTGGAGGAAGTCGTTGCCGGCGCCGGCGTGGATCGTGTCGTTGCCGCTGGTGCCGATGACGTTGAGGAAGTCGTCACCGAGCAGGACGTCGTTCCCATCGCCGCCGTTGATCGTGTCGTCGCCGCCCAACCCGCCCAGGGTGGAGCCGCCCACGGCGGCGGTCAGGGTGTCGTTGAAATTGGTGGCGATGATGCTTTCGAAATTGGCGAAGGTGGTGCCCGCGGCCCCGCCGCCGCCGATGCCGGTGGCCACGTTGATGATCACGCCCGAGCCGGAGGTGCGGCAGTCGAGGAAGTCCCCGCCGGCGCCGCCGTCCAGAAAATCGGTGCCGCCGCTGATCGAGATGATGTCGGTGCCGGCGCCGCCGCTGAGGGTGTTGTTCCCGCCGTCGCCCCCCAGGATGTCGTTGAAGGCGGACCCGATGATGGCCTCGAAGCCGGTCATGGTGTCGCCCACGGCTTCGCCGCCGAAGGCGGCGCCGTTGATGTTCACCCACACCCCGGCGGTGGCGTTGGCGAAGGTGAGCGTGTCGAAGCCCGCGCCGCCATCCAGGATGTCCTGGCCCAGGCCGCCCGAGATCGTGTCGTTGCCGCCCAGGCCGGTTAGGGTGTCGTTGCCGTCACCGCCATTGATGAAGTCGATACCGTCGGGATTGGCCGGATTGCCCGGATCGGTCCCGGTGAGGACGTCGTTGCCGGCGGTGCCGTTGAGGGTCTGGGTCATCTGAGCCTCCTGCTGAGCGCCTTACCAGGCGATGGCGGTCGATCTTGGGGTCGGCCGGCCGGGCTGAATCGGAATGGCGGGTATTTAGCAGGAATCCCACATAGCCCGTTAGGTCCAGATGGGGTGAATCGATGGTGCCAGATGGCCTCCGGATGGTGCCAGATGCCCCCTATCGATGGGTCCAGATGGCGGTGGCGGGTTGCCGTCATGAAAACGGCCCGGGCGCCCCGCGGCGTCCGGGCCGGTGCCGTCGCGGCGCTACAGCAGGAAATCCGCCGCCGCGAGGGGGTGGTCGGAGAGGACATTGATGGCGAAATCGGCGATGCGGTCGCCATTGGTGTCGGCATAGACCACCTGGACCGCCCCGGCCGTCACGATCCGCAGCTCCCCGGCCTGGCCGGTGAAGGCCCCGGTGCCGAAGGCGAAGGCGGTGTCGCCGTTGCCGCCGTTGCCGTCCGCGTCGATCCCCGACAGGTCGATATGGTCGCCCGTCGAGAAGTCGAGGATCACATCCTTGCCCGCCGACGCCACCGTGCTGTCGGACAGCGCGGTGTAGACGAAGCTGTCGTTGCCGGCGCCGCCCTTCAGCGTGTCGGCCCCGCCGCCCCCGGCGAGCACGTCGTCGCCGGCCCCGCCCGTCAGGGTGTTGGCAATGTCGTCGCCGGTCAGGTGATCGGCCTGGGCCGAGCCGGCCAGGTTCTCGATCCCGGCCAGGGTGTCGCCCTGGGCGTCGCCGCCCAGGCCGGTGCCGGTCGCCAGGCTGACCGTCACCCCGGCCGCCGAGCTGGCGTAGCTGGCTGTGTCGATCCCCGCGCCGCCGGTCAGGGCATCCGCCCCGGCCGCGCCTTCGAGCACGTCGTTGCCGTCGCCGCCGTCGATCTGGTCGTCGCCGGCCCCGCCATAGAGGCCGTCATTGCCGGCATCGCCGAAGACGATGTCGTTGTCGGCGCCGGCATCGATCGAGTCCGCGCCGGTGCCGCCATGGATGGTGTCGATGCCGGCGCCCCCGACCAGACGGTCATTGCCGTCGCCGCCGTCGAGGCTGTCGTTGCCGTTCTCGCCGTTCAGGGCATCGTCGCCGCCATGGCCGATGATCGTGTCGTTGCCGTTCTCGCCGCCGATGACGTTGCGGCCGTTGTCGCCGCTCAGCTGGTCGTCGAAGCTGGAGCCGTAGAGGTTCTCGATGCTGGTCAGCACGTCGCCCTGGGCGTCGCCGCCCGAGACCGTGCCGGCCAGCAGGTCGAGCGTGACCGCCGCGGCCGAGCCCTGGTAGTTGGCGAAGTCCGAGCCATCGCCGCCATCGAGGACATCGGCACCCGCACCGCCATGGAGAGTGTCGTCCCCGGCACCGCCGGCCAGCACATTGGCGTCGGCGTCACCGTAGAGGTGGTCGGCGAAGGCCGAACCGGTGAGGTTTTCGATCGTCGCCAGCGTGTCGCCCTCGGCGTCGCCGCCATGGCCGGTGCCGAGCACCAAATCGACCGTCACCCCGGCCAAGGACCCGGAGTAATCCGCGGTGTCGATGCCGGCATCGCCGACCAGCGCGTCGGCCCCGGCCAGCCCGGTCAGGACATTGTCGCCGCTGTTGCCATGGAGCGAGTCGGCCAGGGCCGACCCGGTCAGGTTCTCGATCCCGGTCAGGGTGTCGCCATTGGCGTCGCCGGCCGAGATCTGCGCCCCGCCCAGGCGCAGGTCGACGGTCACCCCCACCAGGGAATCGACATAGCTCACC
Organism: Inquilinus sp. 2KB_23; assembly: GCF_052115705.1. NCBI lineage: Bacteria > Pseudomonadati > Pseudomonadota > Alphaproteobacteria > Rhodospirillales > Rhodospirillaceae > Inquilinus > Inquilinus sp. 2KB_23. The sequence goes on along the minus strand of NZ_JBFRHF010000015.1, from coordinate 183,420 downwards.
GTGTCGGTACCGGCGCCGCCGTCCAGCGTCTCGGCATTGGCGCCGGCGATGATGGTGTCGTTGCCGCCGCCGCCCTGCAGCGACACGGCATCGCCCATCGAATGGATGGTGTCGTCGAAGGCCGTTCCGTGAATCTCTTCGAAGCTGGAGGCGGGCTGGGTCCAATAGAAAGCGATGCGAACACCGTCGGACTGCCGCAGGATGCTGCTGTAGCCGCCCACGTTGTCGTTCAAGAAGATCAGGCCCTGGCCGAAGCCGGAATAATCCAGGAGGTCGTAGCCGTCATAGCCGACATAGATATTGTTGTTGCCGGTGCCGATGACGATGTCGTTTCCGGCGAAGGCGAAGACATTGTCGCCCGGACCATAGGTGAAGTCGTTGTACCCAGACGGGGCGGTCATCCCATCTCCCGCGGCGTGAAAGAAGTCCTTCCCGTCGGTGCCGTCCACGTCCGCCATGCAATGCTCCCAAAAATGCGTGGGACTCGAACCCGGTCCAAAACCCCGCCTTGATACGGGATTCGCAAGATCGCCGCCTAGATTGAATTTGGCGATTATCCGATAGTTCTTCGCAATTGTGGCGTGCAGGCTGGCGGTCCTATCCCGGGCCGCGCAGCGCGTCGATGAAGGCGCGCAGCGCCGGGGGCATCTGCCGCCGGCCGGGGTGGTAGAGGTAGAAGCCCGGGAAGCGCGGCGACCAGTCGTGCAGCACCCGCAGCAAGCGCCCGGCCGCGACATCGGGCCCGGCCTGGCGGTCGAGCAGATAGGCGATGCCGACGCCATCCAGCGCCGCCTGCAGCATCAGCTCGGTGTCGTTGACCACCAGCGGCCCGTCCACCGCCACCGCGAACTCTCGGCCCTCACGCTCGAACTCCCAGCGATAGAGGTCGCCGCCGCCCGGCCAGCGGAAGCGGATGCAGCGGTGCCGGTGCAGGTCCGCCGGCGTCTCCGGCTCGCCATGCTCGGCCAGGTAGCCCGGCGTCGCCACCGCCATCAGCTCCAGCGCGCCGGTCAGCGGCACCGCCACCATGTCGCGCTCCAGCGTCTCGCCCAGCCGGATGCCGGCATCGAAGCGGCCGGCGACGATGTCGGCGATGGTGTCGTCGACCACCACCTCCAGCGTGATGCCGGGGTGGAGGCGGTGGAAGGCGCCCAGCATCGGCGCGATGAACTGGGCGGCGGCGACGCGCGGCACGTTGATCCGCAGCCGGCCGGCCGGGGTGTCGCGGAACCGGTTGACCTCCTCCACCGCCGCGTCGAATTCGCCGAACAGCGGCTTGATCCGGGCGAACAGCCGCTCGCCCGCCTCGGTCGCGGTGACGCTGCGGGTGGTGCGGTTGAGCAGCCGGACGCCCAGCCGCTCCTCCAGCCCGCGCAGGGTCTGGCTGAGGGCGGAGGGCGACACGCCGAGATGCCCGGCGGCGCGGGAGAAGCTTCCCGCCTCCGCCACCGCGGCGAAGGCCTTCAGTTCCGCATAGTCGCTGCCGCGCATTCTCTATCACCAGCTTCAAGACCATTGAAGATTATACACCATTCTCCTCATGGCAAGCCGGCGCCAGATTGGTCCTGCGGGCGATGCGTGCCCGGACCGGAGGCGCCCATGAAGATCTTCATCGTCCATGCCCATCCCGAGCCGCGCAGCTTCAACGGTGCGTTGACGGACACCGCCCGGCGCTGCCTGGCCGAGGCGGGGCACGAGCTGGTGGTCTCCGACCTCTATGCCCTGGGCTGGAATCCGCGCTCCGACCGGGCGAACTTCACCACCGTGCTGGACCCCGGGGTCTTCCGGCAGCAGCAGGAGGAGGCCCATGCCAGCGCGCAGGACGGCTTCGCCGCCGATGTGCGGGCCGAGTTGGACAAGCTGCTGTGGTGCGACGCGCTGATCTTCCAGTTCCCGCTGTGGTGGTTCTCGCTGCCGGCGATGCTGAAGGGCTGGGTCGACCGGGTCTTCGCCATGGGCGCGGTCTATGGCGGCGGGGCCTGGTACGACCGCGGCCGCTTCGCCGGGCGGCGGGCGATGCTGTCCCTGACCGTCGGCGGCCCGGCGACGATGTACGGGCCGGACGGGCTGAACGGCGACATCGACCGGCTGCTGTACCCGATCCAGCACGGCATGCTGCGCTTCACCGGCTTCGACGTGCTGCCGCCGGTGATCGCCTGGCAGCCGGCGCGGGTCGGCGACGAGGCCCGGCAGGCCTATCTCGAGCAGTACCGGCAGCGCCTGCTGGCCCTGGCGACGACCACGCCGCTGCAATTTCCCAGCATCGACGATTACGACCCCGAGACCTTCACCCTGAAGACCGGAGTTGCCGCATGAGGGTCATCGTCATCGGCGCCACCGGCACCATCGGCTCGGCGGTCGCCGCCGCCCTGGAGACCCGGCACGAGATGGTGCGGGCATCGCACCGCGGAACCCCGGCGGTGGACATCGAGGATCCGGACTCGATCACTGCGCTGCTGCAATCCGTCGGCGAGATCGACGCGGTGGCGTGCTGCGCCGCCAGCGCCCCGATGGCCTCGCTGGTCTCGGCTTCGGATGCCGCGTTCACCCAGGGGCTGCAGGGCAAGCTGCTGGGCCAGGTGGCGCTGCTGCGCCGGGCGCTGCACCATCTGCGCGACGGCGGCTCGGTGACCCTGACCAGCGGCGCCTTCGCCCGCCCGACCCCGGACGCCGCCTTCGGGGCGCTGGTGAATGCCGGGATCGAAGCCTTCGTCCGGGCCGCCGCGGTCGACCTGCCGCGCGGCCTGCGGGTCAATTGCGTGAGCCCCGGCTGGGTGCGCGAGACGCTGCTGGCGATGGGCCTGGACGGCGCCGACGGCACACCGGCGGCCACGGTGGCGCAGGCCTATGTCGCGGCGGTGGAGGGGACGATGACCGGGCAGGTGATGCGGCCGGGGGCCGTTCGGAACTCATCACTTCTTGTCCCCCCTCCCCTTGCGGGAGGGGGGTAGGGGGAGGGGGTTGTCGATGCCAGAGCCGAACGCCCTATGGTTCAACACCTCGTCCTCCCAACACCTCCGCGATCGCCTGCACGACGCCTGTCAGCTCACGCATGACCTGGTCGTTGGAGAAGCGCATGACGCGGAAACCCTGACCTTACAGCCAACACGTTCTCCGCGCATCGGCATCGACGGTCAGCTCGTGTGACGGCCCGTCGACCTCAATCACCAACCGTGCCGAAAGTCAGATAAAATCGACGATGTAACGGCCGAGCCGGTATTGGCGTCGGAAGCGAACGCCGCCGACGCGCTTGTCCCGCAACTGGTGCCACAGCAGTTGCTCAGCATCGGTCTGGTTGCGTCGCAAGAACTGGACGTGTTGATCGATCATCGGCGCGTTGCCTCGAAAACCCCCTCCCCCTGCCCCCCTCCCGCGAGGGGAGGGGGGACCCAATTGGTGGCACCGCGATACCCGCCCTACCCCACCCGGAACTCTTCCCGATGGATCGCCGTCCTCAGCCGGCCGTCGGCGCCGACCACGCCGCGATACATGCCTTCGCAGTTGAACGGCAGCGCGACGTTGCCCTGGGCATCGACCGCGATCAGCCCGCCGGAGCCGCCGATCGGGCCGAGCAGGTCGAGCACCACCCCGTCCGCCGCCTGTGCCAGGTCCTGACCGGCCCAGCGCATGCGGGCATCGATCTCGTGCCCGGCGGCGTAGCGGATGAAGAACTCGCCATGGCCGGTGCCGGAGACGGCGCAGGTGGCGTTGTCGGCCCAGGTGCCGGCGCCGATCCCCGGGCTGTCGCCGATGCGGCCGGGGGTCTTGCCGGTCATGCCGCCGGTCGAGGTGGCGGCGGCCAGGTTGCCGGCGGCGTCGCAGGCCACGGCGCCGACCGTGCCGTGCTTGCGGGCCTGGTCGCCATCGTCCGGCAGCGCCAGCCGGCGGCGCTCCAGCTCCTTTTGCAGGGCGTCCCACCGGGCGTCGGTGCGGAACCAGGACGGGTCCTTGTGCTCCAGCCCGGCGTCGCGGCAGAAGCGGCGCGCCCCCTCCCCGGCCATCAGCACATGCTCGGTCCGCTCCATCACCGCGCGGGCGGCCAGGATCGGGTGGCGCGGGCCGCAGATGCCGGCGACCGCGCCGGCCCGGCGGTCGCGCCCGTCCATCACCGCCGCATCCATCTCGTTCTCGCCGGCGCTGGTGAACACGGCGCCGCGCCCGGCGTTGAACAGCGGGTCGTCCTCCAGCGCCATCACCGCGGCGGTGACGGCGTCCAGCGCCGAACCGCCGGCGGCCAGCACGTCATGGCCGGCTGCGAGGGCGGTGCGCAGCCCCTGGTGGTAGGCATCCTGCCGCTCCGGCGTCATCGACGCCTTCAGGATGGTGCCGGCGCCGCCATGGATCGCCAGCACGGCGCGGGTTGGGTTGCTCATGAAAGCCTCGGGTTCAGCGCAAGAAAGCAGTCATCGCGGAGACCGCATTCATCCAGCGGATGGCGTCGGCGACGCTGGCGGCGGGGAACGCCACCGTGACCCCGTCGCGGCGGTCGGCCGGCGGCAGGGTGGCGGCGAGATCGGCCAGGGCCGGGCCGCCCATCTCCAGCTCCAGCGTGTAGGGGCCGTCGATGCGGAAGGGCGAAATGGCGCCGGCGCGGCGCACGGCGCGGGCCGCGCCCTCCCGCAGGGCGGCACGGGCGGCGGCGACCGGCAGCGACCGGGCGGCGCGGTTGCCCAGGGCCTGCTTGACCTGGACGAACTCCGCCTGGGGGAAATGATCCCGCAGCTCGGCCACGCAGCGGTCGTCGCCGGAGACCAGCGCCACCGGCACACCCAGGCTGCCGGCATGGGCGCCGTAGATCCCGGCCTCGCCCAGCGGCCGGCCGTTCAGCCGCACCGCGCGGAAGGCGAAGCCGTTGGTGGTGTGGGCCAGCACCCCCTCCTCCGACGCCCGGGCGTGGTATCCCAGGCAGAACACCGCGGCGTGGCCGGCATCGAGCCCGCAGAACATGTTCAGCGGCTTGGGCTTGCCCTGGATCAGCTCCGCCGCCGGGTGCAGCAGGTCCGGCAGCAGGTTGGTCATCGGGCCATGGGCGTCGTTGACCAGGATCTCGGTCGCCCCGCCCTCCAGCGCGCCTTCGATCGCGGCGTTGACCTCCTCGGTCATCAGCCGGCGGGCGCGTTCGTATTCGGCATTGCCGGGCTGGCCCTGCAGCGGCGAGACCACGCCGGCCACGCCTTCGATGTCGGACGAGATGTAGATCTTCATTATGCGCCTTCCTGTATCAGCCAATCCGCCAGCGAGGGCCGGGAGTGTCCGCTTCGGCCGATGGTGGCGCCGGCGGCGCACAGCGCGTTCAGCACCGCCTCCTGCGTCGCCTCGGCCGCGGCCTGGAACAGCCGGTCGATCCGGGCCTCGTTCAGCACCCGGATGCCGACGAGGTCCTGCTTCTGGTCGTGATCCACCGGGTCGGCGGTGGAGATCCCCAGCGCGATGTCGCCGCTGCCATGGCCCCAATAGGCGCCCAGCCGGGCCAGGCCGGCGCCGCAGCGCCGGGTGACGCGCTGCAGCTGCCGGTGTTCCAGCGGCACGTCGGTCGCGAGGATCACGATGACCGAGCCCTTTTCCGCGGTCGGCTCGGTCGGCGGCGTCGGCCGGCGGCCATCGGGCAGGACCAAATCGCCGGCCCGGCCGAAATTGGCCAACACCAGCACGCCGAGATGGAAATGGGTGCGGTCCAGCTTGATCCGGCGCGACGAGGTGCCGATGCCGCCCTTGAAGCCGAAGCTGCTCATCCCGGTGCCGGCGCCGACCGACCCCTGGCCCACCCGGCCGTCGCTGGCGGCGTCGATCGCCTCCAGCGCATCGGTCTCGGTCACCGCCATCGCCTGGATGTCGGACAGGAAGCCGTCATTGCATTCCAGCACGACTGGATTCACGGTCGCGGTCTCGCGCCCGATGTCGGGATTGGCCGCGATCGCGGCGCGGACCAGCGCATTGGCGCAGGTGCCGACGGCGAAGGTGTTGGTCAAGAGGATCGGGGTCTCGACCGTCCCCAGCTCCGCCACCTGCATCAGGCCGGTGCTCTTGCCGAAGCCGTTGATGATCTCGACCGCCGCGCGGGGCTTGGCTCGGTACAGGTTACCCGTATGCGGCAGGATGGCGGTGACCCCGGTCAGCACCGCGCCGGTGTGCAGGGTGAGGTGGCCGACCCGCAGCCCGGGCACGTCGGTGATGGCGTTCAATTCCCCGGTCGGCAGCGTGCCGCAGACGAGGCCGAAGTCACGGGCCGGGCGGGTCATCGTCGCATCCATCGGCGGCGTCGGATCCTGCTTCTGTCCCATCCGGCCGGCCGGCTGTAAAGCGGCTTCGGCGCAGGGCGGTCAGGCGGCGGCTCGACCCGCATCCGAATCCCTGACACCCTCGGCCGGCACAGGGGATGAGAGTCGAAGTCATGACCAGCGAGCACCGGGGGCTGGGGTCGAACGGCGCCCCGTCCCACCTGTTCTACCAGACCCGCCAGCGCCGGCCGCTGGTCGACCGGGCCGAGGGCATCTACATCTGGGCGCAGGACGGCCGCCGCTTCATCGACGGGTCCAGCGGCGCCATGGTCGTGAACATCGGCCACGGCAACCCGGTGGTGCTGGAGGCGATGCGCCGGCAGATGGAGAAGGCCACCTTCGCCTACCGCCTGCATTTCGAGAACGAGGCGTCGGAGGCGCTGGCGGCTAAGACGGTCGAATACACTTGGCCGGGCATGGACAAGGTGTTCTTCGTGTCGGGCGGGTCGGAGGCGGTGGAATCCTGCCTGAAGATGGCCCGGCAATACGCCGTCGCCACCGGCCAGGCCAGCCGCACCAAGGTGATCTCGCGCTTCCCCGCCTATCACGGCAGCACGCTGGGGGCGCTGGCCGTGACCGGCTACACCGCCCTGTCGGCCCCGTTCACGGCGATGATGCAGGAGATGCCGAAGATCCCGGCGCCGACCGCCTATCTCGACCGCGACGACCTGACCATGGAGCAGCGCGGCCTGCGCTATGCCGACATGCTGGAGGCCGAGATCCAGCGCCAGGGGCCGGACAGCGTGCTGGCCTTCATCATGGAGCCGGTGGGCGGCGCCTCGACCGGGGCGCTGGTGGCGCCGGACAGCTATTACGGCCGGGTGCGCGAGATCTGCGACCGCCACGGCGTGATCCTGATCTATGACGAGGTGATGAGCGGCGCCGGCCGCACCGGCAAGTTCCTGGCCGCCGAGCACTGGCCGGCCCGGCCGGACCTGATCGCCCTGTCCAAGGGCTTCGGCTCCGGCTATGTCCCGCTCGGCGCCATGGTCGCGCCGGACCGCATGGTGCAGCCGGTGCTTGAGGCCGGCGGCTTCCAGCACGGCTACACCTATGCCGGCAACCCGCTGGCCTGCGCCGCCGGCCTGGCCGTGCTGGGCGAGATCGAGCGGCTGGACCTGGTCGGCAACGCGGCGCGGATGGGCGACCTGCTGAAGGCGCGGCTGACCGGGCTGATGGACCGCTATCCCTTCATCGGCGACGTCCGCGGCAAGGGTCTGCTGCTGGCGGCGGAGCTGGTGGCCGACCGCGACAGCATGCAGGTGCTGCCGAAGGGACTGAACGCCTATGACCGGGTGGTCGAGCTGGCCTATGAGCGCGGCCTGATCATCTATTCCCGGCGCACCCGCGGCGGCACCGAGGGCGATCATGTCCTGGTCTGCCCGCCGATGATCGTCACCCCGGCGCAGATCGACGAGATCATGGCCATCCTGACCGACACGCTCGACGCCCTGGCGGCCGAGCTGAACCTGCCGGTCGCGGCATGACGGCTTCCGCTGTCATCCGCCCCGCCGTCCCTGATGACGCCGAGGCGATCCACGCCATGCTGCTGGACCTCGCCCGCGGCCTGGGCTTCGCCGACAAGATCCGCAGCACCCCGGACAGCCTGCGCCGCCACGGCTTCGGCCCCGCCCCGGCCTTCCATGCCCTGATGGCCGAGCGCGACGGGGCGCCGGTCGGCACCTGCCTGTGGTTCGCCCATTTCTCGACCTTCCGCGGCGAGCCCGGGGTCTATGTCCAGGACCTCTACGTCGCGCCGTCGGAGCGCGGCACCGGCCTGGGCCGGCGGCTGCTGGCCGCGGCGGCGGCGGCAGGCCGGGTGCGGGGCGCCACCCATCTGCGGCTGTCGGTCGAGGCCGACAATGACGGCGCCCAGCGATTCTACGCCGCACAGGGGTTGCGGTGGCAGGACACGGAGCGGATGTTCCTGGTCGACGGCCAGGCGTTCGGGGCTTTGGCGACGGCGGCGGAGGACGCGCAATGACCATCGATGAGACGCTGCTGGGCGAGATCCGCGCCGCGGTGGCCGACCGGCGCGAGGAGACCATCGCCTTCCTCAGCGACATCGTCGCCGAGCCCAGCCTGCTGGGGCAGGAGAAGGGCGCCCAGGACCGGATCGAGGCGGAGTTCCGGTCGCTGGACCTGGCGATCGACCGGTTCGAGCCGGACCTGGAGGAGATCCGCACCCTGCCCGGCTTCTCGCCCACCATGCTCGACTCCTATGCCGGGCGCGAGAATGTCGTCGGCCTCCACACGCCGCGCGAGATCAAGGGCCGGTCGCTGATCCTGAACGGCCATATCGACGTGGTGCCGACCGGGCCGGAGAGCCTGTGGACCACCCCGCCCTTCCAGCCGACGATCCGCGACGGCCGGGTCTATGGCCGCGGCGCCGGCGACATGAAGTCCGGCATCGCCGCCTACTGCGCCGCGATCCATGCGCTGCGGGCGCTGGGGCTGCAGCCGGCGGCGCCGGTGTTCCTGCAATCGGTGATCGAGGAGGAGTGCACCGGCAACGGCGCCCTTTCCTGCCTGGCCCGCGGCTACAAGGCCGATGCCGCGGTGATCCCGGAGCCGTTCGACCAGAGCCTGCTGGTCGGGCAGCTCGGCGTGATGTGGCTGACAGTGCGGATCACCGGCAAGCCGGCGCATGTGCTGGACACCTCCGCCGGCATCAACGCGATCGAGGCGGCCTACGCCCTGTTCGACGCGCTGCGCGGGCTGGAGGCGGAGTGGAACGAGCCGGCGCATCGCCACGCGCTGTACCGCGACCATGTCCACCCCGTGAACTTCAACCTCGGCCGGATCGAGGGCGGCGACTGGGCCTCCAGCGTGCCCTGCACCGCCGCGGTCGACATCCGCGTCGGCTTCTATCCCGGCATGACCCTGTCGGCGGTCAAGGCGGCGCTGGAGGGCCGGATCGACCAGGCCGTGCGTGAGCGTCGCGAGCTGAAGGGCGCCACCGTGGCGGTCGAGTACCGCGGCTTCCAGGCCGAGGGCTGCGTGATGGCGACCGACACGCCGCTGATGACCACCCTGTCGGCGGCGCATCAGCGGATCGCCGGCGCGCCGATCGCGACCATGGCGTCGACCGCCACCACCGACGCCCGCTTCTTCGAGATCTATGGCGGCATCCCGGCGACCTGCTACGGCGCCGTCGGCGGCGGCTATCACGGCATCGACGAATGGGTGTCGATCGACAGCATGATGCAGGTGGCCGAGGTGCTGGCCCTGTTCGTCGCCGAATGGTGCGGGCTGGAACAGCGGCCTTAGACGGGCACGGCTGCACTCAAGAGAGCGGCAACCGGCTGGAGAATTCCAGAGCGATGCCGCCTCCGTCACCTGTCATGCCACGGCTTGACCGTGGCATCCAGGGGCGGCCAGAGCGGTGCTTGATGGCCCCTGGATTGCCCGGTCAAGCCAGGCAATGACAGATGGGTTAGAGGCCTATCCACGGAAACGTCCGGCTTGCGCAAAACCTATATCGACAAACCGGCCGGCGGCTGGTCGAGTGCACGCTTTGCATCCGGCCGCCTGGGAAAGTCGACGCGCATGGACACCGACCGCCTCTCCGCCCTCTCCGCCGCCGCCATCGGCCGGCTGTACCTGGCCGGCGAGACCGACCCCGTCGCCGTCACCGAATTCTTCCTCGACCGCATCCGCAGCTGCCCCGACCAGGCGGTCTTCATCTCCCTGACCGCGGACCGCGCCCGGGCAGAGGCTGCGGCGAGCGCCCGGCGCTATCGCGCCGGCCGGCCGCTGGGGCCGCTGGACGGCGTGCCGATCGCCTGGAAGGACCTGGTCGACCTGGCCGGCACCACCACCACCGCCGGCGCCGAGGTGCTGCGCAACGCGCCCCCGGCCAAGGCCGACGCACCGATCGCCCACAGCCTGGCCCAGGCCGGCATGGTCAGCCTGGGCAAGACCAATCTGAGCGAATTCGCCTATTCCGGCCTGGGGCTGAACCCGCATTACGGCACCCCGGCCAACCCGTTCGACGCGGTGACGCCGCGGGCGCCCGGCGGGTCGTCCTCCGGCTCCGCCGTCGCGGTGGCGCGCGGCCTGGCGCCCTGCGCCATCGGCACCGACACCGGCGGGTCGGTCCGCATCCCCGCCGCCTTCAACGGCTTGGTCGGGCTGAAGACCTCGGAAGGCCGGATCGACAAGACCGGTGTGTTCCCGCTGTCCCGCACCCTGGACACAGTCGGGCCGCTGGCGCGGACGGTGGAGGACTGCATCCTGCTGGACGCAGCGCTGCGCCGCGCCGTCGCCACCGACATCCGCCGCGGCGACCTGGCTGGGCTGCGCATCGTGGTACCGGAGAATGTGGTGTTCGACCAGGCCGAGGACGGCGTCATCGCCAATTTCGAGCGGGCGCTGGCGACCCTGGCCGCAGGCGGCGCGCGGATCGAGCGGCGGCGGATCGCCATCCTGGACGAGGTCATGGCGGTCGGCGCCGCCCGGGGCGCCCTGACCGCAGCGGAGGCCTACGTCCTGCACCGCGACCTGATCGAGGGGCCGGACGCCGAGCGGGTCGACAACCGCGTGGTCTCGCGCATCCTGGGCGGCAAGCGGATGTCGGCCTATGACCTGCTGGCGATCCAGGAGATGCGGCAGCGACTGAAGCCGGCGATGGTGGCCGAGCTGGACGGCGCGCTGCTGGCGATGCCGACGGTGCCCCATGCCGCGCCGGAGATCGCGGCGCTGGAGGCCGACGTCGACCTGTTCCATCGCACCAACGTCCGCACCCTGCGCAACACCATGATCGGCAACACCCTCGACCTGTGCGGCCTGGCGCTGCCGACCGGCCGGGACGGGCGCGGCCTGCCGACCAGCCTGCTGCTCAGCGCCCCGGCCGGGGCCGAGGCCCGGCTGCTGTCCGCCGGCCTGGCCGCCGAGGCCGCCGGCATCGACCAGCACGCCTGACCGGCCGCAAATCGGAAGGCCCAGCCGCGACGTCGGTCCCGGCCGGGCCTTCCCCCTCCCCCGTCCCCCCGACGGGAGCTGGAGACCTGGAATATTGAACTCGATTTTTTACTGTCATTGCCGGGCTTGACCCGGCAATCCAGAAGATGTCGACAGTCTCTGGATGCCCGGATCAAGTCCGGGCATGACAGTTTAAATTGAACGCAACGCGAAAGAGGCCGGCCGGTCAGTCCAGCAGGTCGGGCTCGGCCGCGACGATCCAGTCCCACAGCGGCTTGAAGCTGAGGGCGCCGCCGGTCGGGCCGCCAACCCGGTCATAGGTGAACTTCGCGGTCTCGTGGTCGAGCACGATCGGCTTGCCCGCGGCCTCGGCCAGCAGCTGGGTCTGGGCGGCGTTGTCCATCGCCAGGTACCACCACGCCGCCGCCTCGACCGACGGGCCGGCGGTGAGGAAGCCGTGATTCTGCAGGATCAGCGCCTTCCTGGCCCCCAGCGCCCGGACGATGCGCTCGCCCTCCTCCGCCTCCAGCACCACGCCGTGGAATTCGCCGTAGAGGCCGTGGTCGCCGTAGAAGCTGCAGGAATCCTGGGTGATCGGGTCCAGCGTCCGGCCCAGGGTCGACCACGCCTTGCCGTAGGTCGAATGGGTGTGGGCGGCGGCGATCACATCCGGCCGCGCCTTGTGGATGGCGGCGTGGATGACGAAGGCGGCCTCGTTGATCGGCTGGTCGCCCTCGACGATCTCGCCATGCTCGTTGACCAACTGCAGGTCGGAGACGCGGATCTGGCCGAAATGCTTGCCCAGCGGGTTGACCCAGAAATGGTCGGTCCATTCCGGGTCGCGGGCGGTGATGTGGCCGGCCAGGCCCTGGTCGAAGCCGCGCCGCGAGAAGATGCGGAAGGCGGCGGCGAGGCGCTGCTTGCGGTGCAGCCGCTCCGCCGCCACCGAGTCATGGCGCGGCAGGACGAAGAAGTCGCGGGCACGGGCGGCGACGGTGGCTGAGCTCATGGGGGAAATCCTTCAATAGCCGCGGGCGGGGTCGACCAGGTCGGCGAGCGGCGCCCCGGCGACATAGCGGTCGAGATTGTCGAGCACCTTGCGCGCCAGCCGCTCATCGCCGTCCGGTGCGCTCCAGGACACATGCGGGGTCAGTCGCACCCGCGGATGGGTGTAGAGGGGATGGCCGTCCGGCAGCGGCTCCGGGTCGGTGACGTCGAGCGTGGCGGCCGCCAGCCGGCCGTCATCCAGGGCCGCGACCAGCGCCTCCTGGTCGATCAGCCCGCCGCGGGCGATGTTGACGAGATGCTGCCCCGGCTTGACCCGGGACAGGATGTCCCGGTCGATCAGCTTCGCCGTCTCCGGCGTCAGCGGCACCGCCAGCACCAGATGGTCGGCTTCGGCGACGAGGTCCTGCAGGCTCCAGGCCGAGACCACCGAGGGATCGCCGGTGTCGGCCCCGCCGCGGCGCAGCGCCGTGACCCGCAGGCCGAAGGCCTGGGCGCGGCGCGCCACCGCCCGGCCGATCGAGCCGAAGCCGACCAGCCCGAGCGTCTTGCCCTCCAGCCCGCCGAGCGGCGCCTGGCGCCAATCCGCGGGGCCATAGACCCGCAGCTCGTCCAGCCGCTTCTCGTGCAGCAGCACGGCGGCCAGGACGTATTCGGCAATCGGCACGGCGTTGATGCCGCGGCCGCAGGTGACCGACGGGCCGTCGAACAGCCAGGACGGGAACCAGTCGACTCCGGTCGAGGTGACCTCGATCCAGCGCAGCCCGAAGGGCCAGCCGCGCGGCGGCGCGGCGGGCGCCTTGAACCAGCCGGCGGAGGGCCGGGTCAGCAGCACCTCGGCCCCGTCGGGCACGTCCCAGGGCGGCGCGTCGGAGGCCGACCGCAGCAGCTGCGGCCGCGAGGCATGGCTGGCGACCCGACCGGTCACCGCATCCGGCAGGTGCGAAACGATGCGCGGCACCCGGGCGATCATGCGCTTTTCGCCAGGAGCGCGTTGAAGCGGCGGTCGAACAGCGGCGCGACATCGACCGGGCCGGGGATCAGCCCGAGCTCGATGAAGGTGTCGGCGACCGCCTGGACCGAGGCGACGGCGTCGTCGGTCACCGGCCGCAGGTCGTTGGGCTGGCTGGCGTTGCGCAGCTGGCTCAGCACGATGTCGCGCGGCACGCCGATGGCGCCGCTGAAGATCGTCGCCCAATCCTCGAGATGCGCCTGCTGCCAGGCCCAGGCCCGCTTCATCCGCAGGAGGTAGTCGCCGATCGCGGCCGACAGCGCCGGGTCGGCCAGCGCCTCTTCCCGCGCCGCGTAGATGTAGTTGCCGGAGAGATAGCCGTTGGCGGTGACCAGCACCCGCGCGCCCGAGGCGGCGATGGTGATCGGCACGGAATAGCCGTAGATCGCCCAGGCGTCGATCGCGCCCTGGTCGAAGGCGGCGCGGCCGTCGGCCGGGGTCAGCGGCACGCCGGTGATGTCGCCGAAGGACAGGCCGGCCGCCTTCAGGATCCGCGCCAGATAGTACTGGGTGGTGGTGGCGCGGACATAGCCGACGCGCTTGCCGGCGAGGTCGGCCGGGGTGCGGATCGGGCTGTCCTTCGGCACCAGCACGACCTGGTTGTTGACGTCGTCGGCGATGATCGCGACCGCCTTGATCCGGGCGCCGGCGACCGCGGCGAAGACCGGCGGGATCTCGCTCATCGACCCGACATCGACCGCGCCGGCGTTCATTGCCTCGACGATGACATTGCCCGAGGCGAATTCGCCGAAGGTCACGGCATAGGGCGTGTCGAGCTGACCGGCGGCGCGCAGCAGGTTGTCCTCACGCCCCTTGTACTTCGCCGCCCGCACCGTGACCCCGGCGAAATCGACCGGCGCGGCGGCCCGGGACAGGCCGGGGATCGCGGCCAGCGCGAGCAGGCCGGCCCCGCCGGCCAGGAGTGAGCGGCGGGATACGGGGACAGCGGGGGCGAAGGGCGGCATGGCGAGCCTTCGAGGAGAGAGGTGGAGGCCTGCCGGGCCGGTGGCCGCAAGCAGGGCGATGTGGACAGGAGAATATATCAGTCATAAACAGTCAAATAGAAATTAATAACACTATTAGTAGGTTAAATGTACTTTCCTCCAATTTGTCATGCCGCGGCTTGACCGTGGCATCCAGGGCGGCAAGAGCCACTCTCGATGGCCCCTGGATTGCCCGGTCAAGCCGGGCAATGACAAAAAGAGTGAGTTCCGCCACGGCCAAACGCTGACCGGTCGTTCGGTCAATCGCCGCGGAAAGCGCCTTCGGAGACGATGCTGGCCAGGGGGTTGCGGCCGCTGGGCACCTCGCGCGCCTGCAGCTTCTCCGGCAGGGTCGCCTTGTCGCCGATCCGGCCGATCGCGATCACCGCATCGACCCCGTAATTCGCCGGAACGCCCAGCAGGTCGCGGGCCTTGGCGCCGTCGAAACCCGCCATGCCATGGGTGTGCCAGCCGGACAGCAATGCCTGCAGCGCGAAGTTCGACCAAGCCGCGCCGGCGTCGAAGGAATGGGTCGGCAGCTGGGTCTCGCCCTTGCCCGGCTGGTCGAAGCTGGCCTTCGAGGTCACCACGATCAGCGCCGCGGCCTGGTGGGCCCAGCTGCGGTTCCATTCGCTGAGGATGTCGAGGAAGACCGGCCAGCGCTCGGTGTCGCGGCGGGCGTAGATGAAGTGCCAGGGCTGCGAGTTGAAGGCCGAGGGCGCCCAGCGCGCCGCCTCGAAGAAGCGCAGCAGCTCCGCCTCCGGGATCGCCTCGGGCGTGAAGGCCCGCGGCGACCAGCGCCGCAGGAACAGCGCGTCGATCTCATGCTCGGCCACGCGGCCATTCGGACTGGTCATGTCGGCTCCGGCGGGTCGCTCCCGGGAATCGGCCCAGGGATCGGATAGGGATAGGGCACGGGGAGGCTGGCCGAAAGGCCGTTTCCCGCACGGGAAAACTACACTCAAGACCACAATTTTGTGTTGAATAGGTCGCACCACTGCCATGCAGCAGGCGCTTCCGGCTCGCGACACGCCCCACTATCGCGGCCTGCCATTCGCGATATCAACAGCTTATATAATACATAAATAATATGTTATTGTAACCAAAATCACATTGACTTCAACACGCCATCCGACAATATGGACAGACGCAGCGACGGGTCGCCCGTCATTCCCCCATGTCGTGGCAACAGGACACCGCCTTGGCCACCCTCTCCCTGTCCCAGGCTTCCGGTGCGGTCACGGGCCGGATCGACCGCTTCCGCCGCTTCATCCCGCCGCTGGTGATCATCCTGCTGTGGCAGGCCGGCTCCTCCGTCGGCTTCATCCCGGCGCGCTCGATCGCCTCGCCGGCCACCATCATCGTCACCTTCTGGTCGCTGCTCGCCTCCGGCGAATTGCTGCAGCACCTGCTGGTCTCGCTCGGCCGGGTCACCGCCGGGCTGGTGATCGGCGTCTCGACCGGCACCGTGCTGGCCCTGATCGCCGGGCTGTCGCGCCGCGGCGAGGACCTGGTCGACGCCACCATGCAGATGCTGCGCACCCTGCCCTTCCTGGCGCTGGTGCCGCTGTTCATCCTGTGGTTCGGCATCGGCGAGACCCCCAAGATCGCCCTGGTGGCGCTGGGTTCGGCCTTCCCGATCTACCTGACCCTGTTCGCCGGCATCCGCAGCGTCGACGCCAAGCTGGTCGAGGCGGCCAGCGTGTTCGGCCTGTCGCAGCGCGAGCTGGTGCGCCAGGTGATCCTGCCGGGCGCCCTGCCCTCGGCCCTGGTCGGCTTCCGCTATTCGCTCGGCACCGCCTGGCTGAGCCTGGTGATCGGCGAGCAGATCAACGCCTCCAGCGGCATCGGCTACCTCGTGATGACCGCGCGCGACTTCCTGCGCACCGACATCATCTTCGTCGGGCTGATCGTCTACGCGCTGCTCGGCCTCGGCGCCGACCAGCTGGTCCGCATCATCGAGCGCAGCGTCCTGCGCTGGCGCCCCAGCTTCGTGAAGGAGTGAGCCCTGTGCCCCTCTCCGCCGCCCTTCATCGCCCCACCGCCGAACCGATCGAGGCCACGCGGCCTGATGTCGTCCGCATCCGCGGCCTGACCCGGTCCTTCGGCGGCCCCAACATCCTCGACGGGCTGGACCTCGACATTGCCGACGGCGCCTTCGTCGCCCTTTTGGGCCGCAGCGGCTCCGGCAAGTCGACGCTGCTGCGCACCCTGGCCGGCCTCGACCCGGCCCCGGCCGGCACCGTCACCGTGCCGTCCGAGCGCACCGTGGTGTTCCAGGAGCCGCGGCTGCTGCCGTGGAAGAGCGTCTGGCGCAACGTCGCGCTGGGCCTCGGCGGCAGGGACGCGCATGACCGCGCCGTCGCCGCGCTGCAGGAGGTCGGGCTGTCGCACCGCGTCGACGCCTGGCCGCTGACCCTGTCGGGCGGCGAGGCCCAGCGCACCGCCTTGGCCCGGGCGCTGGTGCGCGAGCCGCGCCTGCTGCTGCTGGACGAACCCTTCGCCTCGCTCGACGCCCTGACCCGGCTGAAGATGCAGGGGCTGGTCGGGTCGCTGTGGCAGACCCACCGTCCTGCCGTGCTGCTGGTCACCCACGACGTCGACGAGGCGCTGCTGCTGGCCGACCGGGTGCTGGTGCTGGCCGATGGCCGCATCGCCACCGACATTCCGATCACGCTGGATCGGCCGCGGCGCCATGGCGACCCTGGCTTCATCCGGCTGCGGGCCAAGCTGCTGGCCGATCTCGGGGTCGACGAGTTCGAGGGCGACTTCACCGCCCAGGCCCCGGCCCGCCCGCCCGCCGGCCGTGCGGCCTCGGCCGGCGTCGCCGTTCCCTCGCCGGCCGGCGCCTAGGCGATGGCCCGACCGGACCCGCCGCTGCGCAGCATCGACGCGCCGCCGAGCCTCGCCGAGACCGTCGCCACCCTGGCCGCGGAGTTCGCCGTGACCGCGGCGGAGCATGACCGCAGCGGCGCGTTCCCCTTCGCCAATTTCGATCGGCTGGCCGAGGCCGGCCTGTTGTCCCTGATCACGCCGCGCCGCTTCGGCGGCCAGGGCGGCGGGCTGCAGGACGCCACGCTGGCGGTCGGCGGCATCGCCCGGGGCGAACCGTCGACGGCGCTGGTGCTGTCGATGCAGTACCTGCAGCACGCCTCGATCGAGGAGCGCGGCTGGCCGGCGCATCTGGCGGAAAAGCTGGGCCGCGAGGCCGCCGCCGGCGTCTCGGTGATCAACGCCCTGCGGGTCGAGCCGGAGCTGGGATCCCCCGCCCGCGGCGGGCTGCCGGCGACCATCGCCCGGCGCACGCCGGAGGGCTGGCGCGTTTCCGGCCACAAGATCTTCTCCACCGGCATCCCGATCCTGTCCTGGCTGGCGGTGTGGGCCACCACCGACGAGGCCGAGCCGCGGGTCGGCACCATCCTGGTTCCGGCCGATGCGCCGGGCATCAAGGTGGTCGAGAGCTGGGACCAGCTCGGCATGCGCGCCACCAACAGCCATGACGTGATCCTGGACGACGTGCTGGTGCCGCTGGACCACGCCGTCGACCTGCGCCCGCCCCAGGCCTGGCGCGTGCCGGAGCCGGGCAAGTCGGCCTGGAGCGCGCTGCTGATCGGCGCCCTCTACGACGGCGTCGCCCGGTCGGCGCGCGACTGGTTCATCGGCTTCCTCAAGAGCCGGGTGCCGGCCAATCTCGGCGCCGCCCTGGCCACCCTGCCCCGGATGCAGGATGCGGTCGGCGAGATCGAGGCGCTGCTGGCGGTGAACGCCCGGCTGATCGCCAGCGCCGCCCGCGACGTCGATGACGGAAGGCCGCCCTCGCCGAGCGAGAGCGGGCTGATCAAGCTGACCGTCACCGGCAACGCCATCGCCGCGGTCGAGATCGCGGTGAAGCTGACCGGCAACCCCGGCCTGTCCCGCGCCAACCCGCTGGAGCGCCATTACCGCGACGTGCTGTGCGCCCGCATCCACACGCCCCAGGACGATTCGGTTCGGCTTGCCGCCGGCCGCCTCGCCCTGGGTCTCTGACAGCTTTCGAGGATCCCGCCATGAGCGTCGAATTCATCGGTTTCATCGGCACCCGCGACTTCTCCGAGACCCGGCCGGCGACCGGCCCGGTGGTCGACGTCAACTACATCGAGACCGTGGCGCGGGCGCATGACGCCGCCGGCTTCGACCGCGCCCTGGTCGCCTTCCACTCGACCTCGCCGGAAAGCATCCTGATCGCCGGCCATGCCGCCTCGGTGACCGAACGGCTGGGGCTGATGATCGCCCACCGGCCGGGTTTCACCGCCCCGACCCTGGCGGCGCGACAATTCGCGACGCTGGACCAGCTGACCGGCGGCCGCGTCGCCGTGCACATCATCACCGGCGGCGACGACGCCGAGCTGCGCCAGGATGGCGACTTCCTGACCAAGGATGAGCGCTACGCCCGCACCGACGAGTATCTCGACATCCTGCGCAAGATCTGGACCAGCGACGCGCCGTTCGACCACCAGGGCGCGAACTACCGGTTCGAGCGCGGCTTTTCCGCCGTCAAATCGGTGCGCGGCCCGCACATCCCGATCTATTTCGGCGGCGCCTCGGACGCGGCGATCGCGGTCGCCGGCAAGCACGCCGACATCTATGCGCTGTGGGGCGAGACCCACGCCCAGGTGCGCGAGCTGACCGGCCGGGTGCGGGCCTCCGCGGCGAAGCACGGCCGCCAGCTGCGCTTCAGCCTGTCGCTGCGGCCGATCCTGGCCGACACCGAGGAAAAGGCCTGGGCCCGCGCCGACGCGATCCTGGAGCAGGCGCGCGCGGTGCAGGACAAGACCGGCTACAAGCGCACCGTCGAGCCGGCCAATTCCGGGTCGCAGCGCCTGCTGGCCGCCGCCGCCCAGGGCCCCCGGCTGGACAAGCGGCTGTGGACCGGCATCGCCGCGCTGACCGGCGCCAAGGGCAATTCGACCGCCCTGGTCGGCACGCCGGAGCAGGTGGCCGACGCGCTGCTGGACTATTACGACCTCGGCGTCACCACCTTCCTGATCCGCGGCTTCGACCCGCTGGAGGACGCCATCGACTATGGCCGCGAGCTGATCCCGCTGACCCGCAAGCTGGTCGCCGACCGGGTGCAGGCCAGCGCCAACGCGGCGGAGTAAACGCAACCGTTCCTCATTGTCATGCCACGGCTCGACCGTGGCATCCAGGGGCGGCCAGAGCGGCTCTCGATGGCCCCTGGATTGCCCGGTCAAGCCGGGCAATGACATCAAAAAGGGCAAGCCCGGCCCGTTTGGAGAACTTACGATGAAGCGCATCCTGGCCGGCCTCGCGGTCGCCTTGGCGATGACCGGTGCGGCCCAGGCCGAGACCGTGCTGCGGATCGGCGACCAGAAGGGCGATGCCCGGGCGGTGCTGGAGGCGGCGGGCGCCCTGGCCGACCTGCCCTACCGCATCGAATGGAGCGAGTTTCCGGCCGCGGCGCCCCTGCTGGAGGCGCTGAACGCCGATGCCATCGACGCCGGCAGCGTCGGCGACGCCCCCTTCACCTTCGCCGCCGCGGCCGGGGTTCCGGTCAAGGCGATCGCCGCGATCCGGTCGAAGCAGGACGGCCTCGCCATCGTGGTGCCGGGGGATTCGCCGGTGAAGAGCCTGCAGGACCTGGTCGGCAAGAACATCGGCACCGGCCGCGGCTCGATCGGCCACCAGCTGATCCTGGCGGCGCTGGAGAATGCCGGGCTGAAGCCCGACGCGGTCAACATCGTGTTCCTGCTGCCGGCCGAGGCCAAGGCCGCCCTGTCCAGCGGCGCCATCGACGCCTGGTCGACCTGGGAGCCCTACACCTCGCAGCTGGAGCTGCTGGAGGGCGCCCGCCGGGTGGTCAACGGCAACGGCATCACCCCGGGCCTGAGCTTCTTCGTCGCCCGCGACGATGCGATCGACGGCAAGCGCGAGGCGCTGCAGGATTTCGTCGGCCGGCTGGCCAAGGCCCGCAACTGGGGCACCAGCAACTACCCCGCCTATGCCGCGAGCTGGAGCAAGCTGGTCGGCCTGCCGGAGAATGTGGCGCTGCAATACTTCGCCCGCCGCGACATCCGTCCCGCGGCGATCGACGACGCGGTGGTGAGCGACGAGCAGCGCACCATCGACCTCTATCTCCGCGCCGGGCTGATCCAGACCAAGCTGGATGCCGGCGCAATCCTTGACCGGTCGTTCAACGATCCGGTGCTGGCGGAGCTCGGCAAGAAATGATCGGTCCCCGAATGGTCCGGCGCCTCTTCCTCGGCCTCGCTTTGGCCGTCGCCGCTTTGCCCGCGGCCCGCGCCGAGACCGTGCTGCGCGTCGGCGACCAGGTGGCCGGCGTGCGCTCGCTGCTGGAGGCTGCGCACGCCCTGGACGACGTGCCCTACACCATCGAATGGTCGCAGTTCCCGGCCGCCGCGCCGCTCTTGGAGGCGCTGAACGCCGGGGCGCTGGATGTCGGCTTCACCGGCGACATCCCCTATCTCTTCGTCTATGCCGCCGGCGCCCCGGTCAAGGTGATCGGCGCCACCCGGTCGCAGCCGGGCGCCAACGCCGTGCTGGTGCCGAAGGATTCGCCGGCGCAGAGCTTTGCCGACCTGAGGGGCAAGCGCATCGCCGTCAACCGCGGCGGCAACGGCCATTTCGAGGCGCTGGGCCTGCTGGAGCATGCCGGACTGACGCCGGACGATGTCACCCTGGTGTTCCTCGGCCCGACCGACGCCAAATCGGCCTTCGCCGCCGGCTCGGTCGATGCCTGGGTGATCTGGGAGCCCTATGTCTCGATGGCCGTGGTCGGCGACGGGGCCCGGGTGGTCGCCGACGCCGCCGGGGTCTACCCCAGCAAGACCTTCGAGCTGGCGCATGACGACGCCATCGCCGGCAAGCGCGACGCGGTGCTGGACTTCCACCGCCGGGTCGAGCGGGCGAAGCTGTGGGCGCTGCAGCACCCCGAGCCGATCGCGGCCCAGATCTCCGCCCTGACCCGCATTCCCGAAGACATCGCCCTGCGCTCGCTGCGCACCAAGCAGGAGACGCCGATCGCGATCGACGACGCGGTCGTCGCCGAGACCCAGGGCGAGGCCGATCTGTTCACCCGCCACCACGTGCTGCCCGCTGCGCTCGACGTCTCCGCCGCGTTCGACCGCAGCTTCGGCACCAACGCCACGGCCGCGAAATGAGCCTCGACACCCTGATGGCCCTGGCCAGCACCAGCCTCGAGCCGCCGCCGGTCGCCTCCGACGCCTTCCGCGGCGCCATGCGCCACCTGGCCGGGGCGGTCAGCATCGTCACCGTCGGGCGGGGGGCGGAGCGCAACGGCCTGACCGCCACCTCGATGGTGTCGCTGTCGGTCGACCCGCCGACCCTGCTGCTGTGCGTCAACCGCTCCGCCTCGGCCTGGCCGCTGCTGGTCCGGCACGGGCATTTCGGCGTCAACGTGCTGGCGGCCTCGCAGCAGGCGATCGCCGACCGCTTCTCCGGCCGCAACGGCGAGAAGGGGGCCGAGCGCTTCGCCGGGGCCGAGTGGCTGGACCTCGCCACCGGCGCGCCGATCCTGGCCGACGCCCTGGTCGCCTTCGACTGCGAGCTGGAGGAGCGGATCGACCGCCACTCCCACGCCATCCTGATCGGCCGGGTGCGCGCCCTGCACGGGGTGCCGGCCGATGACGCCCTGCTGTACTGGCGCGGCGCCTATGGTGCGATTCAACCGGCCGGCTGACCTGCCGGATGCTACCTTCGCGCCCTGCCTTCGATATTTCGGACAGACAGCCATGACCCTCGAGACCCACAAGACCGCCCTGATCGTCGGTGCCGGCAGCGGCCTGAGCGCGTCGCTGGCCCGGCTGCTGGCGAAGCAGGGGCTGCAGGTCGCCCTGGCCGCCCGCGACACCGCCAAGCTGCAGCCGCTGGTCGAGGAGACCGGCGCCGTCGCCTTCGCCGCCGACACCGCCGATGCCGGTGCGGTGGCCGGGCTGTTCGACGCGGTGCAGGCCCGGTTCGGCGACCCCGACGTGGTGATCTACAACGCCAGCGGCCGGCTGCGCGGCCCGCTGGTCGACCTCGACCCCGCCGGGGTCGAGCGAGTGCTGGCGGTGACGGCGTTCGGCGGCTTCCTGGTCGGGCAGCAGGCGGCGCGGCGGATGCTGCCGCACGGCCGCGGCGCCATCCTGTTCACCGGCGCCTCGGCCAGCGTCAAGGGCTATGCCCGCTCCGGCCCCTTCGCCATGGGCAAGTTCGCCCTGCGCGGCCTGGCCCAGAGCATGGCGCGCGAGCTGGCACCGCAGGGCATCCATGTCGCCCATTTCGTGATCGATGGCCAGATCCGCGACGCCGCGCATCAGGGATCGCCGGACCGGCCCGACAGCACGCTGGACCCCGACGCGATCGCGCAGAGCTACCTCGCCGTGCTGCAGCAGCCGCGCAGCGCCTGGACCTGGGAGGTCGAGCTGCGGCCCTGGCTGGAGACGTTCTGAGGGGCGACCCCCCGGCACCTTGCATCGGGAGTCACGGGATGGATACGATCGGATGGCTGATCCACGCGCTGGAAAGCGCGCAGCCGGTCGATGACACCGATGGCGAACCCCGGCCGCCCGGCCGGGTCCGGCCATTGCCCTTCGCCGAGCCGCTGCCGCTGCTCCTGCTGGACCGCTTCTGGGCTGCCGCACGCGGCACCACCCGCGACGCCCGTTGACCGTCAAGGACGCGCCATGCCGGATTCCCTCGTCCGCCCCGAGCTGAACCCCGAATTCCTCGCCGTCCAGGCGCTGCTGCGCGACAGCGGCATCGTCCAGGCCGACGTGCTGGCGACCCCGACCCTGGTGGCGCGCGGCCACGCCCGCACCTACCAGGCCTTTCTCAACCAGGACCCGCCACCCTTGGCCCGGATCGAGGAGCATGTGCTGGCGCATCTGTCGCCGCCGCTGCGGGTCCGGCTGTACTACCCCGACGGCGCCACCGGCCCGCTGCCCGCCTATCTGCACGCCCATGGCGGCGGCTTCGCGATCGGCGACATCGACTCGCTGGACCGTTGGAAGCGCGAGGTCGCGCGCGACGCCGGGGTCGTGGTGGTGGGGCTGGAGTATGCCCTGGCGCCCGAACACAAGTTCCCGACGGCGCGCGACCAAGCGGTCGGCGCCATCGGCTGGCTGCGGGACAACGCGGCGGCGCTGGGCATCGATGCCGGCCGGATCGGCATCGGCGGCGATTCCGCCGGCGGCAACCTGGCCCTGACCACGCTGCTGCAGCTGCGCGATGCCGGCGATCCGCCCCTGCGCTTCGGCGCGATCGTCTACGGCATGCTGTCCGCCGACCATGACAGCCCGTCGCACCATGCCTTCGGCGACGGCAGCTATGGCCTGTCGACCGCGAAGCTGGACTGGTTCTGGGACCAGTACCTGCCCGACCCGGCGCTGCGCACCAGCGCCGTGGCCGCGCCGCTGACGGCGGATCTCGAAGGCCTGCCGCCGCTGCTGCTGCTTGCCGCCGGCCTCGACCCGCTGCTCGACGACACCCGCAACCTCGACGACCGGCTGACCCGGGCCGGCGTGCCGCACGACCTCAAGGTCTATCCCGACGTGCCGCACGGCTTCATCGCCCAGACCCGGCTGCTGGGCCGGGCGCGCGAGGCTCGCGCTGTGGTGGTCGAAGCCCTGACGCGACACCTGCTCTGACCCTTACGGCCCCACCACCGCCATGGACAAGTAACCAACGGTTTACTATCGATAGCCTCCGATCGTTGGGCCGTCTGATCATCAGCGGACAGAAAGAGGCATGGATATGAGCGACGCGGATATCGCAGTCGTCGGCTTGGGCGTGATGGGCCGGAACCTCGCCTTCAACATGGCGGAGAAGGGCTTCCGGGTCGCGCTGTACAACCGCAGCGTCGAGCGCATCGACGAGGCCATCGCGCTGGCCGGCCCGCTGGCCAAGAACCTGGTGGCCTGCCACACGCCAGAGGATCTGGTGGCCGCGGTGAAGAAGCCGCGCGCCCTGTTGCTGATGGTGCAGGCCGGCGACGCCGTCGACGAGACCGCCGCCCGGCTGCAGCCGCTGATGGACAAGGGCGACGCCCTGATCGACGCCGGCAACGCCAATTTCCACGACACGGTGCGGCGCGAGCATGCCCTGGCCGAAGTCGGGCTGGCCTATCTCGGCGTCGGCGTGTCCGGCGGCGAGGAAGGGGCGCGCCACGGCCCGTCGATCATGGTCGGCGGCAAGCCCGAGGTGTACGCCCGGGTCAAGCCGATCTTCGAGGCGATCGCGGCCAAGTTCCAGGACACGCCGTGCTGCGCCCTACTGGGCACCGACGGCGCCGGCCACTTCGTCAAGACCATCCACAACGGCATCGAATATGCCGACATGCAGATGATCGGCGAGATCTACGGCCTGCTGCGCCGCGGCCTGGGGCTGACCCCGGCCGAGATCGGCGACGTGTTCGAGCGCTGGTCCAAGGGCCCGCTGTCCTCCTACCTC
Source organism: Inquilinus sp. 2KB_23 (assembly GCF_052115705.1). NCBI lineage: Bacteria > Pseudomonadati > Pseudomonadota > Alphaproteobacteria > Rhodospirillales > Rhodospirillaceae > Inquilinus > Inquilinus sp. 2KB_23. Next base: position 158,749 of record NZ_JBFRHF010000015.1, on the reverse strand, counting down.
GTCGACATCACCGCCACGGTGCTGAAGACGGTGGACCCCAAGACCGGCAAGCCGCTGGTCGACGTCATCGTCGACAGCGCCGGCCAGAAGGGCACCGGCCGCTGGTCGGCGATCGAGGCGCTGGCGCTGGGCGCCCCCGCCTCCTCGATCACCGCGGCGGTGGAGGCGCGCGGCGTCTCGGCCGAGCGCGCCCTGCGCAAGACCCTGTCCGAGCGCTTCCCGGGCGCGGCCCAGCCGCTGACGCTGGCCGGCAACCGCGAGGCGGCGATCGAGCTGCTGGAGCAGGCGCTGCTGGCCGGCAAGATCCTGGCCTACACCGAGGGCTTCGCCATCATGTCGGCGGCCTCGCGCGAATACGGCTGGAAGCTGCCGCTGGCCGAGGTCGCCCGGATCTGGCGCGCCGGCTGCATCATCCGCTCGACCCTGCTGGACCGCATCGCCTCGGCGTACGACCAGACGCCGGACATCGAGTCGCTGGTGCTGGCGCCGGGCCTGACGCCGCTGTTCGAGGCCGCCGCCGGGGCGCTGCCGGAGGTGGTGGCCGAGGCCTTCCGCCACGGCCATGCGGTGCCGGCCCTGTCGGCCGCGACCTCGCGCTGGCTGGCGCTGCGCCAGCCGCGCTCGACCGCCGACCTGACCCAGGGCCAGCGCGACTTCTTCGGCGCCCACGGCTTCGGCCGGATCGACGCCGAGGGCCAGCACCACGGCCCCTGGAGCCAGGGCGAGGGCTGATGCAGAAGAATCGCGCCCGGCTTCCCCGCCGCGACGGGAAGCGGGGCGCGGCCTGCGCAACCTGGGCGCGAACATCGCATTGAAAACCGATATAGACTGATCCTGGACGGCGGGCGGGGGCCTGCGCGGGAGGGCCGGACGTGTCGGACGAAGAGCACCGCTACACCAGGGGCGAGGACATCCGCCGCACCGCCGGCACCACGGTGTTCGCCGCCACCCTCGACCGCACCGGCCGGCGCGTCATCCTGAAGGCCGGCGGCGCCGAGGCGACCGTCAGCCTGATCGACCGGCTGCGCCACGAGCACGGCCTGATCTCGCGCTTCGCCAGCGACGACGTGGTCAAGGCCGTCGCGCTGCTGCCGACCTCGCCGGACGGGCCCGCCCTGATGCTCCAGGACATCGGCGGCATCACCCTGGCCGAGTGGGTCCAGGAGCACCGGCCGGCCCTGGCCGACCGGCTGGAGGCGGCCACGGCCGCGGCGCGCGGCCTGGCCCATGTCCATGCGGCCGGCGCCCTGCACGGCGACATCTCGGCCGACAACATCGTGGTCAACCCGGCCGACCGGCGGGTCAATATCATCGATTTCGGCGGCGCCGTCGCGCTGCCCCCCGGCGCCACCATCGCGGCGGACGCCATGCCGGCGGTGGTCGACCTCAGCGCCGTCGCGCCCGAGCGCACCGGCCGGATGAACCGCCCGGTCGACCACCGCGCCGACCTCTATTCCCTCGGCGCCGTGCTGTACCAGCTGTTCACCGGCCGGCCGCCCTTCGAAGGGGCCGAGGAGATCGAGCTGCTTCACGCCCATCTGGCGAAGCGGCCCGCGCCGCTGCAGGCGATTGCGCCCGAGGTCCCCGCCATCCTGTCCGAGATCGTGCAGACCCTGCTGATGAAGCAGGCGGAGGAGCGTTACCGCAGCGCCGCCGACCTGGCCGCGGACCTGGAGCGCTGCCGCGCCGCGCTGGCGGCGACCGGCCGGATCGCGCCCTTCGCGCTCAAGGCCGGCGGCGGCGCCGTGCCCTTCGAGTCCGACCCGACGCTGCATGGCCGCGCCGCCCCCCTGGCGGCGCTGCGCGACGCGGTGGGGACGGCGGCGGCCGGGCACACGGTGTTCGTGCGCATCGGCGGCGCCGCCGGCATCGGCAAATCCGCCCTGGCCCACGGCATCCGCGATGCGGTCGCGGAGGCCGGCGGCCGCTTCGCCGTCGGCAAGTTCGAGCAGCAGCAGCGCGACATGCCCTATCTCGGCCTGGCGCGCGGCTTCGACGCCCTGATCCGCGGCGTGCTGACCGAGCCGGATGAGCGGGTGGCGGCGTGGCGGGAGGCCCTGGCGGCCGCCCTGGGCCGCAATGCCGGCGCCCTGGTCGCGCTGGTTCCGGTGCTGGGGCAGCTGATCGGGCCGCAGCCCGCGCTGCCGTCGCTGGCCCCGGTCGAGGCCCGGCACCGGCTCGGCCAGCTGGTGCATGACTTCGTCGCCGTCTTCGCCGCGCCGGAGCATCCGCTGGTGCTGGTGCTGGACGACCTGCAATGGGCCGACCAGGCCAGCGGCGAGCTGCTGGCCCCGATCTGCAGCGCCGCCGCTTCGGGCGGGCTGCTGCTGATCGCCACCTGCCGCGACGAGGCGGCCGACGACGGCGCCGCCCTGCCGGACATCCTGGCGATCCTGGCCGAGCACATCGCCGACCGGCGCGACATCGCGCTGGCGGCGCTGGAGCCGGGCGACATCGGGGCCATGCTCGCCGGCGTCGCCGGCGCCACGCCGGGCCAGGCGGCGGCCGCTGCCGCGCTGATCCACGCCAAGACGCTGGGCAACCCGCTGTTCGTGCGCCAGCTGCTGAAGCATCTGTGGGACACCGGCGCGATCGGCGCCGCCGGCGGCTGGAACCTCGACCGCATCGCCCAGGTCGAGGCAACGGACAACGTGGTCGGCTTCCTGGCCGGGCGGATCGGCCACTTGCCGCCCGCGGTGCAGCGGCCGATCACGGCCGCCGCCTGCCTGGGCATGCAGATCGACACCGCGGTGCTGGGCCGGGTCCTGGAGCTGGAGGATTCCGCGCTGCGCCGCGCCCTGGACGCGGCAGTCTCGGACGGCATGCTGGTGGTCCGCGACGGCGAGTACGGCTTCGCCCATGACCGGATCCGCGAGGCCGCCCACCAGCTGGCCACCGATCGCTGCGCCATCCACCGCCGCATCGGCCTGCACCTGCTGGACACCACTCGGCCGGAAGACCTGCCGGCGGCGGCCTTCACCATCGCCCTGCACCTCAACGGCGCCGGCGACCCGGGCGACGACCCGGAATTCCGCGCCCGCTGCGCCGCGATCAACCTGCTCGCCGCCCGCCGGGCCCGGGCCGCCGCCGCGCTGGGCCCGGCGCGCGACTATGCCGAGACCGGCATGCGCCTGATCGATCCGGCGCTGTGGGACACCGGTCCCGACGAAATCGCCGAGGCCGCGCTGCTGCTGGCCGAATGCCGGGTGCTGACCCAGGACCATGCCGGCTTCGAGGCGGCGTTCGACGACCTGCTCGGCCGGCTGCGGGACGACGAGCGGCGCCTGCGCCTGCACCTGCTGAAGGTGCTCTCCCTGGATGCGCGGGCGCTGTACGCCCAGGCGATCAGTGCCGGGCTGACCGCGCTGCGCCTGGCCGACATCGACCTGCCCGCGACCCAGGAGGCGCAGCGGGCGGCGGTGGGCGCGGAGTTCGAGGCCTTCCAGGCGCTGATGGCCGGGCGGCCCGCCGAGGCCCTGCTGGACCTGCCGCGACTGACCGACGGCCGGCTGGCCGGGGCGATGCAGCTGCTGTTCCGCCTGGCGCCGGACGCCCATGACTCGCTGCAGCCTGAGCTGTTCGCGCTGATGGCGCTGCGCAACGCCAACCTGATGCTGCGGCACGGCCATGACAGCCTGGCCCCCGGCATCGTCATCACCCTGGCGCTGACCCTGCGCGGGCTGACCGGCGACACCGCCCTGGCCGACAGCTTCGCCCAGGTCGCCATCACCCTGGACGAGCGGCTGGGCCACCCGCTGACCGCCAGCGTGACCTTCGTCTACACCTACTTCCTGCAGCACTGGCTGCACCCGCTGGGCAACGCGCTGCAGCTCAATCTCGACGGCATCCGCGCCGGCTTCGAGATGGGCGACATGCAGTTCGGCTCCTACCACGCCGCCACCTATGCCATCCATCTGCTGTGCGACGGCGGGGCCCTGGCCGAGGTGGCCCGCATCGGCACCGACCATCTGCGCCTGATCGGCCGGCACAACCGGACGGCCGCCAACCACTGCCGCATCCAGGTCGAATTCGCCGAGGCCCTGATGGGCCAAACCGCCGCGCCGACCTCGCTGTCGCATGAGCGGGCGCTGTCGGTGGCGGAGGAGCTGGCCCATGTGGCGACGCTGGATGTCCCCGAGCGGGCCTACTATCTGGTGCGCAAGCTGCAGCTGGCGGTGCTGTTCCGCGACCTCGGCCCGGCCCGGACCTATGCCGAGGCCCTGCCGCAGGCCCTGCCCGCCGTCGCCAACAACTTCATCGAGGCCGAAGGCACCACCTTCCTGCTGCTCGCCACCCTGGCCGTCGGGGCAACGCAGGGGTCGGACTTCGCCGCCGCCCGGGCCCGGCTGCAGGGCTGGAGCGTGCTGAACCCCCACAATTTCGGCCACATGCACAGCCTGGTCGAGGCCGAGCTGGCGCGGGTCGAGGGCCGGGCCGCCGACGCGCTGCACCTGTATGGCGACGCCATCCGCGGCGCCGAGGCCGGCAAGTTCGTGCACTACACCGCGCTGGCCAATGAATGCGCCGGCCGCTTCTGCCTGGGCCTCGGCAACGAGGTCGCCGCCACCGCCCATCTGCGCGAGGCCGCGACCCTGTACGGCTATTGGGGCGCCGCGGCGAAGCGCACGGCGATCGAGGCGGAGTTCCCGCGCCTGGCCGTGCGCGCCCTGCGCGGCCGCTCGTCCCAGATCGATTCCACCAGCGTGTCGACCGAGGAGAGCCTGGACTTCCGCGCGGCGCTGCGGGCCGCCCGTTCGATCTCACGCGAGATCGACCTGCAGCGCCTGCTGCACATGGTGCTGGCGGCGATCCAGGAGAGCGCCGGCGCCGCCTATGGCGTGCTGGTGCTGCGGCGCGAGGACGGGCTGCATGTCGAGGCGATCGGCCGCCATGGCGACATCGCCACCAGCTTCGGCCAGGACTCGTCGCGGCTGGAGCACAGCCGGGCGGTGCCGCAGTCGATCCTGTCCTATGTGCTGCGGACTCGCGAGGCCCTGGTGCTGGACAACGCCCAGCATTCGCCTGAATTCTCCACGGATCCTTACATCCGCAGCCAGCGCGTCGTCTCAGTCCTGTGCGCCCCGCTCGACGAACGCGGCCAGGTCGACGGGCTGGTCTATCTCGAGAACAACCTGGCCGCCGGGGTGTTCAGCCCGCGCCGGCTGGAGATCGTGCACGTCCTGGCGGCCCAGGCGGCGATCGCGCTGGCCAATGCCCGGCTGTTCGCCGCGCTGGACACCGCCCGGACCGACCTGCTGCGCGCCAATGAAGGACTCGAGCAGAAGGTGGCCGAACGCACCACGGAGCTGGCCGAGGCCCGCAACCGCGCCGTGGCCAAGGAGCGCGAGGCGCGGCGGGCCAAGCGCGCGGCCGAGACCGCCAACCAGGCCAAATCCCGCTTCCTGGCCGTGGTCAGCCACGAGATCCGGACCCCGATGAACGGCGTCCTGGGCATGCTGCAGATCCTCGACCGCGACCGGCTGGAGGGAGAGCAGCGGCGCTATCTCGAGATCGCCGAGGAATCCGGCCGGTCGCTGCTGGAGCTGATCGACGGCATCCTCGACTACGCCCGGCTGGAGAACGACCAGGAGGCGCTGGACCTGCGCGACTTCGACCTGCACCGCCTGGTCGGCGACACGGTCGAGCTGATCCGCCCCCAGGCCGCGGCCAAGGGGCTGGTGCTGGCGCTGGCGATCGACGCGCCGCCGGACACTATCCTCTACAGCGACCCGCGTCGCCTCGGCCGGGTGCTGCTCAACCTGCTCGGCAACGCCGTCAAGTTCACCTCGCAGGGCCGCATCGCCGTTTCCGTCGCGCTCGAACCGGCGGCCGCGAAGCCGGGGCAGATCCTGCGCCTGGCGGTGCAGGACACCGGCATCGGCATCGCCCTGGAGATGCATGAGCGGGTGTTCGGCGACTTCATCCAGGCCGACACCTCGATCGCCCGGCACTATGGCGGCACCGGCCTGGGCCTGGCGATCTGCCGGCGGATCGCCGGCCTCTTGGGCGGCACCCTGACGCTGGAGAGCGACACCGGCGCCGGCAGCACCTTCCGCCTGACCGTGCCGGTGGCGCCGGGCACCGCGGTGCCGGAGGCCCCTGCCCCGGTCGCTGCCGGCCCCGCCCTGTCGGTGCTGGTGGTCGACGACGATCCGATCAACCGCGCCGTGGCCGCCGGGCTGCTGGGCCGGCTGGGCCATCGTGTGACCCTGGCCGACAGCGGCCAGGCCGGCATCGAGGCGGCGGCGACGGTCGGCTTCGACGTGGTGATGATGGATTTGCACATGCCCGGCATGGACGGGCTGGAGGCGACGCGGCGCATCCGGGCCCTGCCGGGCGAGCGGTCGCATGTCCAGATCCTGGCCCTGACCGCCGACCTGACCGACGGCAGCCGGCAGCGCTGCGCCCTGGCCGGGATCGAGCGCATCCTGGGCAAGCCGCTGCAGCTCGACGCCCTGCGCCGGATGCTGGCCGCCGTGTCCGACGCCGACCGACCGGCCGACCCGCCGGCGGCGCCGACGGATGCGACAACGTTGGTCGATGACGACTTCTTTGCAGAGCGCTACGAGATCCTCGGCGTGGCCGAGCTGGCCCGGCTGGCGCTGATGTTCCACCGCATCTCGCGGCCGATGATCCAGGCGATCGAGGCCGCGGCGGCCTCCGGCGACCGCCCGGCGCTGGCCCGGCTGGCCCATCGGATGAGCAGCTCGGCCGGCGCCATCGGGCTGGTGCAGCTGGCCCGCGGCGCCTCGACGATCGAGGCCCGCGCCGGGGAGGACGCGCCGGTCGACGCGCTGGTGGAGATGGCGGCAGGCCTGCTGCCGCTGCGCCGCGCCTCGCTGCAGGCGCTGTTTGCGCAGATGCGGGCGGCTCAACCTCTCGCGTCGGTGCGGACCCCCAGCTTGTAGCCGACCCCGGTCACGGTGACGATGACCGGCGGCCCGCCCTCCGGCGGCTGCAGCTTGCGCCGGAGCCGCGCCACCAGCGCGTCCACGGTGCGGTCGCCGACCTCGGTGTCGCGGTTGCTGACCACCTCGATCAGGTAGTCGCGGCTGAGCGGCCGGCCATTGGCCTGGACCAGCGCCGCCAGCAGGTCGAATTCGCCGCGCGTCACCCGCACCGGCACGCCGTCCCGCGTGGTCAGCTCGCGCCGGGTCTGGTCGAGCAGCCAGGAATCGAAGGTGATCACGGTGCGGCCGCGCGCCGAGTCGCGCTCCAGCTCGCGCCGGCGCAGCAGCGACCGGGCGCGGGCCAGCAGCTCGCGCAGCTTCACCGGCTTGGTGACGTAGTCGTCGCCCGCCAGCTCCAGCCCCAGGATGCGGTCGACCTCGCTGTCCTTCTGGGTGACGAAGATGATGCCGACCGCGCTGGCCGCGCGGATCTCGCGGGCCAGGTCGAAGCCGTCGCCATCCGGCAGCTGGATGTCGATGAAGATCAGGTCGGCTGGCCGTTGCTTCAGCGCCCGCCGGCACTCCGCCCCCGTCGCCGCCTCCTCGACCTCGAACCCCTGCTCGGCGAAATAGCGGGCGATCATCGAGCGGGTGACCGGATCGTCCTCCACCACGACCAGACGGTCGCGCCGCGTCCCGGGCCCCGAAACCGGACCCGCCACCGTGTTGGTCATCAGCCCTGCCCGTCCATCGGCCATCCTTACCCGGCGCCGCATCCCGCGGCCACCATGCGAACGGCCATTCAAGTCTTGTTCACATCACGCGAAGACCACCATGCTACACGAGTCGACAGAATTCGACAGCCGCTGGTGACGGATCGACAGGAATCGCACCATCGGGCGGGTTAGGATTCATAAGTATTTAGCGAAAATTGAGCATAAATCCCCGAACGGATCTTGTCAGACCCGAGTCAGGCAAGGAGGCAAGTATGTCCGAGCAGCAGAATGCCCCGACCTACCCGCATGTCCCGATCGGGGAGATGCTGCAACGGATCCGGCGAAACAATGCCGGGCACGGCCAGAAGCATGTCGTGATCCTGGGCGCCGGGATCACCGGCCTGGTCGCGGCCTACGAGCTGCAGCAGCTCGGCCACAGCGTCACCGTCCTGGAGGGCAGCGAGCGGGTCGGCGGCCGCATCCTGACCCACCACTTCAAGGACGGCAGCTACAACGAGCTGGGGGCGATGCGGGTCCCCGGCGCGCATGACTACACCCACTACTACATCGACCAGGCCGGCCTGGCGGGCCGGCTGATCCCGTTCGTCAACAGCGTCGACCAGAACTTCCTCGACATCCACCAGGTGGTCTGCCGGCTGAGCGACAGCCGCAGCCGGGTCTATCCCCGCTACGGCCTGCCGGAAACGCCGCCGACGCCGGCCGACGCCTATCCGCAGGACCCGGGCGGCGCGATCTTCGGCTGGGTGCTGGCCAACGCCATCGCGCCCCTGACCCCATTCGAGCAGGACAGCCTGTTCAAGGGCGAGCTGACCACCGACCGGCTGCGCTACCTCGACAGCCTGTCGCTGGGCGCCTTCCTCGACACCGTGCTGCCGCAGCAGGTCAAGCAGCTGGTCGGGGCCTACACCAGCCTGATCGTGTGGCTGGACAAGGCGGTGACCATGTTCATCCGCGACACCATCGTCGGCACCGGCAACAACCTGACCACGCTGCATGGCGGCATGAGCCAGATGCCGGAGACGCTGGCTGGGATGCTACGTCCCGGCACCGTCCGGCTGCAGCATGAGGTGACCCGGCTGCGCCTGGCGTCCGAGACCAGCGTCGAGATCGGCTATGTCGGCCCCGAGGGGCCGCAGATGCTGACCGCCGACTATGTGATGTGCACCCTGCCCTTCGGCATCATGCGGCGCCTGGACCTCGAAGGCTTCAGCTACCGCAAGCTGCAGTCGATCAGCGAGATGTCCTACGCCGCCTCGACCAAGGTCATCCTCGACTGCCGCGAGCGGTTCTGGCAGTCGCGCTACGGCATCTATGGCGGCGCCTCGATCTCCGACGGGATCCAGCGCCAGACCTACTATCCGATGGACCATCTGCAGGTCGAGCGCGGCCCGGTGCCGGCGAACGGCTGGTCCAACCCGCACACCGGCCCGGCGCATTCCGAACGGACGGGGCCCGCCCCCAACGCCGATGCCAGCCTGCCCGGCGCGCTGCTGGGCGCCTATTGCTGGGGCGACGACGCGCTGCGGCTGGGGCTGATGGAGCCGGACGCCCAGGTGGCAGCGGTCCGCCGCGGCATCGCCCGCTACCACCCGGAGATCATGGACGACAACATCGTCGTCGACTCCGCGTCGATCTGCTGGCAGTCGCACAAATGGTCGGCGGGCGCCTTCGCCTTCCTGCAGCCGAACCAGCTCGGCGCCATCTTCCTCGACGGCAAGAGGCCCGAGGGCCGGATGTTCTTCGCCGGCGAGCACTGCTCGCTCGACCAGGCGTGGATCCAGGGCGCGCTGATCGCCTCGCTCGAGGCGGTCGACCAGATCGTGAGCCTGTGACATGCCGTTCGCGGCGTCCGGGCAGACCATACGTCCAGAAGGGGTGAGGATCATGGGCACGGGACCTGACGGCGTGATCGACTGCGCCATCATCGGCGGCGGCATGGGCGGCGTGTACAGCGGCTGGCGGCTGGCCACGGCGCCGGATTCCAAGATCCCCGCCAGCGGCATCCACCTGTTCGAGATGAGCGACCGCATCGGCGGCCGGCTCGACACCATCCGCCTGCCCGGCATGCCGCATGTGCCGGTCGAGCTGGGCGGCATGCGGATCATGAAGTCCCAGTCGATCATCTGGGCCCTGATCCACCAGCTGGGCTTCGCGCCGATCCCGTTCCCGATGGGCGGCAGCCACAACCTGGCCTACCTCCGTGCCCACCGCTTCCAGGTCGGCCAGTATTCCGACCCCAGCCTGGTGCCGTACTGGCTGACCGAGCAGGAGCGCGGCAAGTCGCCGTCGCAGCTGGTGGTGCAGGCGATCGAGACCATCATCCCCGGCGCCACCGCGATGACCAACGAGCAGCTGCGCGCCGCCTGCGCCGTCGCCACGCTGAACGGCTTCCCGCTGCGCCAGCACGGCTTCTGGCAGGTGCTGCTGAACCTGCTGAGCGTCGAGGCCTACAACCTCGCTTTGGACGGCGGCGGCTTCAACACCGTGCTGACCAACTGGAACGCGGCCGAGGCCATTCCCTGGTACATGGAGGACTGGTCGACCGACCCGGACGCCACCCAGTACTACAGCCTGCCCGAGGGCTATGAGGCGCTGCCCTGGCGGCTGCGCGACGATTTCGTCGCGGCCGGCGGCGAGGTCCATCTGCGGCAGGAGCTGATCGCCTTCACCCGGCGGCGCGACGGCCTGTACGCCCTGACCTTCCACGACCACGGCATCGCGCATGACCATGTGGTGCTGGCCCGCCGCCTGATCCTGGCGATGCCGCAGCGGTCGCTGAACCGCATCGCCGAGCATCCACTGAACCGGGCCGGCCCGACCGAGTTCTTCACCAAGCCGGGCGTATCGGAGCTGCTGTCCACCGTCACCGGCCACGCCCTGTACAAGTTCGCCCTGGCCTACCCGCAGCCCTGGTGGCACATGCTGGGCCTGACCTCGGGCGATTCGGTCACCGACCTGCCGCTGCGCCAGGTCTACTACTTCGAGACCGAGGGCGAGCAGCCGGGCGGCGACCCGAACAACACCAACTCGCTGCTGGTCGCGGCCTACACCGACGGCGTGTCGGTCGACTATTGGGAGGGGGTGCGCAGCAGCGGCCCGCCCTTCGAGACCCAGCCCAACCCCTTCGTCGCGGCGGACACCCCCCGCCTGGGCGACCCCTACCGGATCAGCGCGCKGATGGTGGCCGAGGCGCACCGTCAGCTGGGCGAGGTGCACGGGCTGCCGGACGCGCCGCCGCCCTATGCCGCGGCCTTCCGCGACTGGGGCGACGACCCCTATGGCGGCGGCTGGCATTCCTGGAACATCGGCGTCGACACCAAGGCGGTGATGCCCAGGATCGTCAAGCCGGTGGCGCAGGACGAGGTTTATGTCTGCGGCGAATCCTACTCGACCTACCAGGGCTGGGTCGAAGGCGCGCTGCAGACCGCCGAAATGATGCTGACCGGGCATTTCGGCTTGGCCGCACTGGACATCGGCCTGGCCTCTGCGGCCTGATCGGACCCGCCCCGCCGCCCCTTCCGGAAAGACCGTCCCATGTCGCTGCCCATCACCAGCTACTACCGCTCCGTGACCGGCCGGACCGTGTCGCAGCTGCTGCTCGATTATCTCAAGCTCGAGGACGTCAAGCACATCTTCGGCATCCCGGGCGGCGGCATCATGTACCTGCTGAACGAGCTGCGGCTGCGCGAGGACGAGTTCACCTACGTCATCTGCAAGCACGAGACCGGCGCCGCCTATATGGCCGACGGGCTGCACCGGGTGACCGGGGGGCTGGGCGTCGTCCTGGTCACCACCGGCCCCGGCGCCCTGAACGCCCTGACCGGCGCCATGAACGCGCAGGCGGACCATTCGGCGGTCCTCACCATCACCGGCGAGGTCGCCGAAAGCTATTTCGGCAAGGGCTATCTGCAGCAGGGCGTCGACGGCACGCTGGACGTCAACGGCGTGTACCAGAACGCCGTCGAATACAGCACCATGATCCCGAACGCGAACGCCTTCGGCACGCTGTTCACCCAGGCGCTGCGCGACGCGCTGTCGATCCCGTTCCGCGCCACCCATGTCAGCGTGCCGGTCGACGTCTCGGACCTGGCCCCGACCGTGCCCGTCGCGTTCCCGACCAGCTGGGAGAACTACCGCACGGTGCCGACGGCCAGCGACCCGCAGCGCACCCGGCAGGCGCTCGAGCTGCTGCTGGCGGCGAAGCGGCCGCTGATCATGGTCGGCAATGGCAACCGCTTCGCCCTGCAGGGCGATCGTCTCAACCGCTTCATCGCCTTCGTCGAACGCTTCGGCATCCCGGTGATGACCTCGCCCGACGGCAAGGGGCTGTTCCCGGAGACACACGACCTGGCCCTGCGCAATTTCGGCCTGGCCGGCTGCATCTGGCCCAGCCTGTATGTCGGCGCCGCCGGCGGCGGCCCGGCCTATGACGCGCTGATGGTGATGGGATCGATGCTGGGCAACCTGGCGACCAGCAACTGGAGCCCGGCCCTGCTGCCGCAGGGTCCGCTGATCCAGGTCGATGCCGACCAGTCGGTGATCGGCCGGACCTATCCGATCCAGCTGGGCGTCGTCTGCGAACTCGGCCAGTTCATCGACGACCTCTGCGCCATGGGCGCGCTGGTCGAGCCGGACGCCTCTGCGGTGGCCGACCGCCGCGCCTATGTCCGCTGGATCCGCGACACCCACGCCCCCTGGTACGATCCGGAGAAGCGCATCTCCGACGCCGTGCCGATCCTGCCGCAATCGGCGATGCGGGTGATCAACGAGGTGGTGCCGCCCGGCAGCCACATCTTCATCGACTGCGCCAACTGCGTCGGCTGGTCGCTGAACGACCTGGCGATCGACCCGCCGACCCAGATCCACCTGTCGCTCGACACCGGGCCGCTGGGCTTCGGCGTCTGCTCCGTGATCGGCGGCAAGTTCGGCGCCCCGGACCGGACCTGCCTGTCGATCACCGGCGACGGCGCCTTCCTGATGCATGGCGCCGAGGTCTCGACCGCCGCCCAGTACAACATCGGCGCCATCTGGATCGTGCTGGAGAACAACGACCTGGCCATGGTCAGCCAGGGCAACGAGCATTTCTTCCCGGCCCCGCCGGTGCCGTCCTGGACCGACTACTACAAGCTGGGCAACCCCGACCTGGTGGACTTCGCCACCGGGCTGGGCGCCGACACCCGACGGGTGAACGACCCGGCCGGGCTGCGCACAGCACTGCTGGATGCCATCGAACAGGCCGAGACGCGCCGGCGGCCGCAGGTGATCGTGCTGGACATCGACCGGTCGGAAGTCCCGCCCTACTACGTGACGCCGCCGCAGGCCGGCTGACCTCCACTCTCAATGACCCCCTGCAAGGAACCCTGAATGGCTGACAAGGCGGCCCGCATCACCGGCGTCGGCTTCGCGGTGCCGGACCAGATCCGGACCAATGACGACCCGGTCTTCGACTGGATCCGGACCCACAGCACCAGCCATTCCGATCTGTTCCAGGGCATCGAGCGGCGGCGCGTGCTGGCGCCTGACGAGACCCTGGCCGGCCTGATGACCGCCGCGGCGCAGCGCGCCCTGGCGGATGCCGGGCTGGAGGCCCGCGACGTCGACCTGCTGATCGGCGGCGGCTCGGTCTCCGACTACGTCACCCCCAACACCTTGGTGCAGCTGCACCGCGACCTGGGCCTGCCGGCGCGCTGCCAGGCCCTGCCGATCGGCACCGAATTCACCACCTTCAATGACGGGCTGGTGCTGTCGGAGGCGCTGATCCGCACCGGCCGCGGCCTGCGCAACGCCCTGGTGGTCTGCGGCTGCAACTGGAGCCGCCATGTCAGCTATCGCGAGGCACCCTGCATCGGCTCCGCCGACGGCGCCGGCGCCGCGGTGATCGCCGTGACCGACGACCAGGACCGCTTCGCCCTGGTCGATGTCGTCACCGACACCGACACCAGCTTCTACGGCGCCATCCACGTGGCGCCCCGCGACGCCGGCGAGGCCGGCGAGGCCGGCGAGGTCGATCCAACACCGCCGCATTCGCCGCGGCTGTACACCGCGCCGCTGATGCATTTCGGCGCCGCGGCGGCGAAGTCCTTCCACGAATTCGGCATGACCGTGCCGCCGCGCACCGTCGACCGGCTGCTGCGCCGCAACCGGGTGTCGCCCGACCGGATCACGCTGATCTCGCACCAGGCCACCACCGTGCTGAGCGATGCGTGGGCGGCGGCGATCCGGCCCGCCCAGTACCTGACGACGCTGGCCGACTACGCCAACATGACCCTGGCCTCGGTCCCGGTCACGCTGGCCGCGCGCTATGGCGAGATCGACCAGGACAACCTGGTGCTGCTGACCATCGGCGTGCAGCAGCAGACCTCGGCCGTGCTGCTACGCCGCCGCCACGCGTAACGCCGCGACATCAGGAAATCATCGACTTGCGAACCGGCGTTCACAGGCCAGTCATAAGCCTGCGCATTCTTGGTTCTATAAACATCCGCAAGACAATCGAAGCGGGTCTTCCCGGAAATAAACATTCGCTTCGGTGATGTCACGATCGGCGGCGGTGGTCTTCGGATCCGATATCCCCAGACCGCCCGTTCGACCACCGCCGCCGGGCGGACAGATGCCTGAATGCTTGTCGTGGCCGCCCGGCCACGAGACCAAGGGGCGGCCCCCGCCGCCCATCCGATCCGCACACCCCGGTCGACCTTCGACGCCAGCGGCGTCGGACGCCGGCGGCACAGATCCGGCGGCAAGCCGGCAAAGGAGGTTTCATGGGCAGCACCGTGGGCGCTTCGGCAGAGATCATCGACGGCTCGGCCCTGTTCGCGTCGTTCGACCGGCAGAGCAGCGTCCCCACCGCCACCGGCGACCGGATCACCGCGCTGCGGGCGACGTTCCAGGCGGAGCAGCTCGACCTCGGCGACGTCCAGCGCAAGCTGGCGGATGCCGAGCTCGATCCCCCGATGGTGGTCGTCCAGGCCGACATCCTCGACATCCCCGAGCGCTTCAACTGGAAGCTGCGGGGCGCGACGCTGGTGATCGCGGCCCGGCAGGTGCGGATCGCCGGCAGCGCCATGGTCAATCTCGACTACCGCAGCGACGACGGCGCCAGCCTGATGCTGTTCGCCGGCGAGATCACCGGTGCGCTGCACGCCATCGCGCTGACCCCGGCGGACGGGCCCCAGCCGGTGATCTTCACCATCGACGCCGCGCCGGCGACGGGTGGGGTGCAGATCCGCCTGCGGGCCGACGGCTATCCCGAGGATGTGGCGCTGAACCCGGAGCGGGACCTGCCGGTGCCGCCGCTGGAGATCGACCAGTCGGGCGTGCGCGCCGACGTCCTGTTCGGCGCCCGGGTCTGAGGTCAGATCCGAAGTTTTGGGGAGGGGGATTGCGGCCTTCCTCCCCGTGCGCGCGGCCGGACGGCAGACCGCGCCGCGATCAGAGGTCGTCCCGGATGCACGCCTTGGCGTGCCCCGGGGCGACCTCGCGCAGCGCCGGCACCGCGGTGGCGCAGTCCGGCAGCGCATGCGGGCAGCGGGTGCGGAAGACGCAGCCGGAGGGCGGGTTGATCGGGCTGGGGATGTCGCCCTGCAGCAGGATCCGCTCGCGCCGGATGGTCGGGTCCGGCACCGGCGCGGCCGAGAGCAGCGCCCGGGTGTAGGGGTGGCGCGGCGCGGTGTAGAGCGTGCGGCTGGGCGCCGTCTCCATGATCCGGCCGAGATACATCACGATGACCCGGTCGCAGAGATATTCCACCACCGACAGGTCATGGGCGATGAACAGCACGGTCAGGCCGAGGTCGCGCTGCAAGTCCTGGATCAGGTTGACCACCTGGGCCTGGATCGAGACGTCGAGGGCCGAGACCGGCTCGTCCGCCACGATGAAGCTGGGTTCGACCGCCAGGGCCCGGGCGATGCCGATGCGCTGGCGCTGGCCGCCCGAGAATTCATGGGGGTAGCGGGTCATCGCCTCCGGCGTCAGCCCCACCCGGCGCAGCAGGGCGGCGATCCGGTCCGGCCGCTGCCGGCCGCGCGACAGGCCATGGATGGTCAGCGCCTCGCCCACGATCTCCGCCACGGTCATCCGCGGATTCAGGCTGGCATAGGGATCCTGGAAGACGATCTGCATCTCGCGCCGATAGGCCTGGAAGGCCGGTTTCGACAGCCCCAGGATGTCGGTGCCGGCGAAGCGCACCGCGCCGGCCGTCGGTTCGGTCAGGCGCAGGATCGACCGGCCGACCGTGGTCTTGCCCGAGCCGGATTCGCCGACCAGCCCGACCACCTCGCCGCGGCGCAGGGTCAGGCTGACATCCTCGACCGCGCGGACATGCTGGCCCTTCTTCCCGAACAGGCCGCCGCCGACCGGGAACCAGGTGCGCAGCCCCTCGACCTCCAGCAGCGCCTCCCCCGGCGCCGGCAGGCCGATGGTGCTGACCCGGTCGACGGGACCAGTCCGGTCCATGGCCGCGGCGGTCATGCGAATTCGCTCCAGCGGATGCAGCGGGACATGTGCCCGCCGCCGGTGTCGGCCAGATCAGGCACGGCGGCGGCGCAGGCGTCGACCGCATGGCGGCAGCGCGGCGCGAAGGCACAGCCGGGCGGCAGCCGCCGCGGGCTGGGCACGTTGCCGGGAATCGCCTCCAGCCGCCGGGCCTCGCCGCGGTCGGCCGCGGCATAGTCGGTGCGCGGCACGCTGTTCAAGAGGCCGATGGTGTAGGGGTGGCGCGGCGACTTGAAGATCTCGACCACGTCGCCCTCCTCCACCACCCGTCCGCCATACATCACCGCGACCCGGTCGGCCATCTCGGCCACCACGCCGAGATTGTGGGTGATGAACAGGATGCTCATGCCGATCTCGGCCTGCAGCCGGCGCATCAGGTCGAGGATCTGGGCCTGGATGGTGACGTCCAGCGCCGTGGTCGGCTCGTCGGCGATCAGCAGCGCCGGGTTGCAGGACAGCGCCATGGCGATCATCACCCGCTGGCGCATGCCGCCCGACATCTGGTGCGGATAGTCCTTCAGCCGTCGCCGCGCCGCCGGAATGCCGACCAGCTCCAGCATCTGCGCCGCCGCATCCATCGCCGCGCGCCGGCCCAGCCCCTGGTGCAGCCGCACCGCCTCGGCGATCTGGTCGCCGACGGGATAGACCGGGTTCAGCGACGTCATCGGCTCCTGGAACACCATGGCGATGTCGTTGCCGCGGATGCCGCGCATCTCGGCCTCCGACAGCCGGGCCAGGTCGCGCTGCCGGCCATCGCGGCCGGTGAACAGCATCTCGCCGCCGGCGATGCGGCCGGGCGGGCTGGCGATCAGCCGCATCAGCGACAGGCTGGTGACGCTCTTGCCCGACCCGGATTCGCCGACCAGCGCCAGGGTCTCGCCGCGGCCGATGTGGAAGGTGACGCCGTCGACCGAGCGGATGGTGCCGTCATCGGTGTCGAAATAGGTCTTGAGGTCCGTCACCGCCAGCAGGGTGTCGGCGAAGGCCCGCCGGGCCCGCGGCTCAGCGGCCTCGGCCATCAGGCGCCGCGCGCCGCGCGGATGGTGGCGCGCACCCGGTCCGGATCGGTCACCGTGTTGGTGTATTCCCGCTCCAGCTCGGTGCCGCCCATGCCGATCTCCGGGTTGCGGTAGACCATGCCGCTCGGCTCGGTCCGCAACGCCGCGAAATGCAGCTCCTTCAGCCCGGTGCGGCGGCGGACATCGGCGATGGTCGTCTCGTCCAGGTCGCCGCAGCCCATGATCACGATGCGGCCCCGGGCCTGGTCGACGGCGCGCTTCAGGATCTCCACCCCGGCCGTCGCGGTCGGGCGCTGGCCGCTGGTCAGCACCCGGTCGACGCCGCAGCGGATCAGCGCCTCCAGCGCCTCCTCGGGGTCGTTGGTCATGTCGAAGGCGCGGTGGACGGTGACGCTCATCGGCCGCGCCTCGCGCACCAGCTGCGCCGTGCGGTCCTCGTCGATCCGGCCGTCGGGGGTCAGGCAGCCGATGACGATGCCGGGCACGCCGAGCTCCCGCAGCGCTTTCACATCGGCCAGCATGCTGGCGAATTCGGTCTCGCTGTACAGGAAGTCGCCGCCGCGCGGCCGGATGATGACGTGGAACGGGATGCGGGCCCGGGCCTGCACCTCCAGGATGGTGCCGATGCTGGGCGTCAGGCCGCCCTCGATCAGGCTGGCGCAAAGCTCGACGCGGTCGGCGCCGCCCTCCTGGGCCGCCAGGAACCCGTCCAGGCCTTCGACGCAGATCTCGATCACGGGGGTGGTCATGGCCGGGTCTTTCGCTGCGGGAGGAGGCTTGTGTTTGCGTTGCCTCTCCCGCTTGCGGGAGAGGTCGGAGACGCGAAGCGGCTCCGGGTGAGGGGATTTTGTCGAGGCCGGTGCCCGCCCTCACCCGGAAATCCCAAGGGATTTCCGGCCTCTCCCGCCAGGCGGGAGAGGCAATCGGAGCGGGCCGGCATCAGCCGTGCCATCGGCAAAGCCATCATCGGCCGAGCGCTTTCAGCGACCGCGCCGACCAGACGGGCTGGGGCCGCCAGTCGAAGCCGCGGTCGAAGGGGAAGGTCGGGCGGCGGGTGCGGTGGCGGGCCAGGTGCTCGACATCCTGGTCGACCACGCCTGATGACAGCGCCATCAGGTTGGGGGCCGCCAGCGGCGCCAGCTCCGGCGAGAGATAGCCGGACTTGACCACCAGGATCGCGACCTCGGCCGGGTGCAGCCCCAGACTGGTGAAGTCGGCGATGGTGTGGAACGGCCGGCGCCGCGCGGTCAGCACCACCCGGATGCCGCCGATGCGGATCACGGCCTGGCGGTCGGTCGCATCGCCGGTGGCGTGCAGATGCACCACCTCCACCTCGGCCTCGACCGGGGCGCTGCCCTGGGTGTCGAGCGTCGCGCCGATGCTGAGCCGCAGCCGGGCGCCAACCCCGGCGCGGTAGCAGGCCTCGGTCCCCGGCGCGTCGGCGATGCCGGCGATCAGCACGTCCGGCGCGTCGCGGGCCAGCAGCGCCCGCAGCAGGTCGGCCCGGTCGCCGACGCCGCCGCCGGTCGGGTTGTCGCCGGAATCGGCCAGGATCACCGGATGGGTCCCGGAGGCGACGGCCCAGCCGACGCACTCATCGACGGTGCCGGTGCGGCTGCCGAAGACGAAATCGTCGCGCGCATCCCAATAGGCCTGGGCCAGCCGCACCGCCTCGCGCTCCATCGCCGCCGGATCGGTGCCGGTAAGGATGATGGCGGCGGTCGACCGCGGCTCGTCGGCCCAGACATAGCCGACCATCATCGAGGCATCGAGGATGCCGTCGACCGCGTCGACCGCCGGCAGCTGCGCGTAGAGCGACTTCGCCGGCTCGTCCACCGTGCTGGTGCGTTCGCCCGGCCACAGCACCGGCACCGGCACCCACAGCAGCAGCGGCTTCACGCCCCCGGTCAGGCGCTGCAGCAGCATGGTGCAGGCCCGGCGCTTGGTCTCCTCGACATCGATATGCGGCGCGGTGCGGTAGGTCGAGAACATGTCGAGCGCGTCGATGATGCGCTGGCTGACATTGCCGTGCAGGTCGTAGCTGGCCGAGATCGGGCAGTCCGGCCCCACCAGGGCGCGGGCGGCGGTGATCCAGTCGCCCTCGGCATCGTCCATGCCCTCGACATTCATGGCGCCGTGCATGGCGAGGTAGAGGCCGTCGATCGGGCCCAGCGCCGTCAGCCGGTCCAGGAACTCGGCCTTGAACGCGTCATAGGTGGCGCGGGCGACCGGGCCGCCGGGGATGGCGCGGGCGTGCAGGGTCGGCAGGAAGGTGGCGTCGTAGTCGCGCAGCAGGGCGAAGGACGGGTCGGCGGTCAGCGCGTCGCCGCGCAGCACCCGGAAATCCGCCGTGGTCGCCAGGACCGGGCTGTAGGTGCTGCATTCGGTGTGGATGCCGCCGACGGCAATGCGGGGGGAAGCCATTCCTCAGCCTTCTTCGACGCGGGTCAGGAATTTGTGGGCGGCGATGCTGGCGGCGCCGCGGGCCCACAGGTCGCGGGTCGCCTGGTGGAAACGGATCTGGGTCGAGGCGGCGAGTCGCGGCAGGACATTGGCCTCGATCGCCTGCTGGGTGACGGTGCGGAACAGCGGGCCCAGCGCGCCGTCGACATCGACCACCAGCACGAATTCCGGGTTGTTGATCTGGATGACATGGGCGATGGCCAGCCCCAGCGCCCCGCCGGCGCGGTGCAGGATCTGGATCGCGTCGGTGTTGCCCTGCGCCGCCAGCGCCTCGATCCCCGCCGTGGTCGTCGCCGCCAATCCCCGTTCGCGCGCCTGGGCCAGGATCGCCTGGCGCGGGGCGATGGTGTCGAGGCAGCCGCGCTTGCCGCAGCGGCAGGGCAGCCCGCCCGGCTCGATCGTGCAATGGGCGATCTCGCCGGCGCCGCCGCCATGGCCGCGATACAGCGCCCCGTCGACATAATGGGCGCAGCCGATGCTGTCGCCGAAGGTCACGGTGGTGAAGGTGCGGAAGTCGCGCGCCAGCCCGTACAGCCGCTCGCCGGTGGCGACGGCGTTGGCGTCGTTCTCCAGGAACACCGGCACGCCGGTGGCCCCGGCGATCACCGCCGCGACCGGCAGGTCGAGCCAGCCGAGATTGGCCGAATGCAGGCAGCGGTCCTGGTCGTTGTTGACCAGGCCGGACAGGGCGACGCCGATGCCGCGCAGCCGGTCGGCCGGGATGCCGGCCCCGCCCAGCAGGTGCGGCACGGCCTGGCGGATGGTCTCGGCGATCTCTCGCGGGTCGTTCGACCATGGCGCGCTGCGCTGGCCCAGCACCGCGCCCTGCAGGTCGGTCAGCACCAGCGTCACCGGCTCCTCCACGATCGAGGCGCCGATGAAGTAGCCGTAGCTCGGGTTCAGGGTCAGCAGGATCGACGGCCGGCCCTGGCGGGCGGGTGCGGCGGCGACATCGCTTTCCGCCAGCGCCCCATCCTGGATCAGCTCGCGGCTCAGCCCGGTGATCGCCGCCTTGCTCAGCCCGGTCAGCGCCGACAGCTCGGACCGGCTCAGCGGCCCGTGGTCGGTGACGGCTTCGAGCAGGGAGCGTTTCGACGGGTTGGCCATGCGCCTCAGGACCGATGAAGGGCCGCCGGCGCCGCCGAAATCCCCGGCCGGCCCCGACGTCCTGCTTGACAGTTAGTTCACGAATTGAATTTAATCAAGCCACAGGCTTCACGTTCCAAACAAAATCGCCGGGCATCTTGAACGAATAGGTTGCCGGATCGATTCGAACAAATGGGGGATGACATGACCATTCTGATCGACCGGCGCGGCGCGCTGGCCCTGGGCGGGGCGGTGGGGCTGGCGGCGCTGCTGAAGGGCCGTGGTGCCTTCGCGGCCGATGCCTCGCAGATCGTGATCATGCAGAGCGAGGCGCCGCGCAGCATGGACCCGGCGGACCAGACCGCCACCTACACCTCGGCGATCCTCGAGCCGATGTATGAGGGCCTGACCGGCTACAACGAGAAGATGGAGATCGTGCCCGTCCTGGCCACCAAATGGGAGACGGACGCCACCGGCACGGTCTGGACCTTCACCCTGCGTCCGGGCGTCAAGTTCCATGACGGCGAGCCCTGCAGCGCCGACGCCGTGATCGCCAGCTTCGCCAGGCACATGGACGAGAAGCGCGGCCTGGCCGCCAGCGGGCGGTTCCGCGCCATCCTGGCCGAGGTCAAGGCGGCGGATGCGAACACCATCCGATTCACCCTGAAGCGCCCCTACCCCGCCTTCCTCAAGCTGATGGCCGTCGCCTCGGCCTCGATCGTCAGCCCGAAGGCCGACAAGGCCGGCACGCTGGGCCGCGCCGCCGTCGGCACCGGCCCGTACAAGCTGGCCGAGTACAAGTCGGGCGAATACGTGCTGTCGGAGGCGAATGCCGACTACTGGGGCGACAAGGCCCCGACCAAGACCCTGAAGTGGATCTGGACCCAGGAAGCGGCCGTCATGAACATGGCGGTGCAGACCGGCGACGCCGATGTGGTGGTGCCGCTGCCGCCGGTCTTCGCCGCGCCGATCAAGGCGAACCCGGAGCTGACGCTGATCGAGGGCAACCCGACCGCGGTGTTCTGGGTGGCACTGAACTGCAAGCTGGCGCCGCTGGACGATGTCCGCGTCCGCCAGGCGCTGAACCTCGCCACCGACCGGGCCGGGCTGGTCAGCAACCTGCTCTACGGCTTCGGCCTGCCGGCGACCTCGCCGCTGTCGCCCGCGGTGTTCGGCTACGACCCCACGGTCGAGGGCTACGGGCTGGACGTCACCAAGGCCAAGGCGCTGCTGGCCGAGGCCGGCCATGCCGACGGCATCACCATCAATGTCGCGGTGCAGGAGCCGGAGGCGCCGATCGCCGAGATCCTGCAGGGCATGTGGGCTGCGGCCGGCATCACCCTGAACATCCAGCGCATGGAGAGCGGGGTGTGGACCGCCGCCGCCTTCGGCACGCCGGAGGAGAAGGCGGCCCAGGGCGTGCACAGCGTCATCGCCTCCTGGTCCACCGGCACCTTCGACGCCGATCTGCAGCTGAAGCCGCTGTACTACACCGACAGCTGGTCGCCGAAGAGCGCCAATCTCGGCTTCTACAGCAATGCCGAGCTGGACGGGATCCTGGACAAGGCCGGGTCGTCGACCGACAGCGCCGAGCGCAAGACGCTCTACGCCAAGGCCCAGCGCATCATCGTCCAGGATGCGGCGCATGTGCTGCTGTACTACCCGAACGACCTCGCCGCGGCGCGGGCCGACGTCAAGGGCGCCTGGCTGCAGCCCGGCGGCGAGATCATCCCGGAACGCGCGACCAAGGCTTGATGCTCGCAGCGACCGACATCAGCGTAGCGGGGTCCCCCTCTTATCCTCCCCCTCCCCTTGCGGGAGGGGGTAGGGGGAGGGGTCTGCTGCCGTTGGCTCCTACGCCGAAGAACCGCCGCAACCGGCGGCAATCCTGGATGGCTGCGGGCCGGCTCTCTTCGATCGACACCCCCTCCCCCTGCCCCCTCCCGCGGGGGGAGGGGGAGGATGGAAAATTCAGGCCCGAGCGAGCGGTGGAGTTCCCGGAAGATCCCGCCAAGCGGGAGAGGTTGCGTACAACACTCGGAACCATCCCGGCATGAAGGCCTACCTGACCCGCAAGCTGGTCGCGCTGCCGCTGATCCTGCTCGGCGTGTCGTTCCTGATCTTCGGCGCGGTGCGGATGCTGCCGGGCGACCCGGCGCGGATCATGGCCGGGCCGCAGGCGACCCAGGACGCGGTCGACGGCATGCGCACCCGCCTCGGCCTCGACCAGCCCTTCCTCATCCAGTACGGCCTGTTCCTGAGCAACGCCGCACGGGGCGATTTCGGCGAGTCGATCAAGTCGAAGAAACCGGTCATCGACGAGATCGGCGAACGCTTCCCCTACACCGTCTCGCTGGCGGTGGTCAGCTACAGCTTCGCCATCCTGATCGGCGTCGCCGCCGGCATGTTCGCCGCGATCTACCGCAGCGCCTGGCCCGACCACATGGTGATGATCGCCGCGATCGGCGGCGCCTCGGTGGCCAATTTCTGGCTGGCGCTGATGATGATGAACCTGTTCGCGGTGCAGCTGAAATGGCTGCCGCTGCTGGGCGCCGGCGGCTGGCCGAACTACGTCATGCCCGCCCTCGCCCTCGGCCTGCTGCCGGCCGCGCTGATCGCGCGGATGACGCGGTCGAGCATGCTGGAGGTCATCGGCCAGGACTACATCCGCACCGCCCGGGCCAAGGGGCTGGGCAGTTCGGTGATCTACCGCAAGCACGCGCTGCGCAACGCGCTGATCCCGATCGTCACCATCATCGGGCTGAACTTCGGCGGCCTCTTGGGCGGCGCCGTGGTCACGGAATCGGTGTTCAACTGGCCGGGGATCGGCCGGCTGCTGGTCGACGCCGTGCGCTACCGCGACTACCCCATCATCCAGGGCGTGACCCTGCTGACCGTGGTGTCGGTGGTGCTGGTCAACTTCCTGGCCGATCTGGTGATCGCCGCCATCAACCCCCGCATCCGTTTCGACTAGGGCAGGCCTTTGATCACGATCGCCGACAGCGACGACCTTCCGGCCGGCCCGTCCCGGGCCAAGCGCCTGGGCCGCATCCTGCGCCGGCACAAGAACCTGACCATCGGCGGCGCCATGGTGCTGCTGCTGGTGCTGGCCGGCATCCTGGCGCCGCTGCTGGCCACCCACGACCCGGTGCAGCAGTCGCTGGCCACCGCGCTGCGGCCGCCATCCGCCGAGCACCTGTTCGGCACCGACCAATACGGCCGCGACCTGTTCTCGCGCATCATCTACGGCGCCCGGCTGTCGCTGCTGGAGATCGTGCTGGGGGTCGGCATCGCCCTGGTGGTCGGCATCCCGCTCGGCCTGCTCGCCGGCTATTCCGGCGGGAAAGTGGACCAGATCATCATCTGGTTCATGGACATCCTGTTCGCCTTCCCCGGCATCGTGCTGTCGATCCTGATCGTCAGCATCCTGGGCACCAGCCTGGTCAACCTGATGATCGGCATCGCCATCTTCTCGATCCCGGTCTATGGCCGGCTGGCGCGCAACCTGGCGCTGTCGCTGAAGCAGGTGGAGTACACCGAGGCGGCGCGGGCCCTGGGTGCCGGGCTGTGGCGCATCCTGTTCCAGCACATCCTGCGCAACGCGCTGGGGCCGATCATCGTCCAGGCGACGCTGACCGCCGGCAGCGTGGTGCTGACCGCCGCCAGCCTGTCCTTCCTCGGCCTCGGCGCCCAGCCGCCGACCCCGGAATGGGGCGCGATGATGAGCGACGGGCGCAACTTCCTGGGCGTGAACATCTGGCTGTCGCTGTTCCCCGGCCTGGCCATCACCTTCTCGGTGCTGGGCTTCAACCTGTTCGGCGACGGGCTGCGCGACCTGCTGGATCCGCGGCGCTAGGCCGCGGCGTTTCCCCGGCCTGCGTTGCGGCCGTAACCCTCCAGGAATTGGCACGTTTCCCCCTGCGCCCTAGGCTTCGGGATCTCTTGAGAAGCCCGACGCAGGAGCCGATATGGACGGGTACGAGCCGGACGAAAGCCGCCTGGACTGGCGCAATGTGGACAGCGATCCGGCAACCGCCGGGCGCTATCTGGACCTGGTCGCGAATGTGATCGACGAGGTCCGGGCACGGGCCACCAGCCGGCTGGGCCTGGTGCCAGGGGCATCGGTGCTGGAGGTGGGCTGCGGCAATGGCCTCGAGGCCGAACGCCTGGCGGCGCTGGTGGGACCGACCGGCCGCGTGGTCGCCACCGACCTGAGCGGCGAGATGATCCTGCAGGCCCAGGCCCGGACCCAGTCGCTGGGTCTGCCGATCCGCTTCGAGGTCGCCGACGCGCAGGCCCTGCCGTACCGCGACGGCGAATTCGACGCCGCGCGGGTCGAGCGGATGCTGCAGCACGTGCCCGATCCCGCGCTGGTCGTGCGCGAACTCGTCCGCGTGGTGCGGCCGGGTGGCCGCGTCTGCGCGTTCGAGCCGGACTGGGAAACCATGGTGCTGGCGACGGGCGGCGACAATGAGATCCAGCGCGCGTTGCGTCGCCACCGGGTCGATGTCCGCACCGCCCATGGCGGCATCGGCCGGGAGCTGCCGCACCTGTTCGTAACCGCGGGCTGCCGGGACATCTCGGTCGAGCCGGTCGCCCAGGGTGTCCGCGACCTCGCGCTGGCGGACAGCATCCTGGGCCTTTCGGCGAGCCTGCAGGGTGCTGTCGCGGAAGGCTGGGTCTCCGCGGACGGGGCACGGACCTGGTGGGAGCAGGCGCAGGCCCACTCGGAGGCGGGCGGCTTCTACGCCATGCTCATCGGCGTGATCGTCGCCGGCCGCGTGCCCTGAGCCGGGAGCTCCCGGTAACCGCGATCAGGCCATGGCGCCCCGCGCCGCGACCGGCCACAGGCATTCGACCCGGCCGGCCCTGACGCCGACATACCAGTCGTAGCGGTCGACGGTCGGGTCGCAATGGCCCGGCACCAGCCGGATCCGCTCGTCGAGCTTGAGCGCCCCGGCTTCCGGTGCGACCGCCAGGCGGCCGTGTTCGTCGGAGGCGCCCTCATAACGGATGCCGTCCCGGCCCCAGACCAGGGGCATGCCGCTGTCGACCGCGACGGCCTTGTGCCCGGCATCGACCACGGCGGCGCCGGCGCGCGCGCTCATCACCGTCGCCAGCACGAACAAGGATTGCCGAAACGCCGGCGGTGGATCGTTCCGGCCGTAATCCGCATCCATGAAGATGTAGGAGCCGGCCTGCAGCTCGTTGAACACGCCGCTCGCCGCTTCGAGCGCGAAGGTGCCGGTGCCGGCGCCGCTGACGATCGGGCAGTCCAGCCCGCGCCCGCGCAGCGCCTGCACCACCCGCCCCGCCGCCTCGGTGGCGGCGGCGATGCTGGCGGCCCGCTCCCCGGCCGAACGCTGGTGCTGGGCCCGGCCGTGATAGGCTTGCAGCCCGCCGAAGATCAGGTGCCGGCTGGCGGCGATGCGCTCGGCCAGCGCCACCGCCTCCGGCCCCGGCGCCACACCGCAGCGGCCGGTGCCGACATCGATCTCGACCAGCACGGTCAGCCTGATCCCCGCGGCCTCCGCCGCCGCCTCGATCGCCGCCACCCCGTCGGGATGGTCGGCGCAGACCGCGACCTGCGCCAGCCGTGACAGCGCGGCCAGGCGCGCCAGCTTGCGCGGGCTGACCACCTCGTTGCTGACCAGGATGTCGGGCACGCCGCCCCAGGCCAGGATCTCGGCCTCGGCGACCTTCTGGACGCATTGGCCGACCGCGCCGCGGGCCAGCTGCAGATGGGCGATGACCGGCGATTTGTGCGTCTTGGCATGCGGCCTCAGCCGCACGCCCGCCGCCGCCGCCAGCCCGGCCATGTGGTCGAGATTGGCCTCGAAGGCATCGAGGTCGAGGATCAGGGCCGGCGTGTCGACCTCATCCTCGCGCATGCCCGGCTCGGCGGGCGGCGGCTGCAGCATCGGCTTCGGACTCCTGACGGATGATTTGATCGCAACGTCGACAGGCCGCGTTCCCCGGGGGTGAGCCACGGGTCCTGCGCATTCCCACCCTGTCATGCCCGGACTTGATCCGGGCATCCAGAGACTGTCGACATCCTCTGGATTGCCGGGTCAAGCCCGGCAATGACGGAAGAGGGAACTTGGCCGCTGACGGTTGGATCCACTGAGGCCGGCCCACTTTTAATCCATTTTCATTTAGTGAAATATCAGATTTCCGCTTGTGAGATGTCACGTACAATGACACGATCCAATTTATGTACGACTATTCCTCGCCCTTCGCCCTGACCCCGCCGGGAGCGGAGCCGAAGGCTGCCTTCGCCGTGAAGCGGCTGCGCCGCGCCTTGATCGACTGCGAGCTGCAGCCGGGCGACCAGTGTTCGGAACCCGAGATCGCCGGCCGGTTCGGCCTGGGCCGCGCCGCCATCCGCGCCGCCCTGACCACCCTGGCCGGCGAAGGGCTGGTCACCGCCGAACCGCGCCGCGGCTGGCGGGTGGCGCCGGTGACCGGCGCCCTGATCGGCAACGTCATCCAGGCCCGCCGGGCGATCGAGCCCGGCCTTGCCGTCCTTCGGCTGTCGCCGGAGGAAGCCGCGCGGCTGACCGCGCTGACGCGAATGACCTCCGCCCTGCAGGGCCGCGACGATCGCCAGGCCGCGGTCACGGCCCGCAGCACCGACCGGCAGATCCTGGACCATCTCGCCGCCCGCGCCGGCGGGCTGGTCGGCCGCTGGCTGGTGGAGGCCTGGAACCAGGCGGACCGGATCGTCGCCTTCTTCGACCTCGCCGGGCGCCACCACCGGCCGATCGGGCGGGAGACGCTGATCGCCGCCCTCACCGCGGGCGACACCGAGGCGGCGCGGCGGGCGATCGACGCCGCCATCACCGCCTTCCAGGACTTCGCGACCGATGGCCTGCTGACCCTGCCCTCGGCCCTCGACTGGGCCGGGACCAGGGCGGACGGCCGGACACGACAAACCGGACCGGATGCGATGGCGCCGCAGGCCCATCCGCAGCGGCCACCACAACAGGGGGACAGGGCATGACACGGATGGCAAACGGATGGCTCGGCGCAACCGTCGGGATCGCGCTCGGCGCCATGATGCTGGCGGCGGCGCCGGCCTGGGCGGACAAGGACCGCTTCGTCGTCGACCTGGTCAACGAGCCGTCGTCGCTGGACCCGCAGCTGCAATGGAACCCGGACAGCTACTACGTCTACCGCAACGTCTTCGACAACCTGGTCACCCGCGACGACGCGGGCAAGATCGCGCCCGAGGTGGCGACGTCGTGGAAATACGTCTCGGACACCGAGATCGAATTCCAGATCCGCGACGACATCACCTTCCATGACGGGCAGAAGCTGACCGCCGAGGACGTCGCCTACAGCGTCCGCCGCATCACCGACCCGAAGCTGGCCAGCCCGCAGCTGGGCCAGTTCAACAAGATCACCGGCGCCGAGGCCACCGGCCCGACCACGGTCCGGCTGAAGACCGACGGCCCCTACCCCGCCTTGCTGGCCCAGCTGGTGAAGCTGTCGATCGTGCCGAAGCATGTGGTCGAGGCGGTCGGCAACGAGGCGTTCAACCTGGCCCCGGTCGGCAGCGGCCCCTACAAGGTCGAGGGCTGGCAGCGCGGCGTGGCCGTGACCCTGGCGCGCAACGACGCCTATTGGGGCAAGAAGGGCCCGTTCCCGACCGCGGTGTTCCGCGCCGTGCCCGACGCCGCCACCCGCCTGGCCGACCTGCAGGCCGGCACCGCCGACCTGGCCGTCACCCTGGACAGCGACCTCGCGGCGCAGCTGACCGGGTCGGACAAGGCCAAGCCGCTGGTCGTCCTGACCGAGCGCGTCGCCTATTTCCGGCTGAACACGCTGAAGCCGCCCTTCGACAACCCGAAGCTGCGCCAGGCGGTGGCCTATGCCATCGACAAGCAGGGGCTGACCGAGGGCATCCTCGGCGGCTACGACAAGCCGGTGGCCGAGCTGCTGACCCCGGCGCATTTCGGCTGGACCAACGGCGTCGACGGCTACGCCTACGATCCGGAGAAGGCCAAGGCCCTGGTCACCGAGGCCGGACCGGCGGCGAAGGCCGAGGTCGAGCTGGCGACGGCGCCGGTGTTCGACCAGCGCATCGTCCAGGCGCTGCAGCAGCAGCTGGCCGATGCCGGCTTCGACGTGAAGATCTCGATGAGCGACATGGCGACCTATCTCAAGCGGTCGCAGGGCAATTCGGAGGAAGGCCCGAACCTGAGCTTCGGCCGCTGGTCCTGCGCCTGCCAGGACGCCGACGGCGTGCTGTTCCCGCTGCTGCACAGCAGCAGCGGCTGGTCGAGCTTCCGCAACGCCGAGGTCGACAAGCTGCTGGTCGAGGCGCGCTCGACCCTGGACGACGCCACCCGCCTCGACCGCTACGGCCAGGTCAACAAGATCGTCGCGACCGAGGTGCCGGTGCTGCCGCTGTACCAATCCGCCATCATCTACGGCGCGGCCAAGCCGCTGAACTGGCAGCCGACGCCGAATGAGAGCCTGTTCCTGAACCGCATGTCCTGGGCGGAATGACGATGACGCGCTCGTTCAAGGCCCGCCTGCTGGGCGCCGCCTTCGCCCTGGCCGCCGCCGCGTTGGCGCCGGCCGGGGCGATGGCGGCCAAGGACCGCTTCGTGGTCGACCTGGTCAACGAACCCTCGACCCTGGATCCGCAGCTTCAGTGGAACCCGGACAGCTACTACGTCTATCGCAACATCTTCGACAACCTGGTCACCCGCGACGACCAGGGGGCGATCGTGCCGCAGATCGCCACCGCCTGGAAAACCCTGTCCGACACCCAGGTCGAATTCCAGATCCGCGACGACGTCACCTTCCATGACGGCAGCAAGCTGACGCCCGGGGATGTCGCCTTCAGCGTCGGCCGGATCATCGATCCGGCCTTCGCCAGCCCGCAGCGCGGCCAGTTCGACAAGATCGTCAAGGCCGAGGCGACCGGGCCGCACAGCGTGGTGCTGACTCTGGCCGGCCCCTACCCCGCTTTGCTGGCCCAGCTGGTCAAGCTGTCGATCGTGCCGGAGCACGCGGTCAAGGCGGTGGGCAACGACGCCTTCAACCTGCATCCGGTCGGCAGCGGGCCCTACAAGTTCGTGGAGTGGCAGCGCGGCGTGGCCGTGACCCTGGCGCGCAACGACGCCTATTGGGGCCAGAAGGGGCCGTTCGCAACCGCGGTGTTCCGCGCCGTGCCCGACGCCGCCACCCGGCTGGCCGACGTCCAGGCCGGGACCGCCGACCTGGTGGTGTCGCTGGATTCCGACCTGGCCGGCCAGCTCGAGGCCTCGGGCCGGGGCAAGCGGCTGTATTCCCTGACCGAACGGTTGGCGTATCTGCGGCTGAACCCGACCAGGCCGCCCTTCGACGATGCGCGGCTGCGCCAGGCCGTGGCCTATGCCATCGACAAGGAGGGCATCACCCAGGGCATCCTGGGCGGCCTGGACAAGCCGATCGGGCAGATGGTGACGCCGGCCCATTTCGGCTGGTTCGGCAACATTCCCGGCCTGCCCTACGACCCTGACAGGGCCAAGGCGCTGGTGGCGGAGGCCGGCGGGTCGCCGAAGGTCGAGATCGCCACCGGCACCTTCTTCGACCAGCGCGTGGTCCAGGCCATCCAGCAGGAGCTGGCCGATGTGGGCTTCGACGCCAGCATCAAGCTGGTCGACACCCCGACCTTCCTCAAGCTGATCCAGCAGGGCGCGGCAGGCGGGCCGGCCCTGGCCGTCAGCCGCTCCTCCTGCGCCTGCCAGGACGCGGACGGCGCGCTGTACCAGCTGTTCCATTCCGGCAACCCCTGGACCATCGTCGAGAACAAGGACCTGGACACCTGGCTGGACGACGCCCGGTCGACCCTGGACACCGACCGCCGGCTGATCGACTACCGCAAGATCAGCACCTTCATCGCCACCGAGCTGCCGGTGGTGCCGCTGTTCCAGACCGTCGCGATCTACGGCGCGGCCAAGCCGCTGCAATGGACCCCGACGCCGAATGAGAGCCTGTTCCTGAACCGCATGGCCTGGACAGACTAGGGAGTGGCATGACCGCCTTCCTGCTCCGCCGCCTGGGCCAGGCGCTGCTGACGATCTTCGGCGTCGCCACGCTGATCTTCTTCCTGCAGCGGCTGACCGGGGACCCGACCTTCCTGCTGGTGCCGGATACCGCGACCCAGGCGGATATCGAGGCGCTGCGCCATGCCCTGGGCTTCGACCGCCCGCTCGGGGTGCAGTACCTGTCCTTCCTGGCTGAGATCGCGCAATTCGACCTGGGCCGGTCGGTGGTGCAGAACGTGCCGGTGACCGTCATCATCGCCTCGCGCCTGCCCTACACGCTGGCGCTGGCGGCGGGCGCGCTGCTGGTCGCCTGCGGCATCGGCGTCCCCATCGGGGTGGCGCTGGCGCTGTGGCGCGACCGCTGGGCCGCCCGCCTGCTGGCCGGGCTGGTGCTGGCGGCGCAGAGCATGCCGACCTTCTGGAGCGGGATCCTGATGATCCTGGTCTTCGCGGTCACGCTGGGCTGGCTGCCGCCCTCATCCACCGGCGGGATCGACCATCTGGTGATGCCGTCGGTGGCGCTCGGGCTGCTCAGCATGGCGACCTTCGCCCGGGTGACCCGCACGGCGCTGCTGGAGGAGCTGTCGAAGGACTATGTCCGCACCGCCCGCGCCCGCGGCGCCGGCACCGGGCGCCTGCTGCTGCGCCACCTCGCCCGCAACGCCTCGATCCCGGTGATCACGGTGGCGGGGCTGGAGATCTCGAACCTGCTGGCCGGCGCCGTGATCGTCGAGACGGTGTTCGCCTGGCCGGGCCTGGGCCAGCTGACCGTCCAGTCGATCCTGGCCCGCGACTTCCCGATCGTGCAGGGGGTGGTGCTGCTGGGGTCCTTCGTCACCATCGCGCTGAACCTGCTGACCGACCTGCTGTACAGCGCGGTCGATCCCCGCATCCGGCTGGGGGGCGCGGCACGATGAGCGTGGCAGCCACCCCCGCTCCCGTCGCGGCCCGCAGCCCGCTGCGCCGTGCCGCCCCGTTCATCGCCATCCTGGCGCTGTTCGCCCTGGCTGCGGTGCTGGCGCCGCTGGTGGCGCCCTACGACCCCAACGCCCAGAACCTGCTGGGCCGGCTGAAGCCGCCCGGCACCGTCGCCCGCAACGTGCACTACCTCCTGGGCAGCGACGAGCTCGGCCGCGACCTGCTGAGCCGGCTGGTGTGGGGCGCCCGGATCTCGCTGCTGGTCGCGGTGATCTCCGTCGTGCTGTCCGGCATCGTCGGCACCGTGCTGGGCATGCTGGCCGGCTATCTCCGTGGGGTCACCGAGATCGCGGTGATGCGTGTGGTCGACGTGTTCCTGTCGGTGCCCGCGATCCTCTTGGCGATCATCACCGTCGCGGTGGTCGGGCCCGGCCTGCTGAACGTCATCCTGGTGCTAGCCCTGACGCGCTGGCCGCGCTATGCCCGTGTCGCCTATGCCCAGACCCTGACGGTGGCCGGCCGCCCCTATGTCCGGCTGTCGGCCTTCATGGGCGCCGGGCCGCTGCGCGTCTTGTTCCGCCACATCCTGCCCAACATCCTGGGCGCCGTGCTGGTGGTCGCGACCCTGGAGTTCGGCCTGATGGTGCTGTTCGAGGCCGGGCTGTCCTTCCTCGGCCTCGGGGTGCAGCCGCCGACGCCGAGCTGGGGTGCTATGCTCTCGACCGGCCGCAACTACGTCGCCACCGCCTGGTGGATCGCGACCTTCCCCGGGCTGTGCCTGTTCCTGCTGGTCCTCGCCGCCAATTTGATCGGCGACGCGCTGCGCGACCGGCTGGATCCCCAAAGCCGATGAAGCCCCCAAGCCGAGAGGTGGACATGAACATCCCGAACGATCTGAACGGCAAGCGCGTGGTGGTGACCGGCGCCTGCGGCGTGGTCGGCAGCTGGATCGCCGCGGCCTTCGCCGAGGCCGGCGCCAGCCTGTGCCTGACCGACACCTCGGAGGCCGATCTCGACCGCCTGGCCATGAACCTGACCGGCGACCGCTTCTCCTACGCCGCGGACCTCCGCGACGAGACCGCGATCGACGGGCTGGCCGCGGAGATCGCCCTGCGCTGGGGCAGCGCCGACATCCTGGTCAACAATGCCGGGGTCTATCCCAGCGGCTTCCTGCTCGACATCGGTGTCGAGGAATGGGACCGGATCTTCGACGTCAATGTCCGCGCGCCCTTCCTGCTGACCCGCGTGCTGGCCAAGCAGATGATCGCCGCCAAGGTCCCGGGCAGCGTCATCAACATCTCCTCTGGCGCGTCGCGCAAGATGCGCAAGACCGTGGTGCCCTACTGCGTGTCGAAGACCGCGCTGGACCGGCTGACCAAGGGCTTCGCGCTGGAACTGGCGGAGTTCGGCATCCGGGTCAACGCGATCGAGCCCGGCTTCATCGCCGGCAGCCGGGTCAGCCTGCTGACCGAGGAACATGTGGCGGCGACCACCGGGTCGATCCCGCTGGGCCGGCCGTCCTCAGCGGCGGATGTCGGCAACGCCGTGCTGTTCCTGGCCAGCGAGGCCGCCGCCTACATGACCGGGTCGACCCTGACGGTGGATGGCGGCAATTCGATCGGGTCGTCCGCCGTCTACCAAGCCAAGAAGACCCCGCTCTAGGAGACGCCCC
This sequence comes from Inquilinus sp. 2KB_23, assembly GCF_052115705.1. Classification (NCBI taxonomy): domain Bacteria; kingdom Pseudomonadati; phylum Pseudomonadota; class Alphaproteobacteria; order Rhodospirillales; family Rhodospirillaceae; genus Inquilinus; species Inquilinus sp. 2KB_23. The sequence continues at coordinate 125,431 of NZ_JBFRHF010000015.1, read as the reverse complement.
ATGGTCCAGCCCTGGCCGCGCTACCACTGGCCGGAAGGCCGCGACAGCGCCTTCTGCTTCACCGTCGATGTCGACGCCGATTCCCCGTATCTGTGGTCGCAGCGGGCGCCGGAGGCGACGCGGTCGCTCGGCCAGCTGGAGCAGCGCCGCTTCGGGCCGCGGCTGGGGATCTGGCGGCTGCTCGACCTGCTCGACCGCTTCGGGGTCAAGGGCAGCTTCTTCGTGCCCGGCGCGGTGGCCGAGGCCAACCCCGAGCTGCTGCCCGCCTTCCTGGAGCAGGGCCACGAGATCGGCCTGCACGGCTATTTCCACGAGATCGTGGCCCAGAGCAGCGACGCCGAATTCACCGGCGCGCTTGAGGCCTCGATCGAGGTGTTCCGGCGCCAGACCGGGGCGGTGCCCAAGGGCTTCCGCTCACCGGCCTGGGAGATGACGCCGCACATGCTGGCGGAGATCCGCCGCCACGGCTTCTACGACAGCTCGCTGATGGGTGCCGACCATCCCTATGAGATCGACGGCGTGGTCGAGGTGCCGGTGCAATGGGCGATCGACGACGCGGTGTTCTTCAAGTTCACCGGCGGCGGCACCGACCAGTGGCCCCCCGCCGCGCCGGGGCCAATCCTGGAGGGCTGGCTGGACGAATGGGACGGGCTGCACCGGCTGGGCGGGCTGTTCATGCTGACCGTCCATGACTGGATCTCCGGCCGTGCCCAGCGGCTGCGGCTGCTGGAGCGGCTGCTGGAGCGGATCACCGCCGAACCGACCGTGTGGGTCGCGACGGTCGGGCAGGTCGCGGCGCACCATGTCCGCTCGACCAATGCCGGGCGGTTCCAGGCCGCGTCTGACATTCCCGGGCCGGTGGAGCCGCGCCGGTTCGGACGGCCCAAGTGACCGTGGGGTCCGGCAAGACCGAGATCCGCAGCCGGCACGGCCTGGTCGCGGCCCAGCACCGCTACGCCGCCGAGGCCGGCGCTGCCATGCTGGCCCGCGGCGGCAACGCCATGGACGCGGCGGCGGTGACGGCGCTGGTGCTGAGCGTGGTCGAGCCCTGGCTGTCCGGCATCGGCGGCGGCGGCTTCCTGCTGCATGCCGACGGCGCGACCGGCGCGGTGTCGGCGCTGGACTTCAACGTCCGGGCGCCGGCGGCGCTGGACCCGGCCGACTATCCCCTGGCCGGCGCCGACACCGGCAACTGGTTCGACTGGCCGTCGGTGGTCGAGGACCGCAACCTGATCGGCCCGTCGTCGATCTGCGTGCCCGGCGCGGTCGCCGGCCTGGCGGCGGCGCTGGAGCGATTCGGCAGCATCGGCTGGGCCGAGGCGCTGGCGCCCGCCATCGCCCATGCCGAGCGGGGGCTGGAGGTCGACTGGTACGCCGCCTTCTGCATCTCGATCGAGGCCCACACCCTGGCCCGGTTCGAGGCGAGCAGCGCCCTGCTGCTCGACCGCGGCCAGGCGCCGAAGGCGGCGGAGGGCGGGCACCGGCCGATGCCGGCCAAGGCCCGGCTGCTGCGGCGGCTGGCCGAGGCCGGGGCGCGCGACTTCTACGAGGGCGAGACCGCCCGGCTGATCGCCGCCGACCTGGCCGAGGCGGGATCCCGCATCACCGCGGCGGACCTGGCCGGCTACCAGCCGCGCTGGTGCGAACCGCTGCGCGGCCGCTATCGCGACTGGGAGGTGGCGGCGATGCCGGGGCTGAGCGGCGGCCCCAGCCTGCTGGAGGCGCTGGAGCTGCTGTCGCCGCGGACCGCCTGGGGCGACGGGCCGGATGCGCGGGGCGCGCTGGCCTACGCCCGCGCCGCCCGCGAGGCCTACCGCCGGCGGCTGACTGGGATGGGCCATGCCGGGTTGGCCCGAGAGGGCCATACCGGCCTCGGTGCCGATCCCGGCTGCACCAGCCATGTCAGCGTGGTCGATGCCGCGGGCACGATGGTGTCGCTGACCAACACCATCCTGTCCCGCTTCGGGTCCAAGGTGGTGCTGCCGCGCGCCGGCTTCCTGATGAACAACGGCATGATGTGGTTCGATCCGCGGCCCGGCCAGCCGAACTCGATGGCGCCGGCGGCCCGGCCGTTGGCGAATATGTGCCCGCTGATCCTGGGCCGCGACGGCCGGCCGCTGCTGGCGATCGGCGCCGCCGGCGGCCGGTCGATCTTCCCGGCGCTGCTGCAGCTGGTCTCCTACCTCGTCGATTGCGGCATGACCCTGGAGCAGGCCTTCCACGCGCCGCGGCTGGACGCCAGCACCCCGACGATCAAGGTGAATGCGGCGGCAGCACCCGACGTCGCCGCCGCGGTCGCCCGCGACTTCCCGGTCACCATCGTCGAGGACACGCTGTACCCCGTGAATTTCGCGATCCCGTCGGCGGTGCGGCGCGACCCCGCAAGCGGCGAGCATATCGGCATGGCGCATCCGACCAGCCCGTGGTCGGCCGTCGCGGTCGGGGACCCCGCTTATGCCGGCTGACGCCGAAGCCCCGCCGCTGCTGGCCATCGATAACCTCCGGGTCGCCATCGGCGGCCGGTCGGTGGTCGATGGCGTCACGCTGTCGATCCGGCGCGGCGAGGTGCTGGCGCTGGTCGGCGAAAGCGGCTGCGGCAAGAGCCTGACGGCGCTGTCGATCCTGCGCCTGCTGCCCGCCGCGGCGCACGTCGCGTCCGGCAGCATCGCATTCGACGGCACCGATCTTCTGGCGCTGGACGAGGCGTCGCTGCGCGACCTGCGCGGCAACCGCGTCTCGGTGATCTTCCAGGAGCCGGTGGCGTCGCTCAACCCCCTGGTCCGGATCGGCGACCAGGTGGCGGAAAGCCTGCGGCTGCATCGCGGCGCGACCGCCGCCTCAGCCCGGGCCGAGGCCGTCGCCATGCTCGCCCGGGTCGGAATCGCCGATCCGGAGCGCCGGGCCGGGCAGTTCCCGTTCGAGCTGTCGGGCGGCATGTGCCAGCGGGCGATGATCGCCTCCGCCCTGATCTGCCGGCCGGAGATCCTGATCGCCGACGAGCCGACCACCGCCCTGGACGTCACCATCCAGGCCCAGATCCTGGACCTGCTGAAGACCCTGCGGGCCGAGGCCGGCAGCGCCGTCTTGCTGATCACCCACGACATGGGCGTGGTGGCCGAGATGGCCGACCGGGTGGCGGTGATGTATGGCGGCACCGTGGTCGAGAGCGGCCCGGTCGACGCGATCTTCGACGCCCCCGCCCACCCCTACACCCGGTTGCTGCTGGCCACCGTGCCGCGGCTGGACGGGCCGCGCCGGGCCGAGCTGAAGACCATCGCCGGCGCGGTGCCGGACGCGGCGAGTTTGCCGGAAGGCTGCCGCTTCCGCACCCGCTGCCCGCTGGCCGACGACCGCTGCGCCGAGGCCCCGCCGCTGCGGTCGGTGGTGGGCGATGCCGGCCATCGCACCGCCTGCTGGCACAGCGACCGCGTCGGAGGGCTGGCATGACCGTCGCGCCGCTGCTCTCCGTCCGCGACCTCGCGGTGCATTTCCCGGTGCGCGGCCGCGGTGTGGCCAAGGGCACCGTGGTCAAGGCGGTGGACGGCGTCGCGCTCGACCTCGCCGCCGGCGAGACCCTCGCCCTGGTCGGCGAAAGCGGCTGCGGCAAGTCGACCACCGCCTACGCCATCCTGGGGCTGGAGCGTGCGACGCGGGGGACCGTGACCTTCGAGGGGCGGGACATCAGCCGCGCCGGGCCGGCCGAGCGCCGGGCGGTCGCCGGCGCCGCCCAGATCGTGTTCCAGGATCCCAGCGCCGCGCTGAACCCGAAGATGAAGATCGGCCCCAGCATCGCCGAGCCGCTGGCGATCCGCGGCACATCAGGCGCCGAACAGCGCCGGCGGGTGGCCGAGCTGCTCGACCTCGTCGGCCTGCCCGCCTCCCATGCCGGGCGCTATCCCAACGAGCTCTCGGGCGGGCAGCGCCAGCGGGTGGTGATCGCCCGGGCCCTGGCGCTGTCGCCGAAGCTGCTGATCTGCGACGAGCCCGTGTCGGCGCTGGACGTCTCGATCCGATCGCAGATCCTGAACCTGCTGGTGCGGCTGCAGGACCAGTTGGGCCTCGCCTACCTCTTCATCAGTCACGACCTGTCGGTGGTGCGTCACATCGCCGACCGGGTGGCGGTGATGTATCTCGGCACCATCGTCGAGCAGGGCGACACCGACGCCGTGTTCGCGGCGCCGCGCCACCCCTACACGGAGGCCCTGCTGTCGGCGATCCCGCTGCCCGACCCCAAGGCGCAGCGGCTGCGCCGCAAGATCATCCTGTCCGGCGACCTGCCCAGCCCGCTGGCGACGCCGGCCGGCTGCCCCTTCGTCAGCCGCTGCCCGATCCGGGTCGAAGGCTGCGCCGACGCCCGCCCGGTGCTGCGGCCGGCCGAAGGCGGCACCGAGGCCGCCTGCTTCGTGCGGGCGGGGTGAATTGACCATACGGTCATCGTGATTGACTGCATGGTCTGACACGGGCAGCCTGCACCTGCGGTAAGCGGACTCGCCGGCCAGGCGGCCCGGCGTCCACGAGGCGGGCCCATGGATCGGTATGATGTCGCCGTCATCGGCGCCGGGGTGGTGGGATGCGCGGTGGCACGGCGCTTCGCGCTGCGGGGCGCGCGCGTCCTGGTCCTGGAGAAGGGCGCCGACATCCTGTCGGGCGCCAGCAAGGCGAACAGCGCCATCCTCCACACCGGCTTCGACGCGCCGGAGGGCAGCCTGGAGCTCGAATGCATCCAGCGCGGCCATGCTGAATACCTCGCCCTGCGCGCGGAGATGAACCTGCCGCTGCTCGAGACCGGCGCCATCGTGGCGGCCTGGTCCGAGGAGGAGGAGGCGCGGCTGGGGGCGCTGGAGCGGCAGGCCCGTGCCAATGGCGTCGACGACGTCCGCATTCTGCCGGCCGCGGAGATCCGGCGCCTCGAACCCCAGCTTTCGACCCGCGCCCGGGCCGGCCTGCATGTGCCGCGCGAGCATGTCATCGACCCATGGTCGCCGTTCCTGGCCTATGCGACCCAGGTCGTGGCCCAGGGCGGCCGGATGGTGTTCGACGCCGAGGTCACCGCCGGCGCCTTCGACGGCGAGGGCTGGACGCTCGACACCGCCCAAGGGCGGTTCCAGGCGGCCGCCGTGGTCAACTGCGCCGGGCTGTTCGGCGATGTGGTCGACCAGCGCCTGCTGGGCCGTGCCAGCTTCGAGATCCGGCCGCGCAAGGGGCAGTTCGCGGTGTTCGACAAGGCGGCGTCGGCGCTGCTGACCGCGATCATCCTGCCGGTGCCGACCGAGCGCTCGAAGGGCGTCGTGCTGTGCCGCACCATCTTCGGCAACGTCCTGGTCGGCCCGACCGCCGAGGAGCAGGCGGACCGCACCCGCGCCACGGTCACCGAGCCCGAGCTGCACGCCCTGGTTGCCCGCGCCGCCGAGATCGTGCCGGCGCTGGCCGGCATGCCGGTCACCGCCGCCTATGCCGGGCTGCGGCCGGCGACCGAGGAGAAGCACTACCGCATCCACCAGGACACGGCGCGGCGTTGGATCACGGTCGGCGGCATCCGCTCCACCGGCATGACCGCGGCGCTCGGCATCGCCCAGCATGTCGAGGCGCTGGTCGCCGACGGGCCTGCCGCGACGACCGCACCCGCCGTGCCGTGGATGCCCAACCTCGCCGACCATTTGCCGCGCGACTGGCAGCGCCCGGGCTATGACGAGATCGTCTGCCATTGCGAGATGGTGACGAGGCGGGAGATCGAGGCGGCGCTGGGCGGGCCGATGCCGCCGGGCGACTTCGGCGGGCTCAAGCGCCGCACCCGCTGCGGCATGGGCCGCTGCCAGGGCTTCAACTGCCTCGGGCGGCTGGTCGAGATCACCGCCGGGCGCCTGCCTCACCCGCTGCCGGGGCATCCGCTGTGACCGGCATCGACGTCCTGGTCGTCGGCGCCGGCCCGGCCGGCCTGGCGGCGGCCATCGCCCTGCGCCAGGCCGGGATCGCCCGGGTGGTGGTGGTCGAGCGCCAGGGCGTCGCCGGCGGCATCCCGCGGCATTGCGGGCACTCCCCGTTCGGCATGCGCGAATTCGGCCGCATCCTGTCCGGCCGCCGCTATGCCGACCGGTTGGCCGAGACGGCGCTGGCCGCCGGGGTCGAGCTGCGGCTGCGCCATTCGGTGGTCGCGATCGCAGCCGGGCCGGTGGTGACCGTGGCGACGCCGGACGGCCCGGCGACCCTGGCGCCCCGGCGCGTGATCCTGGCGACCGGGATCCGGGAGGCGACGCGGGCCGCGCGGCTGGTGTCCGGCGACCGGCCGCTCGGCATCCTCAACACCGGCGCGCTGCAGGACCAGGTGTTCCTGCGCCGGTCCGTGCCCTTCCGCCGGCCGGTCATTATCGGCACCGAGCTGGTGTCGATGTCGGCGGTGCTGACCTGCCTGGGCGCCGGCGCCCGGCCCGCGGCGATCGTGGAGTCCGGCCCCCGGTCGGTGGCGCGGGCGCCGTTCCGCTGGCTGCCCTACGCCCTGCGCGTGCCGGTGCATCACGGGGCGGAGATCGCCGACATCCGCGGCGGCCGCATCGTCGAGGCCGTGACCCTGCGGCTGCAGGATGGCGAGACCCGCGACATCCCTTGCGACGGGGTGCTGTTCACCGGACGGTTCACGCCGGAGGCCGGGATCGCCCGGACATCCGGCCTGGAGATCGACCCCGCCACCGGCGGGCCGGCGGTCGACACCGCGGGGCGGACCAGCCTGGCCGGGGTGTATGCCGCGGGGAACCTGCTGCGCGGGGTCGAGACCGCCGGCTGGTGCTGGACCGAGGGCCGGGCGGTGGCGCGCTCGGTCGCCGCCGACCTCGCCGGCGATGCCGCCTCGGCCGCGGCGGGGATCCGGATCGAGGCCGGGGACGGCATCCGCCTGCTGATGCCCCAGCGCATCGCCGCCGCCGGCCGCGCCTTCGAGGCGATCCAGCTGCGGCTCGACCGCCCGGTGCGGGGCGAGCTGCGGGTCGAAGCCGACGGGCGGCCTGTGTGGTCGCGGCGGCTGTCCAGCGGGCCGGAACGGCGCATCCTGGTGCCGCTGAAGGCCCTGCCCGCGCCGGCGAAGCGCCTCCGTATCCTCGTTCACCAAGCCTGAGCGCCAGACCATGCGCATCGCCGCCATCGACCAGGGCACCACCTCCACCCGCGTCCTCGTCGCCGACACCGCGGGGCGGGCCGAGGTGGTCCACAACCTGCGCCACGCCGTCACCTACCCCCAGCCCGGCCGGGTCGAGCAGGAGGCCGGCGAGCTGCTGGCCAACATCCGCCTGGCCCTGGCCGCCGCCGGCCCGGTCGACGCCATCGGGCTGGCCAACCAGGGCGAGAGCTGCCTGGCCTGGGACGCCGCCAGCGGCGAGGCGCTGTCGCCGGTCATCGTGTGGCAGGACACCCGCACCGGCCCGGCCCTGGCCGACATGGCGCGGGACGGCGTGGCCGACGCGGTCGCCGCCCGCTCCGGCCTGCCGCTCGACCCCTATTTCTCCGCCGCCAAGCTGGCCTGGATCATCCGGTCGGTGCCCGCCGCCGCCGCGGCGCTCAAGGCCGGGCGGCTGCGGCTGGGCACCACCGACGCCTATTTCCTCGACCGGCTGGCCGGCGCCTTCGCCACCGACCGGGCCACCGCCTCGCGCACCGGGCTGATGAACATCGCGACCGGCGAATGGGACCCAGAGCTGTGCCGGATGTTCGGCGTGCCGATCGAGTGCCTGCCCGAGATCCTGGCGAACACCGCCGGCTTCGGGCAGATCGGCGGCACCCCGGTCGCCGCTGCGATCGTCGACCAGCAGGCCGCGCTGTACGGCCATGGCTGCCGCCACCCCGGCGAGGCCAAGATCACCTTCGGCACCGGGGCCTTCGCCCTGGCGGTGACCGGCGCGACGCCGCCGCTCGCGGCGCTGGCCGCCGGGCTGGTGCCGACCGTGGCCTGGGACCTCGGCGACGGGCCGGTCTACGCCATCGACGGCGGCGTCCAGGATGCCGGCTCGGCGATCGAATGGGCGGTGCGGGCGGGGATGGCCGACGACATGGCCGACTTCACGCACTTCGCGTCGCCGCCGGCGGTCGAGCGCGGCCTGGTGTTCGTGCCCGCCTTCTCCGGCCTCGGCTGCCCGCATTGGGACCGCAGCGCCAGCCCGCTGATCCTGGGGCTGCAGCCCGACATGACCCGCACCGACATCCGCCAGGCCCTGCTGGAGGGCATCGCCTTCCTGACCGCCGACATCCTGGCGGCGATCACCGCCCACGCCCCGCTGGCGGCCGAGATCTCGATCGATGGCGGGGTGTCGCGCAGCCCCTATTTCGCCCAGTTCCTGGCCGATTGCTCCGGCATGGCGATCCGGGTCCGCGGCTTCGCCGAGCGCACCGCCTTCGGGGCCGCGGCGCTGGCCGCCCGCGCGCTGGGGGCCGAGTTGCCGGGGCCGGCCGATGCGGGCGTGCTGCACACCCCGCGCGACGCCCGCGCCGAGGCCTGGCGCGCCAGCTTCGCCCGGGCGCAGGAGCGCTGCCTGGGATGGCGGAGCGCCCCCTGACCCCCGGCCCCGCCAAATTGGCGCCGCCCGCGATCCCGTCTATAAGGGGATTTCTGACCGGATGGTTGATCGGGTGACTGTTCGGCTATCCCGAGGGCGGATTGCGACGCGATGAAACCGAAGCAGCGGCAAGACAAGATCGTCGAGGTCCTGCGCGACCGCGAGCGCATCACCGTCGAGGCGCTGGCCGAGCTGTTCGCCGCCTCGCGCGAGACCATCCGCCGCGACCTCAACGACCTCGCCGGCCGCGGCGAGATCCGCAAGTTCCATGGCGGCGCCCTGCTGCATGAGCCGGGCGGCGAAGGCCCCTTCGCCACCCGCCTGACCCAGGCGCCGGCGGAGAAGCGGGCGGTCGGCCGGGCCGCGGCGGCGCTGTTCAACCCCGGGGATTCGCTGCTGGTCGATGCCGGCACCACCACGCTGGCGTTCGCGGAGGCGCTAGCCCGGCGCAGCGGCCTGACCGTGATCACCAACAGCCTGGGGGTGGCGCAGGCCATCGGCCAGGGGCCGGGCGACAACCGCGTCTTCGTGATCGGCGGCGCCTATCGCGCGGAGGTCGGCGAGACGGTCGGCGCGCTGGCGGTGGCCCAGATCGCCGCGTTCAACGCCAGCCATGCGGTGCTGACCGTGGGCGGGCTGGTCGCCGCCGGCGCCTACGACTTCCAGATCGAGGAGGCCGAGATCGCGCGGGCGATGGTGGCGCAGGCCCAGCACGTCACGGTCATCGCCGACGGGTCGAAGCTGAACCGCACCGCCCTGTTCCAGGTGTGCGGGATGGCCGAGATCGACCGCATCGTGGTCGATGTCGCGCCGGACGCGGCCCTGGCCGCCGCCCTGGCCGCCGCCGGGGTCGAGGTCGTGGTCGCCTAGCGAAGCCGAGGGATCGCGGCCTTTCCTTGGACCAAAGGACGACGGCGGGCGGGGCTTCCGGCGTCGACCGCCGCTGTGCCGGCCGTCATAATCCGGACCGAAAACCACAACAGACCGGCTCGGGCGGCCCCCTGGCGCCACGGCGCCGCCGCCCCGGCCGGCGCCAGGAGGAGTCCGGAATGCGTGCATCGAAGACCTGCGGCGCGCTCGCCGCCTTGGCCCTGTTCGCCGCCCCTGCCCTGCTGGCCGGCCCGGCGATGGCCCAGGCCGGGCTGACCACGCGCGGCACCAACCTCGAGCCGCTGAAGCTGTCCTCCGGCCTGGCCTTCCCGACCAAGCCCTACGAGCTGGAGGCCGGCAAATACTACCGCTGGACCATCGAGGCCGACGGCACCGCCGAGCTGGGCATCGCAGCACCTGAGTTCTTCCGCAACATCTGGATCAACGAGGTGGTGATCAACAAGGTCGAGGTCCGGCCGCTGGGGCTGGATTCGATCGAGTTCGACGACGCCGGCAAGGCGGTGATCTCCTTCGTGCCGATCCGCGCCGGCACCTTCACCTTCCACGCCCCCGAGACCGACTCCCCCGGCATGAGCGGGACGTTCGTGGTGAAGTAGGGCGGGGCGCCCCGCCGCCTCCCTTCCCCGTCATTGCGAGCGCAGCGAAGCAATCCATCGGTCAGCCCGTACGGTGCGATGGATTGCTTCGTCGGCTTCGCCTCCTCGCAATGACGGGTGGGGGGTGGTAAAGGCAGGCCCCTTACCCCGTGTCCGGCAGCCTGCGCCCGCCTCCGCCCCTGCGCCGCTTTGTCGTCCGTCTTGGTCGGAAGGACGACGGACAGCGGGGGCCGGGACGCGCTAGCATCGCGGATTGAGCCCCAGCCGGCCGCCCCACGGAACGCATGACCACGGAGCCCCTGCCCGACCTGACCACCACCGCCGTCCCCATCCGGCTGGGCCTGGCGGACAAGAACCCGCTGGTGCTGCGCGGCCTGCAGTCGCTGTTCGGCGAGGACCGGCGGTTCGAGCTGACGGTCTCGGCCAGCGACGGCGAGCGCTTCCTCGACGCCGTCTCCCGCTTCGACTTCGATGTCGGCATCATCGGCTGGGTGATGGCCAATGGCGACGGCCGCGCCGTGCTGGAGGCGTTGCGATCACGCGAGGCCGCCCCCCGCCCCCTGCCCCGCATCGTGGTCTACACCGGCGCGGATCTGGAGGCGGCGCGCACCGCCATGCGGCTCGGCGCCGCCGGCTTCCTGTCGAAGTCGGAGCCGCCGGAGCGCCTGCTGGACCTGGTGGCCGAGGTGGCGCGCGGCCGGATGATGTTCCCGTTCCTCGACCCGCGCCCGGCCGCCGCCGACCCGCGGGCCGGCCTCACGGCGCGCGAGCGCGAGCTGCTGGAGGGGCTGGCCGAGGGCCTGAGCAACGAGGGCCTGGCCCGCCGCTTCGGCCTGTCGCCGAACACGGTGAAGTTCCACCTGCGCAACCTGTACGAGAAGCTGGGCGCCGCCAACCGGGCCCAGGCCGTCGCCCTGCTGCTGCAGCGCCGGGTGGACTGAGAGGCCGGGCCAGTCCGCTACATTTGCAACGAATTCCAGCGAGACCGAAACCGTCCGGTAGCGGCATCCCCCTAGACCGTCGACTCTGGATGTTCCCATCCGGCCTGCCCTGCCACAGCAAGGGCGCCGGCCACGAAGGGGGTTGAGGGAATGGTGCAGTGGAGCCGGGCGATCCCGGCCTATGGGACCTTGCAGGCGAAGTTCGGCGGCAAGGGCCATGTCGGGCAGGAGACCGACCAGGCCGGGGTAATGCGGGCGACCGAGGGCCTGGCCTACCCCGTGGCCTGCATCTGGCTGCCCGCCGCCGGCCGCGGCTACGGCCACGCCTCGGTGTTCATCCAGGAGCCGCAGGGCGATTTCCCCGAGACCGACACCCGCAGCTACGCCAGCCTGTTCCCGGGCGAGGACACCCGCACCGGGCAGCAGGGCGCGCGCATCGAGCACCTGGCCCCCGGCCGCATGCTGACCGCCGAATTCACCTGCTTCGTCGAGGATTGCGCCGCGGAATCGGGCAAGGAGGGCGTGTTCCGCCTGCCGGACCACATGGTGCCGATGGGCGGGCTGGACATCCTCAAGATGCAGGCGGCGTGGAACGCCATCCGCGACAAGCCGGACGCGCATTACCGGCTGATGCGCAAGAACTGCGCCACCATCGCCGCCCGCATCATCCGCGCCGGCATGGCGACGAAGCAGCACGTGCTGAGCCCGCTGCTGACCCACAAGGCGTGGTGGACGCCGCATGACGTGCTGCTGCTGGCGTAGGCCTGCCCGAAATCCGCCTACGACCGCCGCATCGACGGGCTGGTGACCGCGCTGAAGGGCTGAGCGCCCGGCGCCCGCCCCCCCACACCCGCCCTCACACCCGGCGGGTGCTGTTCAGCCCGGCACCGCCGCGGCTATCATCGCCCGGCACCGGACCGGGTCCCATCGGGATCCGGCCGTGCGGCGGTGGGGATGGGGGAATGGTGAGCTTTCGGCAGGTGGGCCGCGGCGTGGTCCGCAGCGTGCGGGCGGTGCGGCGCGAGAACCAGCGCGCGGAGCGCCGGCGCCTGGCCTATGACAAGGCGGCGCAGAAGCAGGCGGCGCTGGAGGCCGCGGCCGAGGCCGCCGGCGAATACGACCGGCTGATCGACTCCCTGACCGGCGCCCACCGCATCGAATGGCAGCGCCGCGACTGGGCGTCGCTCGCCGCCAGCCCCCGGCCGGCCGCGCCGGTGCGGGGCACGGCGCAGGAGGAGGCGGCGCGGCGCGAGCTGGAGGGCTACCGTCCCGGCTGGTTCGCCCGGACCTTCGGCGGCGCCACCCGGCGGCGGGCGGCGCTGGACGCGGCGGTGGCGGCGGCGCGGGTTCGCGACGAGGCGGCGTTCCAGGCGCAGGTCGCGGCCGCCGAGTCCCGCACCGCCGAGATCGACCACGCCCAGCGCCTGGTCGACCGCGACCCGGAGACGGTGGTGGACGCGCTGGGCCGCTTCAGCCGGCTGGGCGACCTGCCCTTCGCGGTGGAGGGCATGGATGTGGTGTTCGTCGCGGGCGGCCGGATCGTCGCCATGATCGACGGCCTCGACCTCGAGGACATGCCGGACCGGTCGGTGACGCTGCTGCAATCGGGCAAGGCCTCGGTCAAGCCGCTGTCGAACGCCCGGCTGCTGGAGCTGCACCGCGACGCCATCTGCTCGGCCGCGGTGCGGGTGGCGCTGGAGCTGCTGCAGGCCCTGCCGGTCGACGAGGCCGAGGTGGTGATGCAGGCCGACCTGCTGGACCCCGGCTCGGGCCATATCGGCCCGACGCCGGTGCTGTACCTCAAGGCGACGGCGCAGGCGATCGGCCTGGTGAACCTGCAGCGCGCCGAACCCGCCGCTTTGGTCGAGCGCCTGGGCGGCCACTCCGCCTGGACCGCCCGCCAGGGCTTTCGCCCGATCGACCTCGGGGAGGTCGATGTGCCGGCGTATGAGAGGGGGGAGTGAGGGGGCGGCGGTGGCGTTATTCACACTGGTGAGACTCGTTTCGCCCTGGCATGATCTCGGCTATCATCAATGCGATCGCATTTTCATTAATTTAGAGGATATGATCAATGACCGCTCCATTTGGCATACCGATATATTCCCCGATTAATAGCCTGAAGATCACAAGCGAGTTGGGGTTTGGAAAATATTTAATCATACCGCCAACACCGCACCCTTTATTCTCGCAATACATAGTTCAGGCATCGGAAGCACATGGCGTGGTTTGGCTAAAGGGTATATCGGCGGACATAGAGAATGATGTTTTCGGGAATGCAACTAAGGAGCTGATAGATCGTGTGGCTACACAATTAAGCCAGCGCTACGGCCAGGGAAAGAAAACAGATATGTTATTTGAGGGGTCAATTTGGAATGAACCGCGGGACTGGATCTCAGGCTTGGAACAGCACGAACGAATCTACATGTATATGTGGGATCGCGCTCAAAATACCCAAATTCCATCCGATATTTCATCCATAGGCTTGCTCGCCACCTCGTTTCAAAGCGGAAGTTCGGCAGCCGCCCTGGAGTATTCCTCGCCCAAATTGGAGGACGCTCAGCAAGGCGTCGAAACTGATATGGCCTCACTTCTCTAGACACCACCAATTACCCAATTTCTCTCGACCATAAGTATCCGAGATGGTGGCTTGCCCAAATACGCAACGCATGAGAATTTGGCCTGTCGATCATGGCCCCGTCCTTGTCCGCCTCAGCCGGGGCAGTATACGGCCCATGCAGCACGCCGAACCCGCCCTGGTCGAGCGCCTGGGCGGCTATTCCGACTGGAGCGCTCGCCAGGGTTTTCGCGCGATCGACCTCGGGGAGGTCGATGTGCCGTCTTATGAAAGGTAGTGAAAGGCTCGTGGATAAAATATGGCGCCTACCCTCGGGCAGCATGTGTAAAGCAGCAGCAAAGCCAAACTTCAAGAGCGGATTTATAAAATTTCCAGCACTGTAATTTTCTTATCTATCAGAGAAGCCTAAATAGCACCCCAGGATCGCTGATATATAGATTCCTTAGCTCTTTTGTAATATCATTGATGTATTCGATATTGTCGTCGACTTTTCCTTTCACGCATTCTGCTCTCATTGTTTCAGGATTTTTGAGAAAAATTTCAAATTCATCATCGACGAATGATATATTTTCTACGGATCTTTTGACAAAATAAACAAATAACGTGCCACAAATTTCGATCCAACAGGGCTCTATCAAACAAGATGGTTGGATTTCCTCAAGTTTATTTTTCGCATTTCCCTTCATTGGAAGAGGATTTCTAGATATATATTCATTGAATATAAAAATATCATCTATAATTTCGATAATGTCGTCGATTCTGAATTTCAATTCCAATGCATCCGATCTATTTCGAAAATTCGAGACACATTCTGAAATAAATCTATAAATATTACCCCATAAAAAATTGTCTTCATCGATCTTCAAGTCAGGCGGTTCTTTAAAAATCGGAACTCCATCGATCATTATTTGGATACTTACGCCTGATTCCCTAATCCAACTTTGAAACGACGATATATTTAGCAGATCCGTCAAATTTCGATATTCGTCCGATGAAGTTTCCCATGAAGCACTAATATTTCCTTTCGGATTAACAACCAAATCCAAGAACCCAGATTTCACTCTGAATTTTCTTAGATCAGGGTCGAGGTTTGGAATACCAGGGAAAAACATTCCACCAGAAATATTGACTTCATCGAGACTGTTGCCGCGAATTATTTTTACAATGCATTCTTTCGTTGGCTTCGGAAAAACTTCTAGAAATCCTTTACCACTCGGATGAGGTAGAGATACAGGAAGCCCAAACCTATGATCCTTGAAATCCAAGTTCTCCACTGGAAGACGATCAACCAGCCCTAATTGGAGATCGATGAATTGCTCCGCCTTAACCTCTCTAGAGAAAATCAAACTGGCCGTAGCATAAATATCTTCATAACCAGATAACTTTACAATATCTCTTTTTCTCTGTTCATATCCTTCACTAAATTTAGTACATATCGATTTCATATACTCCAGCAGATTTTCATCTACACGATCTTCTTCCTCAAATTTGACGAAGAATCTACACCGATTTACCTTTTTACCATCCACATGTGCGCGCCTTGCGGAAAGCAGACATTTATTTATTTCATCTTCCCAAAAATGCCGCACGAAAATTTTTGGATTCCGCCTTCGCGATCCAAACATTATGAGAACAATAAAACATGGAAGAGAACTATTGGCAAATTTTATACCGTTCGACAGCTTAATTATAACATCTTTATTGTATCTTGTACTAGATTTTATCTGAACAAAGCATTTTTGGCTAGGCGGCTCAAGATCAGCCGGGAAATCTTTGCGCGATGTATCAAACTCGACAAGATAATCCCAGCCATGTCTGTCTCGATGAGGCCGGCTGGCGACCGCTCCCACTTGAGAACACATCGCCACAAAGCGATCCTCGGCATTCTCAGGAATTGAGGCGGGATGCCGCCTGTTCGAAACCATTGGCGCGACCCATATCGACAAAACTCTTTCACCATCATAGCAAGAAAGGTCCGGCAAGCGTTAATCCCGCAACACACATCAACCTCGCCAACGAACCTGTCCGCATTGGCAAACGAATATTCCCTTAAGAATTTTATGAGACGTGTTGGCGAGCCACCCCACCCATCCGGGTAGCCCCCACCCCACCCCAAAGATCGCGCCGGCCCACCCGGGCGGGCGTTCCGTCCACCCTCCCCGTCCGCGATCGTGAGCTGACGGGGAGCGCGAGACTCCCCTGAAAGATCCCACGGGCCGGCCTGGCGGCCGGACCCCGGGGAACGGGTGGAGATGCGCATGACCAGTGCCGCCATCGCCGAGGACGGATTCCTCTACGCCCTGCGCCGCGTCACCGAAGCGGCCGCCCGCGCCGCCTTCGACTGGATCGGCCGCGGCCGCAAGGACGAGGGCGACGCCGCCGCGGTCGACGCCATGCGCACCGTGCTGAACCATCTCCACATCGACGGCCGCATCGTCATCGGCGAGGGCGAGAAGGACGAGGCGCCGCAGCTGTACAAGGGCGAGCGCCTGGGCCGGGCCCCGATCAAGGGCGCCGCCGCGCCCCTGGCCGTCGACATCGCCGTCGATCCCGTGGACGGCACCAGCCACCTGGCCAACGGCCAGACCAACGCCCTGGCCGCGGTGGCGATGACGCCGCAGGGCGCCATGTTCGACCCCGGCCCCGCCTTCTACATGGAGAAGTTCGCCGGCCCCCCGGCGGTGCGCGGCCGCATCGACCCGCTGGCCCCCACCCGCGACAAGCTGCGGGTGCTGGCCGAGGCGCTGGGCAAGCCGGTCGCCGAGCTGTCGATCTATGTGCTGGAGAAGCCGCGCCACCGCCGGCTGGTGGAGGAGATCCACGCCGCCGGCGCCCGCGTCGCCCTGTACCCCGCCGGCGACGTCGCCGGGGCCATCGTCGCCGCCATGCCGGGCGGGGCGGTCGACGCCCTGATGGGCACCGGCGGCACCCCCGAGGGCATCCTGGCGGCCTGCGCCATCCGCGCCCTGGGCGGCGAGTTCCTGGGCCGCATCGACCCGCAGCTGGAGCATGAGCGCCAGGCCGTGGCCCGCGCCGGCATGGACACCGCGCGCTGGTGGGGGGTGGAGGAGCTGGTGCGGTCCGACCGCGTCTGGTTCAGCGCCACCGGCATCACCACCGGCCTGCTGTTCGACGGCGTGTCGCGCGACGGCGGCCACACCCGCACCCAGTCGCTGCTGCTGTCGGCGCCCGACCGCCGCCGCCAGGTGCTGACCAGCTGGGTCGAGACGGCGGGGGTGCGGTGATGGGGGCGCGAAAATTCGTCCTCCCCCTCCCCTTGCGGGAGGGGGCTGGGGGAGGGGTCTGCGCGGGTCCCCGCGCGGCACAGCCGATCGCCACGATCACCGGAGACGGCGGTGCGGGCTGCCCCCCWCCCCCTACCCCCWCCCGCAAGGGGAGGGGGAGTGCCGACGAAACAGGCCTCTCCGGCCCCGCCATCCGTCACCACCGCAGCCGCCACGCCCTCCTGAGCCGCGCCCGAGGCTCGACCACCTGAGACCCCCGGGAAGGGAGACACCCATGTCGAAACCAGCCTTCGATCGGCCGATCATCCTCGGCATCGTCGGGGACAGCGCCGCCGGCAAGACCACGCTGTCGCGCGGCATCGCCGAGATCCTGGGGCCGCAGCGCTGCACCCTGATCTGCACCGACGACTATCACCGCTACGACCGGCGCGAACGGGCGGCCAACGGCGTCTCGGCGCTCGACCCCGCCGGCAACTATGTCGACATCCTGGAGCAGCATTTGCAGCTGCTGCGCTCGGGCCAGCCGATCCTGAAGCCGGTCTACAACCACGACCAGGGCACGCTGGACCGGCCGGACTACATCGAGCCGAAGGAGTTCGTGGTGGCCGAGGGGCTGCTCGGCTACGCCACCCGGGCGATGCGCGACTGCTACGACGTCAAGATCTACCTCGACCCGGAGGAGGAGCTGCGGGTGCGCTGGAAGGTGCACCGCGACACCACCAAGCGCGGCTACACCGCCGAGCAGGTGCTGGAATCGCTGAAGAAGCGGGAGTTCGACAGCCCCACCTTCATCCGGCCGCAGCGGCTGTTCGCCGACATCGTCATCCGCTTCCAGCGCCCGCCCGGGGCCAATGCCGCCGGCCACCCCGACACCGACCACCGGCTGGACGTCGCCCACATCCTGCGCCCCACCCTGCCGCACCCGAACTTCTCGCGGCTGATCGAGGCGGTGGGCGACGGCAGCGTCGGCTTCGAGCTGACCCGCGACGAGGGCAAGCCGGTCGACGTCTTGGAGATCCGCGGCTCGATCTCCGACCGCCGGGCCGACCGGGTGGAGGAGTACCTGTGGGACCACATCCCCGAGGCCGGCCACCTGCGCGAGGCCATCGGCCGCTACGACGGCGCCGCCGGCCGCGCCATCAGCCACCCCCTCGCCCTCACCCAGCTCCTGGTCGCCTTCCACATGGTCAAGGCGGCGCAAGGGGTGCACGCGGTGTGAGGCCCTTTTCTAGTCCCCCCTCCCCTTGCGGGAGGGGGCCAGGGGGAGGGGGTTCGGGCAGCAAGGACCGGAACGGGTCCCAGTCATGCTCCGCGCCCTTCGATCGACAACCCCCTCCCCCTACCCCCTCCCGCGGGGGGAGGGGGGACTGAGTTCTGCTCACCGACAGAAGGAGCCCCCGATGTCCCGCATCACCCTGCGCCAGCTGCTCGACCACGCCGCGGAGCACGGCTACGGCGTGCCCGCCTTCAACATCAACAACATGGAGCAGATCCTGGCGATCATGGCGGCGGCCCGGGCGGTCGACGCGCCGGTGATCCTGCAGGCCAGCCGCGGCGCCCGGTCCTATGCCGGCGACCTGATGCTGGCGAAGATGGTGGAGGCGGCGGAGGCGACCCATCCCGCCATCCCGATCTGCCTGCACCAGGACCACGGCAACGACGACGGCACCTGCCTGTCCGCCATCCAGCACGGCTTCACCAGCGTGATGATGGACGGGTCGCTGGAGGCCGACGCCAAGACTCCCGCCAGCTACGACTACAATGTCGAGATCACCCGCCGGGTCGCCGCCACCGCCCATGCCGTCGGCGTGTCGGTGGAGGGCGAGCTCGGGGTGCTCGGCAGCCTGGAGACCGGCCAGGGCGAAGCCGAGGACGGGCACGGCGCCGAGGGCGCGCTGGGCCACGACCAGCTGCTGACCGACCCGGACCAGGCGGTGGCCTTCGTCCGCGAGACCCGGGTCGACGCGCTGGCGATCGCCATGGGCACCTCGCACGGCGCCTACAAGTTCTCGCGCCGGCCGGATGGCGAGATCCTGGCGATGCATGTGGTCCAGGCGATCCACCAGCGGCTGCCGGAGATCCACCTGGTGATGCACGGCTCCTCCTCCGTCCCCGAGGCGCTGCAGGAGCAGTTCAACCGCTTCGGCGGCGAGATGCCCCGCACCTGGGGCGTGCCGGTGGAGGAGATCCAGCGCGGCATCAAGCACGGCGTGCGCAAGGTCAACATCGACACCGACTGCCGGCTGGCGATGGCGGCCGAGATCCGCCGCGTCGCGGTGGAGAAGCCGGCGGAGTTCGACCCGCGCAAGTTCCTGCAGCCCTCGATGGCGGCGCTGGAGGCGCTGTGCCGCGAGCGGTTCGAGCAGTTCGGCACGGCCGGACAGGCCGCGAAGATCACCCCCCTGCCCCTGGCGGAGATGGCGAAGCGCTACCGGTCCGGCGCCCTGGACCCACGCATCGCCGTCGGCGCGGCGGCCTGAAAGGAGACCACCATGAGCACCGATCTCACCCTTCTCGAGCCCCAGGCCCTCGACACCAAGGCCGGCACCGTCACCGGCAAGGAGCGCTACAAGGCCGGGGTGCTGCAATACCGCAAGATGGGCTATTGGGAACCCGACTACGTGCCCAAGGACACCGACATCCTGGCCCTGTTCCGGATCACGCCGCAGGACGGGGTCGACCCGATCGAGGCCGCGGCGGCGGTGGCGGGCGAAAGCTCGACCGCGACCTGGACCGTGGTGTGGACCGACCGGCTGACCGCCTGCGAGAAGTACCGGGCCAAGGCCTACCGGGTCGACCCGGTGCCGAACCAGCCGGGCCAGTTCTTCGCCTACATCGCCTATGACCTCGATCTGTTCGAGCCGGGGTCGATCGCCAACCTGACCGCCTCGATCATCGGCAACGTCTTCGGCTTCAAGCCGCTGAAGGCGCTGCGGCTGGAGGACATGCGGCTGCCGGTCGCCTATGTGAAGACCTTCGACGGGCCGCCGACCGGCATCGTGGTCGAGCGCGAGCGGCTGGACAAGTTCGGCCGCCCCCTGCTCGGCGCCACGGTGAAGCCGAAGCTGGGCCTTTCGGGGCGCAACTACGGCCGGGTGGTGTACGAGGCGCTGAAGGGCGGGCTCGACTTCACCAAGGACGACGAGAACATCAACTCGCAGCCCTTCATGCACTGGCGCGACCGGTTCCTGTACTGCATGGAGGCGGTGAACCGGGCCCAGGCGGTGACCGGCGAGGTCAAGGGCACCTATCTCAACGTCACCGCCGGGACCATGGAGGACATGTACGAGCGGGCGGAGTTCGCCAAGTCGGTCGGCAGCGTCATCGTCATGATCGACCTGGTGATCGGCTACACCGCGATCCAGTCGATGTCGAAATGGGCGCGGCGCAACGACATGATCCTGCACCTGCACCGCGCCGGCCACGGCACCTACACCCGGCAGAAGACGCATGGCGTGTCGTTCCGCGTCATCGCCAAATGGATGCGGCTGGCCGGGGTCGACCACATCCATGCCGGCACCGTGGTCGGCAAGCTGGAGGGCGACCCGGCCACCACCCGCGGCTATTACGACATCCTGCGCGAGGACCACGTGCCGGCGCGGCTGGAGAACGGCGTGTTCTTCGACCAGGACTGGGCCAGCTTGCGCAAGGTGATGCCGGTGGCGTCCGGCGGCATCCATGCCGGCCAGATGCACCAGCTCTTGGACTATCTCGGCGAGGACACGGTGCTGCAGTTCGGCGGCGGCACCATCGGCCACCCCATGGGCATCCAGGCCGGCGCCATCGCCAACCGCGTCGCGCTGGAAGCCATGATCCTGGCCCGCAACGAGGGCCGCGACACAAGGGTCGAGGGGCCGCAGATCCTGGTCGACGCCGCCCGCCACTGCCAGCCGCTGCGCCAGGCGCTGGACGTGTGGAAGGACGTCACCTTCGACTACGCCTCGACCGACACGCCGGACTTCGTGCCCGCCGTCACCGCCAGCTGAGGACACCGCCATGCGCAACACCCAAGGGTGCTTCTCCTTCCTGCCCGACCTGACCGACCGGCAGATTTCCGCCCAGGTGCAGTACTGCATCGACCGCGGCTGGGCGGTGAACATCGAGTTCACCGACGACCCCCATCCCCGCAACACCTATTGGGAGATGTGGGACCTGCCGATGTTCGACATCCGCGACGCCGCCGCGGTGATGCATGAGCTGGCCTCGTGCCGGAAGGCGCATGGCGGCCGCTACATCCGCATCTCCGGCTTCGACGCCAGCCCCGGCTGGGAATCGGTGCGGATTTCCTTCCTGGTCAACCGCCCGGAGGTGGAGCCCAGCTTCGCCCTGGAGCGCCAGGAGGTGGAGGGAAGGACGGTGCGGTACACGACCCGGCTGGTGCCGGCTCAGCCTTAGCTTTCCTTGTCCCCCCTCCCCTCGCGGGAGGGGGTTAGGGGGAGGGGGCTGTCGATCACACGCGCCCTCCCCCGCCAATCCCTGACCGATCGATCGGTCAATTCTCATTCCGCTCAAACGGCACGAGCCCCCTCCCCCTACCCCCTCCCGCAGGGGGAGGGGGAATATGGGAAGAGAGAGACCCCCGCCATGACCGACGCCGTCCTCGCCGCCCCGCCGCCCGAGACCCGCATCGACCTCGCCCGGGAGTTCGCCGAGACCCAGATCGACGAGGTGCTGGAGCGGCTGGACCGCGAGCTGGTCGGGCTGGTGCCGGTGAAGACCCGGATCCGCGAGATCGCGGCGCTGCTGCTGGTGGAGAAGGTCCGCCGCCGCCTGGGCCTCGCCGCCGAGGCGCCGACCCTGCATATGAGCTTCACCGGCAACCCCGGCACCGGCAAGACCACCGTGGCGCTCCGGATGGCCGACATCCTGCACCGCCTCGGCTATGTCCGCCGCGGCCACCTGGTCTCGGTCACCCGCGACGACCTGGTCGGCCAGTACATCGGCCACACCGCGCCGAAGACCAAGGAGATCCTGAAGCGGGCGATGGGCGGGGTGCTGTTCATCGACGAGGCCTACTACCTCTACCGGCCGGAGAACGAGCGCGACTACGGCCAGGAGGCGATCGAGATCCTGCTGCAGGTGATGGAGAACCAGCGCGAGGATCTGGTGGTGATCGTCGCCGGCTATGGCGACCGGATGGAGACATTCTTCACCAGCAACCCCGGCTTCCGCTCGCGCATCGCCCATCACGTCGAATTCCCCGACTTCAGCGAGGCCGAGCTGATCGTGATCGGCGAGGCCATGCTGGAACGCCAGAACTACCGCTTCAGCGCCGACGCCCAGGCCGCCTTCCGCGACTATGTCGCCCGCCGCATCCGCCTGCCCCATTTCGCCAACGGACGGTCGATCCGCAACGCGCTGGACCGCGCCCGGCTGCGCCAGGCCAACCGGCTGGTGCGCGACCGGAACGCGGCACTGACGGTCGAGGATTTCGTCACCCTGGCCGAGGCCGACATCCGCGCCAGCCGGGTGTTCGCCGCCGAGCCACTCGGCGTGGAGGCCAAGCTGTGACTGCCCCCCTGGTGATCGCCCCGTCGATCCTGTCCGCCGATTTCGCCCGGCTGGGCGAGGAGGTCCGCGCCATCGTCGAGGCCGGCGCCGACTGGATCCACATCGACGTGATGGACGGGCATTTCGTGCCCAACCTGACCATCGGCCCCGATGTGGTGAAGGCGCTGCGGCGGCACAGCGACCGCGTCTTCGACGTGCATCTGATGATCGCGCCGGCCGACCCCTATCTCGACGCCTTCGCCGCCGCCGGCGCCGACGTCATCACCGTGCATGCCGAGGCCGGGCCGCATCTCGACCGGTCGCTGCAGCACATCCGGGCGCTCGGCAAGCAGGCCGGCGTGGCGCTGTGCCCGGCGACCCATGAGGACGCGCTGGCCCATGTGCTGGACCGGGTCGACCTGATCCTGGTGATGACGGTCAATCCTGGCTTCGGCGGCCAGGCCTTCATCCCCGCCATGGCCGAGAAGATCCGCCGGGTCCGCGCCCTGATCGGCGACCGGCCGATCCGGCTGGAGGTCGATGGCGGCATCACGCCGGAGACGGCGGTGGCCGCGGCCCGCGCCGGCGCCGACACGCTGGTCGCGGGATCCGCCGTGTTCCGCGGCGGTGCCTATGAGGCCAATATCGCCGCCATCCGCCGCGGCGCCGCGGGAGGGGCCAGCCGGCCCGCGGCGGCATGAACGCCGGGGCTCGCGCCGTCGTGTTCGACCTGGACGGCACCCTGGTCGACAGCGTCGCGGATGTCGCCGCCGCCCTGGCCACGGTGCTGCGCGAGGCAGGCATCCACCCGCTGTCCGAGGCCGAGGTGCGCGGCCTGATGGGCCATGGCGCGCCCGGGCTGCTGCGCGGGGCGCTGCGGCTGCGGCGCTGCGATTCGACCGAGGCGGCGTGGATGACGCGGCGCTTCCTCGACCGCTACGCCGCGGCGCCGGCGGTGCGCAGCACGGCCTATCCCGGCGCGGTCGAGGCGGTGGCGGCGCTGGCCGCCGCCGGGATCCCGGTCGGCATCTGCACCAACAAGGCGGCCTGGACCGCGCGGGCGGTGCTGCGGCCGCTGGGCTTCGCGCCGCATGTCGGGGCCGTGGTCGGCGGCGACAGCGGCCACGGCATGAAGCCGGACCCGGCGCCGCTGCTGGCCTGCATCGCGGATCTGGGCGCCACGCCCGAGGACACGGTCTATCTCGGCGACCACCATGTCGACATCGCCACCGCGCGGGCCGCCGGTGTGCGGGTGCTGGCGGTGCCGTTCGGATACGGCGACGTCGCCATGCTGGAGCCCGACGGAATCCTCGCCGACTATACCGCGCTGCCGGGAATGCTCGGCCTGGCCGAGGCCGGATAGCGATGCGGCTGCAGGCGATCCTGTTCGATGTCGACGGCACGCTGGCCGAGACCGAAGATGCCCACCGGGGGGCGTTCAACACCGCCTTCCAGGGCGCCGGCCTGGACTGGCACTGGGATCGCGATCTCTATCGCGAGCTGCTGGTCGTCACCGGCGGCAAGGAGCGGATCGGCCACTACCTCTCCCGCCTGGCGGCCCCGCCGCCCTGCGATGTCGCGGCTCTGCACCGCGCCAAGACCGAGTGTTATACGGCGTTGGTGTCCACCGGCGGCGTCAGGCTGCGCCCCGGCGTCATCCGCCTGCTGTCCGAGGCACGCCGGCAGGGTGTGCGCCTGGCCATCGCCACCACGACCACGCCGGCGAATGTGATGGCGCTGCTGGCGACAACGCTGGGTCCGGACGGAATGTCGCTGTTCGAGGTGATGGTGGCCGGCGACGCCGTGCCGCGCAAGAAGCCGGCCCCGGATGTCTATCGCGCGGTGCTGGAAGCGCTCGGCCTGCCCTCATCCGGCTGCATTGCGATCGAGGATTCCCGTGCCGGCGTCCTGTCGGCGCGCCGGGCCGGGCTGCCGGTGCTGGCCACGCCGAGCCTCTACACCCGCGACGACGATCTGCGCCACGCCCTGGCGGTGCTGTCCGACCTGGGCGAGCCGGGCACGCCCTATCTTCATCTCGGCGGCGCGGGCGCCGGCGAGAGCGTGGTGACGGTCGAAGCTCTGGGACGATGGTCGACGGGGGCATGAGGAAGGCCGGGCTCGCTCTCGCGAACCCGACAGAGCCGCCCTACTTCCCGATCTCTTCCTGGATCGTGCGCGACAGGGCGAACAGGCGGCGCTCCAGCACGAAGGGCTGGTCGCAGATCGCCGGCAGCAGCCGCTCGCGATCGTCGAACACCCGCTGGTCCCACGACAGCTGGAACTCCAGCTCCTGCCGCTGCTTCGCCACCGCCATGTCGGTCGAGGCCGGGTCGACGCCGTCCAGCGCCTGGGTGCTGGCCTCGATCCGCTGGGCCAGCGCCTCCTGCCGGCTGTTGAAGCGGCGGATGCCGCGGATGATGGTGCCGCGCTCGGTGTTGATGGTCTCGAACACCCCGGCGAACAGCTCGGTCAGCGCCGCCTTGCGGTCGCCCTCGAAGCCGGCGGCGAAGCGGTGGATCTCGGCCGTGGCCTCGTCGACTGCGACCCGGCGCGGCGCCACCCGGTCGACCAGCGCGGCGATCACCGCGTCGTCGCGCCAGGCCGGGCCGCTGGCGGTGGGATCGTCGCCCGGCCACATCGCGCCGATCGACAGCTCGGGCTGCAGCACCTGGACGCAGGGCCAGTCATCCTTCGGCGGGGCGTCCTTCGGCGGGGTCGCAGCCGCATCCTGGGCCCAAGCGGGCAAGGCCGCCAAGGGCACCAGCAGCAGGAACAGGGGGAGAAGCCGACCGGTCATCATGGGCCTCCTTATCCGCCGCCGCCCGGGCCGCGGACGCGGGCGATCAGGCCGCGCGCCGGGTCATAGGCCAGGATCGCCCCGCCGAGGAAGACCACGGCGAAGCCGAGCACGAGCAGCAGCGACTGGGTGTCGAGCTGGCCGTAGAGCATGAAGCGGACCAGCTCCACGGCATAGGTGAAGGGGTTGAAGCCGCAGACGTCGCGCAGCAGCGGGCTCGCCTCCTCCACCTTCCACAAGGGGTAGAGGGCCGAGGAGGCGAAGAACATCGGGAAGATCACGAAGTTCATCACCCCGGCGAAGTTCTCGAGCTGGCGGATGGCCGAGGACAGCAGCAGGCCGAGCGCGCCCAGCATCAGCCCGGACAGCACCAGGGCGGGCAGCACGGTGACGTAGCCGAGCGGCGGCGGCTCGATGCCCCAGAACCGGGCGATCAGCAGGAAGACATAGACCTGCGGCAGCGACAGCAGCGTGCCGGCCAGCAGCCGCGCGGTCAGCAGGTACCAGCGCGGCATCGGGCTGGTCAGCAGCACCCGCATGCTGCCCATCTCGCGGTCGTAGACCATGGACAGCGAGCTCTGCATCCCGTTGAACAGCTGGATCATCGCGATCAGCCCAGGGACGATGTACTCGTCATAGAGGATGTAGGTCTCGTAGGGCGGGATGATCGACACGCCGAGCACCGAGCGGAAGCCGGCGGCGAAGATGAACAGCCAGACCAGCGGTCGCACCAGCGCCGAGATGAAGCGGGTGCGCTGGTGCACGAAGCGCAGCGCCTCGCGCCACAGGATGCCCAGCAGGCAGCGCCAGGCGCCGCCCAGGCTGACGGTGCCGAGGGAGTCCGGGGCCGCGCTCATGCCGCCTCCGTCAGCTGGCGGAAGGCGCCCTGCAGGCCGTCGGCGCCGAGGTCGGAGATGATGGCGGCGGCCGGGCCCTGCCGCAGGATGCGGCCGCGATGCAGGATGATGGTGGGGTCGCCGGCCTCGACCTCGTCGATCAGATGGGTGGCCCACAGCACGGTCAGGCCGCGGTCGCGCACCAGGCCGCGGACATCGGCCAGGATCGCGGCGCGGCTGCGGATGTCGAGCCCGACCGTGGCCTCGTCGCACAGCAGCAGCCGCGGCTCGTGCAGCAAAGCGCGGGCGATCTCGATCCGCCGCATCTCGCCGCCGGAAAAGCTGCGGATCTTGCGGTCGGCCTCCTTGGCCAGCCCGACGCGATCCAACTCGGCCGCGATGCGCTGCCGAGCGACGCGGCCCGGCATGCCGTGCAGCGCCGCGTGGTAGCGCAGGTTCTGCCGGGCGGACAGGTCGGGGTCGAGCGCCCGCTGCTGGAACACCACGCCCATCAGCGCCAGCGCCCGGCCGGGTTCGGCGCCGAGGTCGCGGCCGAACACCCGGATGGCGCCGGACTGGGCGCCGTACAGCCGGGTGACCAGCGAGAACAGCGTGGTCTTGCCGGCGCCGTTCTGGCCCAGCAGCACGGTGAACCGCCCCGCCGGCACGGCGATCTCGATCTCGGACAGGATCTCGCGCCCACCGATCCGATGCGACAGCCCGGCGACGGTGAGGGCGTCGGTTTCAGCTGTGGGCATGATCGAGGATCCGGCCCTGAAAAAACAGACCTCCCCCTCCCCTTGCGGGAGGGGGTAGGGGGAGGGGGTTGTCGATCGAAGAATGCCTTGCTGCCGAAGCAAAAGCGATCGAACGATTCAGCATCCAGAACCCGACGCCGGCTCCTGCGGCAACACCCCCTCCCCCTACCCCCTCCCGCAGGGGGAGGGGGAGGATCGAAGGATGGGCGGAAGGCATCGAGCCGTTCATCAATGAATCGCCACGCCCCAGGGCAGTTCGCCGACCGTGATCGACTTCACCACCTTGCGGTCGGCCACGTCGATCACCGAGATGTCGTTCGAGGCGCCGTTGACCGACACCACGTATTTCCCGTCCGGCGTGAAGTCGAGGTGCCAGACCCGCTGGCCGACCAGCAGGTAGTCCGTCACCTCGTAGGTCGCGGTGTCCACCACCGCCACCCGGTTGGCCGGGCCGAGGGCGACGAAGGCGGTCTTGCCGTCCCGGGTGATGGCGACGCCGACTGCCTGCACCGTTTCCTTGCGCACGCCCTGCACCGCGAAGCCGATCTTCTTCACCACCTTGCGGGTGGCGGTGTCGATCACGCTGACCGTGCCGCCGATCTCGGACGACACCCAGACCTGCTTGCCGTCGGGGGTGAACTCGGCGAAGCGCGGCCGGCTGTCGACCAGCACGTTGTCGGTCAGCTGCAGCGTCGTGGTGTCGATGAAATGCGCCATGTTGGTGGTCTCGGAGGTGCTGACCAGAATCTTGCCGTCCGGGCTGACGCCCATGCCTTCCGGCTCCACCCCCACCGGCACCTCGGACTCGACCACCTTGTTGGCGAGGTCGAGCACGGTGACCATGCTGTCGTCTTCATTGGCGACGTAGAGCCGCTTGTCGTCCGGCGACAGCACGAACAGCTCTGGATCCGCGCCGCTGGGCAGCGTGTCGATCACCTTCTGGGTCGCGGTGTCGATCACTTCGACATGGTCGCTGTCGCTGGTGCAGACGTAGAGGCGGGTGCCGTCCTTGCTGATGGTGATGCCGCGCGGCCGTTCGCCGACCGGGATCGTCCCCGTCACCTTCATCTGGTCGAGATCGACCACGCTGACGGTGTTGCCCTTCTCGTTCGAGACATAGGCGGTGAAGGCCTGGGCTGGCCCGAAGGCCAGCACCGGCACCACGGCCACTGCCAAGAGCGCGAGCCTGTTCATGCAGCCTCCTAGGGATCGGGGTTCAGCCGGCACGCCGATTCCGGCTCGTCGTAGCCGAGCGTGTCGAGCGGCGTGCGCTGGTGCAGGAACCCGTCCTGCGGCGAGACCGAGACCAGCATCAGCGGCGACGCCAGCACAATCGGCTGGCGCAGCTGCTGGTCCCAGCGGCGGAAGGTCAGGGGGACGCCCTTGAAGGCGCCGAGCTGGAAGTCGTCGGAGACGAGATAGGCGCGGATCGCGGCCGGGTCGGCGGTGCCGGTGCGGGTCACCGCCTCGCCCACCGTGCGCACCGCCACCCAGGCGGCGTAGTCGCGCTCCAGCATCCAGCGGCCGGCGGCCTTCTGGAAGCGGCGCTGCAGCTGGGTGCCGCCCCATTGCTCCTGGCTGCGGTGCCAGGCGGTCGGCACCAGACCCTGGGTGCCGACGACCGGCCGCGCATCCCAGGTGCGGTACGGCAGGTATTCGCCGAACACCTCGCTCTCGTCCGCCACGACCAGCACGTCGTAGTCGGGCAGGCGCTGGGTCAGCTGGGTCATCTGCCGCTGCACCTGCTGCTCGCCGGTGTCGGAGCGGCGCGACCCCGCCTGGAACTCGTAGCTGCGCTCCTCGACGATCTGGGCGCCGTAGCGCTTGGCCGAGCGGCGGATGGCGTCGGCGAAGGCCTTGTCGCCGTCCTGGGTGCCTGAGACCAGCACCCAGCGGGTCCAGCGCTTGAACGCCAGGTACTGGGCCAGCGCGTCGGCCTTCATCGCCCGGCTGGGCATGGTGTGGAACAGGTTGGCGCGGCAATCGGCGATGCGCAGCCGGTCGTCCTCGGCCCGGGCGTTGAAGATCACCGCGTCCTTCAGCTCGGGCTGGTCGGCCAGCTGCAGCAGCCGGTCGGCCGGCAGGTCGGCGATCACAAGCCGGACGCCCTTGCCGGCCATGGCCGACGCGGCGCCGGCGAGGTCGCCGCCGGCCGGGATGATGGTCTCGTCCAGCGCGTAGTCATGGCCGAGGAAGCGGCCGGTGGTCTGGTCGTCGACGATGGCCAGGCGGGCGCCGGCCACGCCCTTGTCCTTCGCCACCGGCTCGACCAGCGACAGCGGCTCGGGCTCCGGGATGGCCTCGCCGAGATAGCCGATGGTCACCGACAGCTTCGGCGCCGCCTGCTGCTGCGCCGCCGCCGGCTGGGCCAGCAGCGCCGCGGCGAGGCCGAGCGCCGGGAGCAGGCCGCGGATCATGGCGTGCCGCCAGCCTCCTTCAGATAGGCGATGACGTTGAGCCGGTCCTCTTCCTTCGGCAGGCCGGGGAACACCATCTTGGTGCCGGGGACCAGCGCTTTGGGGCCGGACAGGTACTTGTCCAGCGTCGCCTGGTCCCAGGTCAGGTGCGCGTTCTTCATCGCGTCGGAATAGTTGAAGCCCTCGATCGAGCCGGAGGGGCGGCCGACCAGCCCGTGCAGCGACGGGCCGAGCTTGTTGGTGCCGGCGTCGAGCGAATGGCAGGCCTGGCAGCGGGTGAAGATCTGCTTGCCCTTGGCCGCATCCCCTGCGTCCTGGGCATGGGCCGGCAGGGCGAATGCGGCAGCGGCCGCGACCACGAGCGCGAATCCTCGCATCTCGGACATCCTTCCTCCTGGGCCGGCCGCGCCGGCGTTCCGCTTCGGCATCGGCGGGGCCGAAGGCCCTTGCCGCACCTGCCCGCTCGGCGGCGGGATTGGCCCAGACTGTATGAACCACCCCCGACGCCGACAAGGCGAGAAGATGGAACTGAGACCAAAGTCCAATTCAGCGCCGGGATAAAAGCGCGGCCTGATGATCCGGGATTTGCGGGAGAATTCGGTTGCCGTTGTCTCGGCGTGGGCCAGAACCGGATTGGCCGGAGGCGTTGAGCCGCCGGCAGGCCATCGGCCGTGCCCTGGCGCTGGGCCTGCTGGCCGCCGCGGCGGGGCCGGCGGAGGATCCGCCGCTGCCGGTCGCCGAGGTCGCGCCCGGCATCTTCGTGTTCCATGGCGCGCATGAGGAGGCGACGGCCGGCAACCTCGGCGGCATCGCCAATCTCGGCTTCGTCGTCGGGGCCGAGGCGGTGGCGGTGATCGACACCGGCGGCAGCCTGGCCGAGGGCCGGCGCCTGCTGGCGGCGGTGCGGCGCCAGACCGACCTGCCGGTCCGCCACGTCATCGACACCCATTTCCACCCCGACCATGTGCTGGGCAACGCCGCCTTCGCCGGGCCGGGCACCACCATTATCGGCCATGCCAACCTGCCGCGTGGCCTGGGCGCCCGGGCCGACAGCTACATGCAGGGCCTGGAGGACGCCCTGGGCAACGCCGCCGCCGGCACCGCCATCGTGCCGCCGACGCTGCTGGTGCGCGACCGGCTGACGCTCGACCTCGGCGGCCGCCCCCTGGCGCTGAGGGCCTGGCCGCCGGCGCACACCGATGCCGACCTGACCGTCCTGGACACCACCACCGGCACGCTGTTCGCCGGCGACCTGGTGTTCCTGCAGCGGGTCCCGGCGATCGACGGATCGCTGCACGGCTGGCTGGACGCCATCGCCGGGCTGCGCCGCGAGGCCGGGATCCGGCAGGTGGTGCCCGGCCACGGCCCGGTGGCCGCCGATTGGCCGGGTGCGCTGGACGACGAGGAGCGCTATCTTGGCGTGATCCTGAGCGAGACCCGGGCGGCGCTGGCCGCCGGGCGCAGCCTCGACCAGGCGGTCGCGACGGTCGGCCGCTCCGAACGCCGCCGCTGGCTGCTGTTCGACGACTACAACGACCGCAACGTCGCCACCGCCTACACCGAACTGGAATGGGAATAGGGGAGGAGACCATGCTGAAGCACGCCGCGGCCCTGGCCCTGATCGCGCTGGCCACGCTGGGCACGCTGGGCACGGGGGCCGCCCGGGCGGCCCCCGTTCAATCCGATGGGGACGACCCCTGGCCCGACCTGAAGACCGCGATCTTCGGCGACAAGGCGATCGCCGACGGCTCGGCCTTCATGGCGGTCGAGGCCCCTTCCCGCGCCTATGACGCCGCGATCGTGCCGGTGACCATCCGCTTCGACCCCGCGCACATGCCGGCCGGGAAGGTCACCGCGATCACCCTGGTGGTCGACAAGAACCCGGCCCCGGTCGCCGCCGTGTTCCACCTCAAGGACGGGCTGGCCGACCCGACCATCGGCACCCGGGTGCGGGTGAACGAATACACCAACATCCACGCCGTGGCCGAAACCGCCGATGGCGGGCTGTTCATCGCCGCCGCCTTCGTCAAGGCGGCCGGCGGCTGTTCCGCCCCCGCCACCAAGTCGCCCGACGAGGCCGAGGCCCATCTCGGCGAGATGCGGACGAAGAACCTGGACGCGGCGCAGATCGGCGCGCCGAGCCGGGTCGAGCTGCTGATCCGCCACCCGAACTACTCGGGCATGCAGATGGACCAGATCAAGCGCACCTATGTGCCGGCGAAGTTCATCGAGACCATCGATGTGCGCTACGGCGACACCGAGCTGCTGCAGGTCGAGGGCAACATCTCGCTGAGCGAGAACCCGATGATCGAGTTCAGCTTCACCCCGCCGGCGGCGGGGCGGCTGACCGCGACCGCCAAGGATTCGGACGGGCTGGTGTTCAGCGGCGCCTGGTCGGTGCCTGCGACGATGTGAGCCGGGATGGGTTGCTCAGAAACACCTGAAGTCGGCTTCGATCTGCGCCAGCCGCAGGGTGTCGACCATGGCCTTCAGCGACGTCATCTCGCGGAAGATGCCGGCCTGGTCGCCGGTCGCGAACTGCATGCGCAGCACGGTCTCGGCCTTCTCGTAGTCGCGGTACGGCAGGATCGAGGATACCGCGTCGATGCTGCAGGAGCAGCGCTGCAGCATGTCCTGGGTCTCGCCGTTGCTGGCCATGCAGCCGATCACATAGTCGGCCACCACCGGCGTCGGGTAGTCATTGGCCCGCGCCGGATCGGGCACGGCAAGGAACAGGACAGCCGGGGCGAGAAGCGAAAAGGCCGCGCAGCCCTTCATGGCGAAGGCTCCGAAGTCGCGTCGGGTGGCCAGCAGACCAAAGGGGCGCGGACCGGTCAATCGCTCCCAAAGTACAAGCCGCGATGACCGGCGCGGTCCCGGCGGCGCTGGTCATCGGGCTGCTCGCCGCCGTGCACGGCTACACCGGCTATGAGGTGCCGGCCGACCCGCCGGTGGTGACGCTGGTGCCGCATGCGGCGCTGGAGGCGATGGCCTGCACCCATCCCTGCGCCGTGCTGGGCTTCGCCGAGGCCGACGGCACCCTCGCGCTGGACGACAGCCTGCGCATCGGCGGCGATGCTGCCGACACCAGCATCCTGGTGCATGAGCTGACCCATTTCCTGCAGCGCGCCGCGGCGCACGGCGCGCCGGCAGCGGATTGCGCCGCCTGGCTGGAGCGCGAGCGCGAGGCCTATGACGTGCAGTACCGCTGGCTGCGCGACACCGCGCCGACGATCCGGGAGCTCTCGATCCGCCTGGCCCGTCTCGGCTCCCATCCGCTGATCCCGCCCTGCCGGCCGGGCGAGCCGCCGCGGCTGGAGACCTCGGACATGGCTCCAAAGTAGTATTCCCCTGAACCGCGGAAGGCGCATGATGCCCTTGATGCGCCGCGCCCCGGACCCAACATCCCGGTCGGGGCGTTGTCCCCAGGCAGACGATACCAACGGAGGATCCCCATGAAGCGTTGGAAGACACCCAAGCTCCGCGAAATCGCCGTGGGCTGCGAGATCAACGCCTACGCCTGCGCGAAGGTCTAATCCCACCCTCCGCCGTGCGTCGGATCCGGCGAGGCTGCCGAAAGCGGGGTTGAGACCATGCGCATCGTCGTCCTCGGTTCCGCCGCCGGCGGAGGTTTCCCCCAATGGAACTGCAACGCGCCCACCAGCCACGGGGTGCGCACCGGCAGCCTGCGCGCCAAGAAGCGCACCCAGGCGTCCCTCGCCGTCAGCGCCGACGGCGAGCGTTGGCTGTTGGTCAACGCCTCGCCCGATTTCCGCCAGCAGGTCGGCGACACCCCGGCGCTGTGGCCGCGGGGCGGGCTGCGGCATTCCCCGATCGAGGCGGTGATCCTGACCAGCGGCGAGATCGACCATGTCGCCGGGCTGCTGTCGATGCGCGAATCCCAGCCCTTCGCCCTGTGGGCCGCCCCGCCGGTGCTGGCCGCCCTGGCCGCCAACCCGATCTTCGACGCCCTGAACCCGCGCCATGTCGAACGCCACGGCGTCACCTCCGCCGACCCCTTCCCGATCGCCGGCCCCGGCGGCGCGCTGGGCCTGACCGTCACCGCCTTCCCGGTGCCCGGCAAGGTGCCGCTGTACCTGGAGGGCCAGGCCGGCAGCAACCTGGCCGGCGCGGCGGACGAGACCATGGGGCTGGAGATCGCCTGCGGCCCCGCCCGCTTCCACTACATCCCCGGCTGCGCCGCGATGACCCCGGCCCTGCGCGCCCGGCTGCGCCAGTCGCCCCTGGTGTTCTTCGACGGCACGCTGTGGCGGGACGACGAGCTGATCACCACCGGCGTCGGCACCAAGACCGGGCAGCGCATGGGCCATATGAGCATCGACGGGCCGGACGGCACCGTGGCCGCTTTCGCCGATCTCGGCGTGCGGCGCAAGGTCCTGGTCCATGTCAACACCACGAATCCGGTGCTGGACGAAGACTCGCCCGAACGCGCCGCCCTGGCCGCGTCCGGCTGGGAGGTGGCGGAGGATGGCATGGAGATCGCGCTATGAAGACCCTGCGATAATGGACTCCGTGATGACCGAGCCCGCGATGACGGAACCGATGAGCCCCGACCAGCTGGAGGCGGCGCTGCGCGCGATCGGGCGCGAGCGCTACCACGACCGCCACCCGTTCCACGGCCTGCTGCACGGCGGCAAGCTGGACCGCGGCCAGGTCCAGGCCTGGGCCCTGAACCGGTTCTACTACCAGAGCCGGATCCCGCTGAAGGACGCCGCCCTGATCTCGCGCACCGAGGACCCGGCGCTGCGCCGGGAATGGCGCCGGCGGATCGAGGACCATGACGGCGACCATGAGGGCGACGGCGGCATCGCCCGCTGGCTGCATCTGACCGACGCGCTGGGCCTCGACCGCGCCGCGGTCAGCGACGGTCGCGGCATCCTGCCGGCGACCCGCTTCGCCGTGGACGCCTATGTCCGCTTCGTGCGCGAAAAGACGCTGCTGGAGGCGATCGCCTCGTCGCTGACCGAACTGTTCGCCCCGGCCATCATCGGCAACCGCGTCGCCGGCATGCTGGCCCATTACGACTTCGTGTCGCCCGAGGCCCTGTCCTATTTCGACAAGCGGCTGACCCAGGCGCCGCGCGATTCGGATTTCGCCCTCGACTATGTCAGGCGCGAGGCGCGGCGGCCGGACCAGCAGCAGGACGTGATGGCCGCCCTGACCTTCAAATGCGACGTGCTGTGGGCCCAGCTGGACGCGCTGCACCACGCCTATGTCGCGCCCGGCCACATCCCGCCCGGCGCCTTCGTGCCCGAGGGGCGGGGATGAGCGCCGCGGCCGAGCCCGCCGCCCCCGCCATCCGGCCGCGGCTGGCCCGCGGCTGCCGGATGCGCTGGGACGAGGCGCGGCAGAGCTGGATTGTGCTGGCGCCGGAGCGGGTGATCCTGCTGGACGAGATCGCCCATGAGATCGTGCGGCGCTGCGACGGCGCCAGCACCATCGCCGAGATCACGGCCGACCTGGCCAAGACCTTCGAGGCTGAGCCGGGCGAGGTCGCGGCCGATGTCGACCGGCTGATCGCCGACCTCCTGGCCAAGCGGATCATGGCGCCATGACCCATATCGCCCCCACCGGCATCCCCCCTCGGCCGGAACCGCCGCTGGCGGCCCTGCTCGAGCTGACCCATCGCTGCCCGCTGCAATGCCCCTACTGCTCGAACCCGCTGGAGATGGAGCAGGCGCGCGACGAGCTGTCGACCGCGGAGTGGCTGCGGGTGATGCGCGAGGCGGCGGCCCTGGGCATCCTGCAGATCCACTTCTCCGGCGGCGAGCCGACCATCCGCCGCGACCTGGCGGAGTTGGTGCGCGGCGCCCGCGACGCCGGCCTCTACACCAACCTGATCACCTCGGGCGTCGCGATCGACCGCGACCGCTTCATGGGCCTGGTCGAGGCCGGGCTGGACCATGCCCAGCTGAGCATCCAGGACACCGACCCGGCCTCGGCCGAGCGCATCGGCCACTATCCCGGGGCCCAGCCGAAGAAGCTGGCCTTCGCCGGCTGGGTGGCGGAGGCGGGCCTGCCGCTGACCCTGAACGCCGTGGTCCACCGGCAGAACCTCGACCGGCTGGACGCCATGATCGACCTGGCGGTCGAGATCGGCGCCGCCCGGCTGGAGGTCGCCCATGTCCAGTACTATGGCTGGGCCCTGAAGAACCGCGACGCGCTGATGCCGAGCCGGGAGCAGCTGGACCGCGCCAGCGCCGTGGTGGCGGCGGCGCGGGACCGGCTGCACGGCCGGCTGGTGATCGACTACGTCGTGCCGGACTACTATGCGCAGCGGCCCAAGGCCTGCATGGGCGGCTGGGGCCGGCAGTTCCTGAACATCACCCCGACCGGCAGGGTGCTGCCCTGCCACGCCGCCGAGACCATCCCCGGCCTCGGCTTCGAATCGGTGCGCGACCGCCCGCTGGCCGAGATCTGGGCCGCATCCGACGCCTTCCAGCGCTTCCGCGGCACCGCCTGGATGCCCGAGCCGTGCCGCGGCTGCCCGCAGGCCGAGATCGACTGGGGCGGCTGCCGCTGCCAGGCCATGGCGCTGACCGGCCGGGCCGATGCGACCGACCCGGCCTGCGCCCTGTCGCCCTTCCACGACGCCATGCTTGATCTCGCCGAGTCTGCCGCGCACCGCCCGGCGCCGCCCGATTTCGTCTATCGGCGCCTGCGGGCCGCGGCCGCGCCGGCGGCGGCCCCGCGGGGATGATTGCGGCGGCGGGTCCGTTGCCGTCGCAGTATTCAACAAGACCTCCGGCGAGCAGGACTGTTGGTCGATTTTGCAGCGCACAATCCCGCCAAGACGGCCGTTCCATTGCGGCGGCGCGCTATCCCGACGATTCCCGCCCGGGGAATTTCTCTCCAGTTCCCAACAATACTCGATTGTTCGACTTTGGTATAAGAGCAGATACATTTTCGCAGTCGCGAAATATTGGCTTCATACCAAAGAACAATGCCCTTTTATGCGTTTGGCGATTGACTGAAATTTACGAATTTCCGCAAACTGATGGTGGTCGTATTCCAAATGAAGCATCGGCAGGCCCGGAGACGAGGCCATGACGACCGGGCCCGATGACGTGAACGACCGTCGAGGCGGATCCCAGGCATGCCGCTGGCATTGCCGCGGATCCCGCATCGCGATCAATGGGAGGATAATGAATGCCCAGATTGCTGCGCACTTCCGGGTCCGCCTTGGCGCTTGTGTTCGCGCTGGCAGCCCTGCCGACGGTTGCGTCGGCCAATGACGAACTGCTGACGCTGCAGAAGGATCCGAACCAGTGGACCCAGCCGGCGGGCAACTACGCCAACACCCGCTACAGCGAGCTGAAGCAGATCACCGCCGCGAATGTGAAGAACCTGCAGGTCGCCTGGAGCTTCTCCACCGGCGTGCTGCGCGGCCATGAGGGCGGGCCGCTGGTGATCGGCGACACCATGTACATCCACGCGCCGTTCCCCAACACGGTCTATGCCCTGGATCTCGCCAACCACGGCAAGATCATCTGGAAATACGAGCCGAAGCAGGACCCGAACGTCATCCCGGTGATGTGCTGCGACACGGTCAACCGCGGCGTCGCCTATGGTGACGGCATGATCTTCCTGCATCAGGCCGACACCACGGTGGTGGCGCTGGACGCCAAGACCGGCAAGGTGGTGTGGAGCGTCAAGGACGGCGACGCCACTAAGGGCGAGACCGGCACCTCGGCGCCGCTGGTGGTCAAGGACAAGGTGCTGATCGGCAATTCCGGCGGCGAGTTCGGCGTCCGCGGCCATCTGACGGCCTACGACATCAAGACCGGCAAGCAGGTCTGGCGCGCCTCGTCGATGGGCCCCGACGCCGACACGCTGATGGACCCGGTCAAGACGACCGAGCTCGGCAAGCCGGTGGGCAAGGATTCCGGCACCTCGACCTGGCAGGGCGACCAGTGGAAGATCGGCGGCGGCACCACCTGGGGGTGGACCTCCTACGATCCGGAAACCAACCTGATCTACTACGGCTCCGGCAACCCCAGCACCTGGAACCCGGTGCAGCGCCCCGGCGACAACAAATGGTCGATGACCATCTTCGCCCGCGACGCCGACACCGGCATGGCGAAATGGGTCTACCAGATGACGCCCCATGACGAGTGGGACTATGACGGCGTCAACGAGATGATCCTGGTCGACAAGAAGTTCGACGGGAAGGACCGCAAGGTTCTGGTCCATTTCGACCGCAACGGCTTCGGCTACACGCTGGACCGCGTCACCGGCGAGCTGCTGGTGGCCGAGAAGTACGATCCGGCGGTCAACTGGGCCAGCAAGGTCGACCTCAAGACCGGCCTGCCGGTGCGCGACAAGAAGTTCTCGACCGAGGCCAATGGCGAGGACACCAACTCGCAGGGCATCTGCCCGGCGGCACTGGGGTCGAAGGACCAGCAGCCGGCGGCCTATTCGCCGGAGACCGGCCTGTTCTACGTGCCGACCAACCATGTCTGCATGGATTACGAGCCGTACAAGGTGGCCTACACCGCCGGCCAGCCCTATGTCGGCGCGACCCTGAGCATGTATCCGGCCCCGGGCGGCGACCATCTCGGCAACTTCATCGCCTGGGACGCCGAGAAGGGCAAGATCGAGTGGTCGATCCCGGAGCCGTTCTCGGTGTGGAGCGGGGCCCTGGCCACGGCCGGCGGCGTCGTCTTCTACGGCACGCTGGAAGGCTATCTGAAGGCGGTTGACGCCAAGACCGGCAAGGAGCTGTACCGGTTCAAGACCCCCTCGGGGATCATCGGCAACATCAACACCTTCACCAGCAAGGGCAAGCAGTACGTCGCGGTGCTCTCCGGCGTCGGCGGCTGGGCCGGCATCGGCATGGCGGCAGGGTTGACCAACCCGCAGGAAGGTCTGGGCGCCGTCGGTGCCTACCAGTCCCTGTCGCAATACACCCAGCTGGGCGGAACCCTGAACGTCTTCGCCCTTCCCGACTGAAGCCTCCCTGTGCCTGAAGGCGGGCTTCGGCCCGCCTTCTTTTTCTTCGCGACCCGACCAGACCATCCGAGAGGATCGAGGATGCCCTTCCGTCCCTTCCTGCTTTGCGCCGCCGTCATGGCCGGCAGCCTGATCGCGATCGGCGGCCTCACCGCCGCGGCCTTCGCCCAGGACAGCAGCGCCACGCCGGCGGCACAGCCTGCGGCCCCGGCGGCGGCCCCCGCCCCGGCGGCGACCGCACCGGCAGCGGAGGAGGAGAAGCCCTACAAGATCGCCGCGGACGGCACGGTCGACTGGGCGGTCTACAACGGATTCCGCCGCTACAATGGCATCTGCTACGTCTGCCACGGGCCGGACGGCGAGGGCAGCAGCTTCGCCCCGGCCCTGATCGACTCCCTCAAGACGCTCAGCTTCGACCAGTTCCTCGACACCGTGGTCAACGGCAAGGAGACGGTGAACACGGCGAACGACAAGAAGATGCCGTCGCTGGGGGCCGACCCCAACGTGATGTGCTACATCAACGACATCTACGCCTATCTCAAGGCCCGGTCCGACGGCGCCGTCGGGCGCGGCCGGCCGGCCAAGTTCGAGAAGAAGTCCGCAGATTATGCCGCGGCCGAAAATGCCTGCATGGGGACGCCCGGCTAGGGCGCCCGGCATGACACCCCTCCTCCGGCGCATCGCGGCGCTCGGCCTGCTGGCCGGCGCCGCGCTGTTGTGCGCGCCCACCACCCCGTCGCGCGCCGAACCGCCGCGGCCGGAGGCGATCGACCGGTCGGCGCTGCGGGTCTGTTCCGACCCCGCCAACCCGCCCTTCTCCAACGACAAGGGCGAAGGCTTCGAGAACAAGATCGCCGAGCTCCTGGCCGCCAAGCTGGGCGTGCCGGTGCGCTACACCTGGTTTCCGAACTCGACCGGCTTCCTGCGCATGACGCTGCGGGCCCGGCGCTGCGACCTGGTGACGGGCATCGTCGTCGGCGCCGAGATGGTGCAGAACACCAACCCCTATTACCGCTCCGGCTATGTCCTGGTGACGCGGCGGGCCGACGGTCTGGCCGACCTGACCGGCCTGGCCGACCCGCGGCTGCAGACCCTGCATCTCGGCATCACCGCCGGCACGCCGCCGGCCAACCTGGCGGCGCGCAACGGGCTGATGGTGCAGGCCCGGCCCTATCCGCTGTTCGTCGACAGCCGCTACGACGCGCCGGGCAAGCAGATGATCGAGGACCTGGCCGCGAAGCAGATCGACGTCGCGGTGCTGTGGGGGCCGATTGCCGGCTACTTCGCCAAGCAGCATGGCGACGACATGGTGGTGACGCCGCTGGTGAACGAGCCCAAGGACACCAAGCTGGACTTCTACATCACCATGGGCGTGCGCCCGGGCGAGAACGACTGGAAGAACCAGATCAACCAGCTGCTGCGCGAGAACAAGGCCGCAATCGACGCGATCCTGAGGGATTACGGCGTGCCGCTGCTGGACGCTCGCGGCCAGCCGGTGCCCTGAGACCCGCATGACCGCCCCCCCTGCCCGCCTCCTTCGCTTCGCCGTTCTCGCCCTGGCGCTGGCCGCCGGCCCGGCGCTGGGCCAGACGGCGGAGCCGGACGGCTACCGCATGGAGGACTACCGCGCCCCGGTGCCGGCGACACTGCACGGCGCGACAGTGGTCGACGCCGCTGCGTTGGAACAGTTGATCCGCACCGGCCCGGTGCTGCTGATCGACGTGCTGCCGCAGCCGCCACGGCCGGACAAGCTGCCGCCCGAGACGCTGTGGCACCCGCCGGTGCGCCGTGACATCCCCGGCAGCGTGTGGCTGGCCAACACCGGCTTCGGCGCCCTGTCGGCGGAGATGGAGGCCTATTTCCGCGACAGCCTGGCAGCGCTGACCCTGGGCGACCACGCCCGGCCGCTGGTGTTCTATTGCGAGGCGAATTGCTGGATGTCCTGGAACGCCGCCCGGCGCGCGGTGGCCGAGGGCTACACCGCCGTCCACTGGTTCCCCGGCGGCATGCAGGACTGGACCGCCGGCAACCGCCCGACCCTGCCGAACGTCCCGCTGCCGGTGAAGTGACCGTCAGGGGTCTTCAGCTTGCAGCGCGGCCTCGACATCCTGTCCGCCATAGAAGACACCGAGGATGGTCACACTGACGTCCTCGACCGTGAAGGCGATGGTCACCCGGCGCCGGAATCCGATGAGACGCAGACCCGGCCGGATGCCGTCGCGACGCTGTCCCCGATGGGGAAAGGTCTCAAGGCCGTCGCAATAGTCAGCGATCGCGTCGACATAGCCGGCCGCCCGATCCGGTCCTGTATCTTCCGCGATGTATAGATACAGCGCCTCCAGCTGGTCGACGGCCTGTGCCGAATAGAGGACGCGGAATCGTTTCACGGGCGCTTCGTCGACCGGTCACGCAACTGGGCCAACCGCTCGCGAACCTGCTCGCCGTCGATAAGGCTCGACGGATTCGCCTTGGCTTCGTCATAGGCGGCCGCGACCTCGGTACGCAGCCATTTCTCGAGGGCCTGATCACGGGCCTGAAGCGCACGAAGCCCGTCGCGGATCACCTCGCTCTCGCTGGCATATTCGCCCGACGACACCTTGGCCCGGACCATGTCCGCCATCTCGTTCGGCAAGGTAACGCTGAACTGCTGGGTGGTGCGCAACGACAGCCTCCATCCTATTCAATAGGATGGAACACTATCACAGATCCGGCCAGGGTGCAGTCAGGCGCGATCCGCCGCCTCGTCTTCCTCCACCGCCAGCCCAGGGTCGAAGTGCAGCAGGGCCGTCACGACGGCGTCGATCCGCGGATCGTCCGGGTCGCGCGGATGCGGCAGCTCGATCCGGCGCTGCAGCGACACCCGGCCGGCGCCTGCGGCCAGCACCACCACCCGGTCGGCCAACACCACCGCCTCGCGCAGGTCGTGGGTCACCAGCAGCACGGTCGGCCGGTGCCGGCGCCAATGGTCGGCCAGCAGCGCCCGCATCCGCCCGGCCAGGGCGTGGTCGAGCGACACCAGCGGCTCGTCCAGCAGCAGCAGGTCGGGGTCGACCAGCAGCGCCCGGGCCAGGGCGGCGCGGCGCTGCATGCCGCCGGAGAGCTGGCCGGGATAGACGGCCTCGCTGCCCGCCAGCTCGACCGCCGCCAGCAGCTGCCGGGCCCGCGGTTCCGCCGCGCGGTCGGCGACCAGCAGCAGGTTGTCGAGCAGGCTGAGCCAGGGCACCAGCCGCGGTTCCTGGAACACCGCGGCGCGGCGCAGCGGCGGCCCGTCCGGCCAGTCGATCCGGCCCTGATGTCCGGTGTCGAGCCCGGCCAGGATGCGCAGCAGCGTGGTCTTGCCACGGCCCGAAGGCCCGACCAGGGCGACGAACTCCCCGCCTGCGATCGCCAGGTCGACGCCATCCAGCACGTCGCGCCGGGCCGGGGTGGTGAAGTGCCGGCGGATGCCGTGCAGCGCGACGCCGATCACGGCGCCCGCCAGCGGCCGGCGGCGCGGTCCAGCGGCTTCAGGATGCAGGCCTCGATCGCCAGGATCACGGCGATAAACACCAGCGTGTAGGCCAGGATCCCGGCAATGTCGAAGAAGTTGAAGAAGCTGCGGATCTGGAATCCGACGCCGTTCGGCCGGCCCAGCAGCTCGACCACAAGCACGATCTTCCAGGTCAAGGCGAGGCCGGAGCGGGCGGCCGCCATCAGGCTGGGCGCCAGCTGCGGCAGCACGATCCGCCGCAGCACCCGGCCGCGCGGGATGGCGAAGAGCTGCGCCATCTCCAGCAGCGACCGGTCCAGCGTCCGCGCGCCTTCGCGCGTGATCGCCACCACCAGCGGCGCCTTGTTGACCGCGACCGCGACCACCGCCGCCGCCTCGTTCAGCCCGAACCAGATGTAGCAGAGCACGATGGTCACCAGCGCCGGCATGTTCAGCGCGATCACCAGCCAGCCGTCGAACAGCTCGTCCAGCACCCGGCTGCGGCCGAGGACGAAACCGACGACGCTGCCGATCAGCATGGCGGCGGCGAAGGCGACCGCGACTCGCGCCAGGGTGATGGCGACGTCGCGCAGCAGGTCGCCGTCGACCAGGTGCTGCCAGGCCGCGGCGGCGACCGCCGCGGGCGGCGGCAGTGCCGGGCTGCCAGCCAGCATCGCCGCGACCTGCCACAGAGCGGCCAGGATCGCCAGCGACAGCAGCCAGCGCCAGCGCCGCCCGGCGGGGGTCGCCAGGGCGGCCGGCACCGCGTCAGCGACCATAGCCCGGCCAGAAGGTGCCGGCCGGCAGTGCCGCCAGTCCGCCGACCGCCGCCGGGGTGATCCCGGCCATCAGGCGCAGCGCGGCCCCGGCCGCGGCCTCGTCCGCCGGGCCGGCGCCGGACGGGATGCCGGCGCGGTAGCCGTCGCGCAGGGCGGCGAACACCGCCTCGTCCTCGGCCTTCATCTCCGGCCGCAGCCGCTGCCACACCGCATCATCCGTCTTCATCACCGCCTTGGCGGCGAAGGAGGCGTCGAGGAAGCCGCGCGCCAGGTCGGGATTCTGCGCCGCCCAGCTGTCGCGGAACACCCAGCCGAGCAGCGGCGGCGGGCGGTCGAGGCCAAGTTCCGGCAGGATGCGGGCAATCTCGACCACGGGCTGGAAGCCCTTCGCCGCCAGCCGGGCGTTGAACTGCCAGAAGTTGAGCACGGCATCGAGGTCGCCGCGCAACGCCAGCTGGTTCAGTAGCGGCGGGGCGGCGAAATTGACGGTGGCGGCGCGGGGCAGGTCGATACCGGCGGCCTTGCGGGCATAGGCCTGGATCAGCACCCAGCTCTTGTCGTCGGCGCCGCCGGCGACCCCGAGCCGCTTGCCCGGCAGATGATGGATGGTGCGGATGCCGGTCTTGGGGTCGGCCATCAGCGCGCCGACCGTCAGCGACCAGGGCACGAAGGTGTAGTCGCGCCCGGCGTCGCGCTGCCGCGCCACCCAGATCCAGTCGGTGACGATGGCGTCGACCTCGCCAGCCTGGAACGCGATCGCCGTGGCGTCCTGGTCGGCCAGCACCAGCGGGTCGAGCACGAAGCCGTGCCCGCGGTCCAGCCCGTCGCGGATCACCGCGATCTCCCAGTTCACCGTGCCGAACTGCAGCGTGCCGACCCGGACCCGTGGCAGGTCCTGGGCATGGGCCAGCCCGGCCGCGGAAGCGGCCAGGGCGGCGCCCCCGATCATGAGGCCGCGGCGACCGATCACGGGCGTCATGGTGATCCTTCTACCGAGCGCACCTCGGCAGGGTCATCAGAACTCGACCACGGTGCGGATCGACTTGCCCTCATGCATCAGGTCGAAGCCTTCGTTGATGCGTTCGAGCGGCAGCTTGTGGGTGATCATCGCGTCGATCTCGATCTTGCCCGACATGTACCAGTCGACGATCTTCGGCACGTCGGTGCGGCCCCGGGCGCCGCCGAAGGCCGACCCCTTCCACACCCGCCCGGTCACCAGCTGGAACGGCCGCGTCGAGATCTCCTGCCCCGCTCCGGCCACGCCGATCACGATGCTCTGGCCCCAGCCGCGGTGGGACGCTTCCAGTGCCGCCCGCATCACCTTGGTGTTGCCGGTGCAGTCGAAGGTGTAGTCCGCGCCGCCGATCTGGTCCGCCCCACGCTTGGTCAGGTTCACCAGATACGGCACCAGGTCGCCCTCGACCTCGCTCGGGTTCACGAAATGGGTCATGCCGAAGCGCTCGCCCCATTCCTTCTTCGAGTTGTTSAGGTCGACGCCGATGATCATGTCGGCCCCGGCCAGCCG
Organism: Inquilinus sp. 2KB_23; assembly: GCF_052115705.1. Classification (NCBI taxonomy): domain Bacteria; kingdom Pseudomonadati; phylum Pseudomonadota; class Alphaproteobacteria; order Rhodospirillales; family Rhodospirillaceae; genus Inquilinus; species Inquilinus sp. 2KB_23. The sequence goes on along the minus strand of NZ_JBFRHF010000015.1, from coordinate 81,602 downwards.
CAGGCCCTGGATCACGTTCAGCCCGATGCCGCCGAGCCCGAACACGATCGCGGTCGCGCCCTCYTCGACCTTSGCSGTGTTGATCACCGCGCCGATGCCGGTGGTCACGCCGCAGCCGATGTAGCAGATCTTGTCGAAGGGCGCGTCCGGGTTGACCTTGGCCAGCGCGATCTCCGGCAGCACGGTGAAGTTCGAGAAGGTCGAACACCCCATGTAGTGGAAGATCTTCTCCTTGCCGATCGAGAACCGGCTGGTGCCGTCCGGCATCAGCCCCTGGCCCTGGGTCGACCGGATCGCCGTGCACAGATTGGTCTTGCGCGACAGGCAGGACGGGCACTGCCGGCATTCCGGCGTGTACAGCGGGATGACATGGTCGCCCTTCTGCAGGCTGGTCACGCCCATCCCGACATCGACCACGACGCCCGCACCCTCATGCCCCAGGATCGACGGGAACAGCCCTTCCGGATCCGCCCCCGACAGCGTGAACTCGTCGGTGTGGCAGATCCCGGTCGCCTTGATCTCGACCAGCACCTCGCCGAACTTCGGACCCTCGAGATCGACCTCCATGATCTCCAGCGGCTTCCCTGCGGCGACGGCTACGGCGGCACGCGTCTTCATCGCTTTTCTCCCGACTGCCGTCCCCCGGCACGAACAGGGCGGATCACCCCACGGTGCCGCCGCCCGGCCGGGACGGTGCCCGAACCTGAGGGAAAACGGTAGCGACAAAGAAAGTCCCGCCGGAATAGGACTTTGGATCAAGCGCGATCCGGCCCAATCATTGGCCCTTGGATCAGTGGTCCCGGCCAGAGGGCCACGCTAAGCTTCTCGGGAGGAAGCGAATGCCCCAAGCCTACCAAGCGAAGGATAAACCGGTCCGGGCCGGCCCCTGCGGGCTACGGCGCGGCATGAGCATGAAGGCGTCGACGGAGGATGCCGTCGACGAGCTGCTGGCGGCCATCGCACAGGACCGCATGGAGATGATTCTGCTGTTCTGCTCGCCGACCTACGACGTCCCCTCGGTCCTCGCCGCGATCGCCCGCCGGGTGCCGGATGTCCGCGTGCTGGGCTGCACCACCGCCGGCGAGATCACCCCGGTCGGCTACCGCCAGGGCACCATCACCGGGATGAGCCTGTGCGCGGACCACTTCGCCGCCTCGGTCCGGCTGATCGAGCCGATGTCGCACTTCGACATGGCCGATGGGGCGGCCCTGGCCAAGGCGCTGATGGCCGAGCACCAGGCCCTCGACCACCGGTTCGAGCCGTCGCGCACCTTCGCCCTGCTGATCAATGACGGGCTGTCGATGCATGAGGAGATCATCGTCAGCGCGCTGGGCGACGCGCTGGGCGAGATCCCGCTGGTCGGCGGCTCCGCCGGCGACAACCTGGCCTTTCGCGAGACCGCGATCTTCGTCGACGGCCGGGTGCTGGACAACGCGTCGCTGCTGATCCTGGTGTCGACCGACCTCGAATTCCGCGTGTTCGAGCGCCAGCACTTCCACCCGCTGGACCAGAAGATGGTGGTGACCCGGGCCGACCCGGCGAAGCGCGTGGTGATGGAGATCAACGCCGAGCCCGCAGCCGAGGAGTACGCCCGGCTGATCGGGCTGGACCCGGCCGACCTGACGCCCCTGGTCTTCGCCTCGCACCCGCTGGTGGTCAAGGCCGGCGGCCGCCACTATGTCCGCGCCATCCAGCGGGTCGACGCCGACGGCTGCCTGCACTTCTTCTGCGCCATCGACGAGGGAATCATCCTGAGTGTCGCAAAGAGCGGCGATCTGGTCGCGAATCTGGTGTCCCTGTTCGACGATCTGCGTGCGCAATTGGGCAGCATCGAAGCGGTGATCGGCTTCGACTGCGTGCTGCGCTACGTCGAGATGGAACAGCGCCAGATGCTGACCGAGGTCTCGCGCATCATGGCCCAGAACAACGTCGTCGGCTTCAACACCTATGGCGAGCAGTTCGGCATGATGCATGTCAGCCAGACCTTCACGGGGATCGCCTTCGGGCCGGGCTGAGCATGGGACGGGATGTGGCGCAGCAGGATCGACCGAGCGGGGACCAGGAAGCCGCCCTGAGGCGCAACGTCGCCAAGCTGTCCGAGATCAACCGCGCCCTGATGCAGCGGGTAGAGCACAGCCTGGACATGCAGGGCAACGCCTACCAGCTGTTCCAGACCGCGATCCTGCTGGACCAGAAGGTCCGCGACCGGACCAAGGAGCTGGAGCACGCGCTGCAGGCGGTGGAGCAGTCGAACCTCGAGCTGAGCGAGGCCATCGTCACCAGCCGGACGGCGCAGAACCGGCTGCAGGACGCGATCGACAGCATCTCCGAAGGCTTCGCCATCTTCGACCCGGACGACCGGCTGATCCTGTTCAACCGCCGGTTCCTCGACTTCTGGCCGCATCTGACCGACGCCATCCGCCCGGGCGTGGCGCTGGACGCGCTGATCCGCCTCGGCCTCGACGCCGGGGTCATCCAGTCGGATGGCCTGAAGCCGGAGCGGTGGATCGCGGAGCGCCGGCTGCAGCGCGCCTCGACCCGCGGCGGCGGCGCCCAGCGCTGGGTCTACGCCCTGGCCGACGGGCGCTGGGTCCAGGTCAACGACCGGCGGTCGACCGAAGGCGGCATCGCCTCGATCTACACCGACATCACCGACCTCAAGGACGCCGAGCGGCAGGAGCGCGAGAAGGCGCTGGCGGAGCGGTCGGCGCATCTGCAGGCGACGCTGGAGAGCATGTCGATCGGCGTCGCCGTGTTCGACCGCGACCAGCACCTGGTCACCGCCAACCGGCGCTATGGCGAGCTGCTGGAACTGCCGGCGGAGCTGCGCCGGGCCGGCAGCTCGTACCGCCGGTTCCAGGAGTTCAACGATAGCCGCGGCGCGCCGGCACTGGGCACCGCGTCGCCGATCGGCCCGGGCTCGGCCCGTGGATCGGGACCACCGGCGGAGGTGGCGCTGAACGGCCGCTGGTTCGAGGTCAAGGGCGACCCGATGCCGGATGGCGGCTTCGTCACCTCCTATGTCGAGATCACCGAGCGCAAGCTGGCGGAGGAGGCGCTGCTGGACAGCGAACAGCGGATCCGGCTGTTCGCCAACGCGGTGCCGACCATGATCTCCTATGTCGACCGCGACCAGCGCTACCGCTTCGTCAACCGCGCCTACCGCGCCGGCTACGCCCCCAACGGCACCCCCATTCTGGGGCAGACCCTGCATTCGGTGCTGGGCGAGGCGGAGTACGCGCTGCGCCGCCCGTTCCTCGAGCGAGCGCTGGCTGGCAGCACCGTGACCTTCGACCTGCCGCTGCGCGGCTCGGAGACCGAGCCGCGCTTCGGCTTCGCCACCTATGTGCCGCACCGCAACCACCGCGACGAGGTGGTCGGCTTCTTCACCCTGATCCAGGACATCACCGAGCGCCGCCGGGCCGAACGCATCCTGGAAGCGGCCAACGAGGAGCTGGAGCGGCGGGTGCATGAGCGTACCGCCACCCTGTCCCGGCTGAACGAGACCCTGTCGCTGGAGGTCGAGAAGCGCCGCCGCATCGCGCGCGAGCTGCGCATCGCCAAGATCGAGGCGGAGCGGGCCAACATCAGCAAGACCAAGTTCCTGGCCGACGCCAGCCACGACCTGCTGCAGCCGCTGAACGCCGCCCGGCTGTTCGTGGCGACGCTGGAGGACGCCACCCTGCCGCCGGGCAGCGAGGCGCTGCTGGGCAAGATCGACCACGCCCTGGAGAATGTCGAGGACCTGCTCAACATCCTGCTGGATATCTCCAAGCTCGATGCCGGGCGGGTCGGCGCCAACCTGCAGAACGTGCCGCTGCCGCCGCTGATGGAGGCGCTGTACGACGAGATCGCGCCGCTGGCCGAGCGCAAGGGTGTGACCTTCACCCTGCTGCCCTGCTCGGTCACCGTCTGCTCCGACCCCCAGCTGCTGCGTCGGCTGCTGCAGAACTTCCTGACCAACGCGGTGCGCTACACCCATGCCGGGCGGATCCTGTTCGGCGCCCGGCGGCGCGGCGACAAGGTCGAGCTGCAGGTGGTCGACACCGGCGTCGGCATCCCGCAGGAGCGGTTGGACGAGATCTTCGAGGAGTTCCGCCGCCTCGACACCCTGGAGTCCGGGCCGAAGGGCGATGGCGGCCAGAAGGGCTACGGCCTGGGCCTGTCGATCGTCCGGCGCATCAGCCGGCTGCTCGGCTATGAGGTCCGGGTGCGGTCGGCGGTGGGGCGCGGCTCCAGCTTCTCGGTCCTGGTGCCGATGGCCGACCCGGCGCTGGACTGCATGGCACCGCGGCCGGCGGCGACCACCATCGTGCCCAGTGCGGTCGACCGGGTGCGGGTGCTGGTGATCGACAACGACCCCGCCATCCTCGACGGCATGACCCGGCTGCTGCGCGGCTGGGGCTGCCAGGTCGCCGCCGCGGACGACCGGGCGGGTGCCGAGGCGCGGATCGCGGTGGACGGCTTCCGCCCGGACATCGTGCTGGCCGACTACCATCTCGACCACGGCCAGCGCGGCACCGAGCTGATCGTCGCCCTGCGCCATGCGCTGAACGAGGACATTCCGGCCGCCGTGATCACGGCCGACCGCAGCCCGGAGTTGCAGACGATGGTGAACGCGCTGTCGGCGGTGAGCCTGCTGACCAAGCCGATCAAGCCGGCCCGGCTGCGCGCCCTGATCGCCTCGGCGAGGCGCTGAGGGCCAGGCCCGACAAAATTCCGACAAAAAATTCCAGGCGGACCTGTCGAATGGGCGGGGGTAGCATCGACTATCCCCGCATGCATCTTCCCAGGACGGAGGACCATCCGATGGACGCCAAGAACACCCCCCTGCCCCCCGCCGCCGATCTGGCCCGCGGCAGCCCGGTGCGGATCCCCAACGAAAGCGCGGAATACCGCGCCGCCCGCACCGCCCTGCTGGCCGAGGAGATCGAGCTGCGCCGCCACATCGAGCGGGTCGCCGCCCAGCGCCGCGCCCTGCCCCCGGGCGGCGCGGTGACCGGCGGCTACCGCTTCCAGGGCGAGGACGGGCCGACCGACCTCGCCGGGTTGTTCCGCGATCGGCAGACCCTCGTGATCTACAGCTACATGTTCGGGCCGCAGCGCGAGCGCGCCTGCCCGATGTGCACCAATGTGCTGAGCGCCTGGGAGGGCAACGCCCTCGACATCGGCCAGCACCTCTCCCTGGCCGTCGTCGCCCGCTCGCCGATCGAACGCCTGGCGGCGTGGAAGCGCGAGCGCGGCTGGAAGCACCTGCGGCTCTACACCGACCTCGACGGCGCCTATTCCCGCGACTATTTCGGCATCATGCCCGATGGGTCGGAAACCGGGGCCATCAACGTCTTCACCCGCCATGGCGGCATCGTCCGCCACTTCTGGTCCGACGAGATGGGCGGATCGACCGCCGATCCCGGCCAGGACCAGCGCGGCGCCCCCGACCCGGCGGTGCTGTGGACGGTGCTGGACTACACGCCGGCCGGCCGCGGCAAGGACTGGTATCCGCAGCTGGACTACGGTTCCTGACGGGCCGCAGGAAGCGAGGCGAAGGCACGGCGATGCGCAAGACCTACAGCGGCGGCTGCCATTGCGGCGCGGTGCGGTTCGAGGCGGATCTGGACATCGCCACCGGCACCGGCAAATGCAACTGCACGATCTGCACCAAGATGCGGCTGTGGTCGGTCAACGTCCGGCCCGACGCCTTCCGCCTGCTGGCCGGCGAGGCCGAGATGACCGACTACCGCGGCCGCTCGGATGTGGCGCACCACCTGTTCTGCCGGCATTGCGGGGTGCGGCCGTTCGAATGGGTGGACATGCCCAACATGACCGGCAGCCGGTACTTCAACGTCAACATCGCCTGCCTCGACGGTGTCGACATCGACGAGCTGATGGCGGCGCCGGTCACCTATTACGACGGCCTCAACAACGACTGGGGATCGATGCCGGCCGAGGTGCGGCACCTGTAGGCGCACATCAACCGGTGATACGCTCCACCCAGGCGGCGACCCCGGCGGCGAGGGTGCGGAGATGGTCGGCGGCGGTGAGGCCAGAGACGCGCTTGCGCGGCTTCAGGTCGTGGTCGCCATCCTCCAGCCAGAGGATCTCGATCCGGTCGGACAGGGCGTAGCCGGGCACCTCCTCCCGCGTCCCGAACTCGTCGCGGGTGCCCTGGCAGATCAGGGCCGGCGTCGCCAGCCCGGCGAGATGCGCCGTGCGCAGCTGCGCCGGCTTTCCCGGCGGATGGAAGGGATAGCCCAGGCACAGCAGCCCGGCGATGCGGCCGGCCACGTGCAGCTCGTCCGCCGCCATCGACGCCACGCGCCCGCCCATCGACTTGCCGCCGATGACCAGCGGCCCGGCGGCGCCGAGCGCGTCGACCGCGGCGCGGTATTCCGGGATCAGGGTCTCGGCCCGCGGCGGCGGCTTGCGCCGGCCGCTGCGCCGCGCGGCCATGTAGCCGAATTCGAACCGCGCGACGCGGAACCCGGCGCCGGCCAGGGCCTCGGCGGCAGCGCCCATCGACGCCGAGTCCATCGGCGCCCCGGCGCCATGCGCCAGCAGGATGGTGGTGCGGGCCTCGGCCGGCCCGTCGAAGAGGAAGTCCGGCGCCATTCGATCCGCTGCCTTCAGGCCGTTGAGGGAAGCCCGAGGCTACACCAACTGAACAGGCCGTAGGTTGGGTTCGCGCCAGTGAACCCAACATCCCGCAGCCGAAACCGGTGTTGGGTTCGCCAGCGCGAACCCAACCTACGATGCAGGGCTTCGCCTCAGAGGCTGCGGCGGTACTTCTGGAACAGGATCACCGCCTGGGTGCGGCTGGACACGCCGAGCTTCTGCAGCAGGCTGGAGACATGCGCCTTGACCGTGGTGATCTGCACGTCGATGGCGTAGGCGATCTGCTTGTTCAGCAGGCCTTCGGCCATCAGCTCCAGCACCTTGCGCTGCTGGTTGGTCAGCAGCTCGAACCGGCAGCGCACCGCGTCGTCCAGCGGCTCGTCCTCCTCCAGCTCGCCCGGCCCGATCAGGTCCAGCCCTTCGGAGGGGGTGTAGCTGCCGCCGTCGAGGATGGTGGAGATGGCCGAGACGATGGCGTCGCGCGACAGCGACTTGGGGATGTAGCCGACCGCGCCGGCGTCGAAGCATTCGCGCATCACGAAGCTGTCGGCCAGCGCCGAGATCACCGCCACCGGCACGTCCGGCCGGCGGGTGCGCAGCGAGCGCACGCCCTTGACCCCGTTCATCCCGGGCATCCTGAGGTCGAGCAGGATCAGGTCGATGTCCATGACCGAGGCGATGCGCTCGACCGCCTCGCCGAACGTGCCGCTTTCGAGCACGTCGACCTGGCCGTCGAGCGACTTGAGCGTGCCCGCCAGGGCTTCCCGGAACATCGGGTGATCGTCAGCGACCAGGACCGTGCGCATTGGCGACATCCTTGCCTCGACTTGAGGTAAGAGATTGAACGCCCCAGGACTCCAGGGGTCAAGCGGGAAGGATCGGCATTGGCCTTTGGTCTTAGAGATCGTTGAAAGCACGCCGGCCCCTGCGGGCCGCTCTGTCAGCCCAGCTGTGGCGCGGTCGCCTGGTAGCTCGGCATCGCCTGCATCCGCTCCCACCACGGCGCGAAGCCGTCCACCGCAAAGACTTCCTCGGCGTCGGAGGTGAGTCCGACATAGAAGCAGATCGGCGCGAGATACAGGTCCGCCAACGAGGGGCGCGCGTCGGCGATGTGGGCGTCGCCGCCGCGCAGCTTCATCAGCTCGGCCAGGACACGCCGGCTGGTGGCGATGGCCTGTCGCCGAGCCTCCTCGTTCTGGCCGCCGATGAAGTCGGGAAACAGGTGGAAGCCGGCCACCCCGATCAGCGCGCCATACCCGTAGGAGTCGATGAAGCTCATCGCCATGCGCATGCGCGCGCGGTCCTTCGGATTGTCCGGCGTGAAGGACGGGCCGGGCAGAACCTCGTCGAGATACGGCGCGATCGCGCTGGTCTCGAGCACGCGGAAGCCGTCATGGTCGAGCACCGGCACCTTGCCGAAGGGGTGGCGGGCCAGATGCGCCGGCTCGCGCGGCTCGCCCTTGAGCACATTCACCGGCACCAGCTCGTAGGACGCGGCCTTCTCGGCCAGGAGCATCCGCACGGTGCGGACATAGGTGCTGCCGTCGAAGCCGTAGAGGACGATCTTGCTCATGTCGGGGTCTTCCGTTGCGGGCGGGATGCCAGGGAATCCCTGGAGGTTATAGCTCCGCCGGACCACCCACCAGATGGTCGAAAGCGTCGCGGAGCCGGCGCCACACCGGCCCCGGCCGGCCGTCGCCGACCGCGGCGCCGTCGAGCCGCACGATCGGCGCCAGCTCCTTGGTCGTGCTGGTGATCCAGATCTCGTCCGCGGCGCGCAGCTCCGCCTCCGCCACGTCACGCTGCTCGACCGCGATCCCGGCTTCGGCGGCCAGGCGGATCGCGATGCGGCGGTTGATGCCGTCGAGGATGCGATGATCGGCGGTGGGCGTCGCCACCCGGCCGCCCTTGACCACGAAGACGTTGCTGGCGGCGCATTCGGTGACCAGCCCGTCGCGCAGCATCACCGTCTCCAGCGCCCCGGCCTCGGCCGCGTGCTGCGCCGCCAGCACCGAAGGCAGCAGGGCGATCGACTTGATGTCGCAGCGCAGCCAGCGGATATCCGGCGCGGAGACCAGGGCGAAGCCGGCCTGCTGCTGGTCGCGGCCGAGGCGTTTCAGCGGGCTGGCGAAGGCCAGGATGCTGGCCTGCGCCGAGGCCGGAAAGGCATGGCTGCGCTGGGCCGGGGCGCCGCGGGTGACCTGGATGTAGACCGTCGCAGCCGGGCGCGGCGCCTCCGCGGCCAGCCGTTCGAACACCGCGGCCAGGGCGGCACGGTCCAGGCCGGGGTCGATGCGGATCGCATCCAGGCTGCGCGCCAACCGGTCGAGATGGGCGTCGAGCTCGAAGATCCGGCCGTCATAGACCGCCACCACCTCGTAGACGCCGTCGGCGAACAGGAAGCCGCGGTCGAGCGGCGAGACGCTGACCTGGTCCAGCGGCAGCAGGGATCCGTTCCAATAGGCGAGGGTCATCGTCGGCACCAGTCCTCAGTCGAGCGCCGCGGGGCGCCGGACGGTCCGCCCGGCCCCTCGTCGTCGCGCATCGCCGCCGCGCCGCGCATGATCGTCGCGACCGGCCGGCCCATCCCCTCCATGCCCGCAAACGTCGTCCAGCCGCAAGGGGAGACGATCCGGCCCTTCCCGATCCGCCGCCGACCGGTCGCGCGGCGAACCGAGACCAAACCAAAGACTCCGCGGCTGCGCAGTGTTTTCGACCACTTTGCCGCCGACTCCCGACACTCCAGGCGAGCCGGCACCGGCATATCCATAGCAATTAGCCCAAAATCGCGACATGAGATCGTCTCAAAAGTAGGATGAATCCTTCTTCCTTTTCGTGGCGGTTTGTGTGTGATCTAAAGCAGTAGCTGACTGGCTAGAATCGACTAGGGGGCGTTCTCGTTGCACGGAGAATCTTCAGAGTCTGCCCTTGGATATCCGACAGCCGAAACCGCCTCGGGTCGCTTGACCCGTCCGGCGCGGCGCTGATTCGCCGAGGACCATGCCAGAACGTGAACCATGGGTGGAGGTCGGCGCTTGCGGCTGACGAGGCGTTGCGGGGCCATATCGCCCCTGCTGGCCGAACAGCCGATCCGTCACAACGACAATAAGAAAAAATACCGCGCTCATGGATGCAGTCTTGCGAAAGCAAGAACCTCACCAATGAAGCTATCAAATCGGGGGAGCAAATAAATGTGTCTACTCTGTCAAATGGGGCAAAAGCAGGACCATTCGGCTGATAGTGCCGCGAACAACGGGCATTCGTTCGCACTGACCTTCAATCAAGCGGTCAATGACTGGCAGAACATCGACCAGACGCCGGACAATCCGTACAACAAAGACACCGATTACGAGACCTTCCTCACCTATCTCGGGGCCCTGACCCGACCGCTGACGCCCACACAGGCGCAGGGCCCGATCGTGGTGAACGTCTCGGAGCTCGCCAATCATCCGGACTACATGGCGGCCGCCATCGGGGCGCTGCAGATGTGGTCGACGGTGACGCCGCTCGAATTCACCATCGTGTCCGACCGGCCCTACAACCGGAACACTGACTATCTCCAGGTCGTCAGCCCGGAGGTCGGGGAAGCGAATGACGGCAGCGCCTTCTCCTCGGGCCGCTTCGTCAATGTCGGCCAGCGGTTCCACGACACCGAGCCGAACAAGACCGAGCCCGGCGGCTATATCTTCAACACCTTCATTCATGAATTCGGCCACGAATTCGGCCTGAACCACCCGGGCTTCTACAATTACGGCGGCCCCGGCGGCCCGCAGATCACCTACCTCAACGATGCGAAGTGGGTCTACGATCAGCAGCAATACTCGGTGATGTCGTATTTCGACAGCATCGATGCCGGCGGCGCCGATGCCTGGACGAACACCACGCCCGGGGTCGCGGATATCGAGGCGGTCATCCGCCACTATTTCTCGACCGTCACGGGCAATGTGCGGACCTACCAGGACATCCAGCTCAACACCGGCAACGACGTCTACGGCTTCGGCAGCACCAAGCTGGGCTATGCGCTGACGGCGACCGGGCCGGGCCACGACATCGGCTTCGTGATCCATGACACCGGCGGCGTCGACACGGTCGACTTCTCGGGGTCGACCACCAGCACGATCCTGGATCTGCGCGAAGGCCGCTTCTCCAGCGTCAACGGCCACAGCAACAACGTCGCCATCTTCGACGGCCACAACCAGGACGCGACCCAGTACTACATCGAAAAGGGCATCGGCAGCGCCTTCGACGACATCATCCTGGGCAATGACGGCGCCAACCAGCTGATCGCCGGCGACGGCAACGACAAGGTGGCCGGCTTCCTGGGCAACGACACGATCGACGGCGGCAACGGCGCGGACGAGATCCATGGCGGCGCCGGCGACGATCTGATCATCGGCGGCGCCGACACCAATGACAGCCGCGACCGCAACAACACCCTGCCGGTCATCACCGGTCCCGACACCAACGACGGCAATGACCAGCTGTTCGGCGAGGACGGCAACGATACCATCAATGGCGGCGCCGGCGACGACGTGATCGACGGTGGTGCCGGCGACGACCTCATGCGCGGCATGGCCGGCGTCGACATCTTCCGCGGCGGCGATGGCAGCGACACGGTCGACTTCAGCCTGGAAAGCCCGTTCCAGCTGCTGGTCAACCTGGTCACCAATGTCGCCCAGGGCGGAACGGCGTCCGGCGACACCTTCTTCAGCGTCGAGAACCTGATCGGGTCGGACGACCGCATCGACCGCTTCATCGGCAATGACGCGGACAATCATTTCGACGGCCTGGGCGGCGGCGACGTCTTCAACGGCGGCAACGGCGACGACGTCCTCGACGGCGCCCGTGACGGCGACGTCCTGCGCGGTGATGCCGGCAATGACCGCCTGATCGGCGGCGCCGGGGCGGATTACCTGGACGGCGGCGACGGCATCGACACGGCCGACTACACGGTCGACGAGCATCAGCCGATGTTCGGCCCGCCCCGGACCCCGAGCACGGAGGGCGTGACCGTCAACCTCGCGCTCGGCACCGCCAGCGGCGGCGATGGCGAGGGCGACACCACGACCACCCACCAGTTCGACCAGCTGGTGAACATCGAGAACGTGATCGGCTCGAAATACGCCGACACCCTGATCGGCAATGCCGGCGTCAACGTCCTGACGGGCGCCGCGGGCAATGACACGCTATCCGGGGGCGGCGGGGCGGACACGCTCGATGGCGGCGACGGCATCGACGTGGCGGCCTATTACGGCAGCGCGGTCGGCGTCGTCGTCGATCTCGCCGTGCCGGGCTCGCATCCGGAGACCTATGTGTCGATCGAGGGCCTTGCCGGGTCCGCGTTCGGCGATACCCTGACCGGCGATACCGGCGACAACAGCCTTGTCGGCCAGGGCGGCGACGACACCCTGAAGGGCGGGGCCGGAAACGATACGCTGGATGGCGATTTCACGCCCTTCCCGGTCACCGGCGTCGGCCTGGGCAACAGCTACACCACGCTGCCGGCCGGGACGACGAACAACTCCACAGCCACCGCCGTCGACCTGAGCAGCAAATTCTCGTTCCTGGCCGATCCCGACATCGGGGATGCGACCACCCTGGCGCATTCGACGGTCAACGCCACCGGCAACGGCCAGGGCGGCTTCTACAGGGTGAACCTGAACGCGGGAACGGTCCTCACCGCCGACATCGACCACACCTCGGACCTGCTGGACGACAGCTTCATCCGGATCATCCGGCCCGATGGCACCACCGTCGCCCTCAACGACGACGGCGGCAACGACCCCGGCTCCGCCCGCCGGACGGACTCGCTGGTCACCACCAAGGTCACGGAGACCGGGACCTACTACATCGTGGTCGGGCATTACGACAACGACCTGGGCGATGTGGTCGACACCGTTCCCAACGGCGCGACCTATGAGCTGAACGTTTCGGTGACGCCGCCCACTCCGACAGCGCCGAACATCGGCGTGGCCGGGAACGACACGCTCGACGGCGGCGCCGGCATCGACACCCTGCTGGGCCGCGCCGGCGACGACATCCTCCTCGGCGGTGCCGGGGCGGACCACCTGGACGGCGGTGCCGGCGCGGACACGGCCTCGTATGCCGGAAGCGGCGGCGCGGTCACGGTCAGCCTGATCACCGGCAGCGCCACCGGCGGCGACGCCCAGGGCGACATCCTGGTGTCGATCGAGAACCTCCAGGGGTCGGGGCTGGACGACACCCTGACCGGCAATGGCGGGGCCAATACCCTGATCGGCGGCGCCGGCAACGACACGCTCGATGGCAGCGTCGGTGTCGACACGCTGATCGGCGGGGCAGGCAACGACACCTACCACGTCGACAATTCGGCGGATAAGATCCAGGAACTGGCGGGCGAAGGCACCGACTCCGTCGTGTCGTCGCGCAGCTACGCGCTGGGCGACAACGTCGAGGACCTGACCCTCGTCCAGGGGTCGGGCAGCAACGTCAACGGCAATGCCTTGGCCAACCATCTGACCGGCAACGAGGTCGCCAACATCCTCGTCGGCATGGCCGGGAACGATGTGCTCGACGGCAAGGCCGGCAACGACCAGATGGATGGAGGCGACGGCACCGACACCCTGACCGGCGGCGCCGGCAACGACATCTTCTACTTCCAGGCGGCAAGGCAAAGCGTGGTCGGGAACGGCCGGGACGTCATCACCGACTTCACCCACGGCCAGGACCACATCGACCTGCACTTCATCGATGCGGACACCAAGGCGGCGGGTGACCAGGCATTCTCGTTCATCGGCGGCAGCGCGTTCACCGGGGTCGCCGGTCAGCTGCGCTTCGCCGGCGGGGTGCTGAGCGGCGACGTCGATGGCGATGGAAAGGCCGATTTCGAAGTCGGCGTACCAGGGGTCGCCAGCCTGGCGGTGGCTGATTTCGTGCTCTGATCCGGCACTAGTGGACCGCCCGGCCCCGGTGGGGCCGGGCGGCATCTTTCGACTATCGAATGTTCGCGGCCGCTTGTGGCGAACCGCGCCCCATGATTGGTCCGGAGGCCGTCGTAGCACGAGGCCCTTGACCACGGCATCCGCGCGGGCCATCCTGAAAATCTGTTCAGTCACTGAAAAAAATTACAGGACTGTCGACACGGGATGGACGACCAAGTCAGCCTCGCCACGCGCGCCGCGTGGCTGTCCTATGTCCGCCGCCTGACGCAGGGCGAGATCGCGGACCGGCTGGGCGTGTCGCGGGTCAAGGTCCATCGCCTGATCTCGCTGGCCGAGGAGCTGGGGCTGGTCAGCGTCCACATCGCCGGCCGCCCGGCCGAATGCCTGAAGCTGGAGGACGGGCTGATCGACCGCTTCGGCCTGGGCTTCTGCCGCGTGGTCCCGGCGATCGACGTGGACGACCAGCCCTTCGAGGCCCTGGGGGCCGAGGGCGCCGCCTACCTCTCCCGCTATCTCGAGACCTCCGGCGCCAAGGTCATCGGCGTCAGCCACGGCCGCACCCTGGCCGCCCTGGTCAACCGCCTGCCCCGGATCGCGGCGCCCGACGCGAAGTTCGTCTCGCTGCTGGGCAGCCTGACCCGCAAATCCTCCGCCAACCCGTTCGACGTGGTGCAGCGCCTGGCCGACAAGACCGGCGGCGAGGGCTATTTCATGCCGGTGCCGATGGCCGCCGACAGCCTGGGCGACAAGGCGGTGATGCTGTCGCAGAAAAGCGTTCAGGCGGTGCTGGCCCTGGCCCACCAATCCACCCTGTGCCTGGTCGGCGTCGGCGAGCTGGGGTCCCAGGCCCATATGCTGCAGACCGGGGTGCTGACCCGCGCCGACTATGACGACCTCCGCGCCGCCGGCGCGGTCGGCGACCTGGCCGGGCAGTTCCTGGACGGGGACGGCCGCCGCGTCGCCTCCGAGGTCAACGACCGCGCCTTGAGCGTCGGGCTGGACGATCTGCGTGGGCGGAAAGTCGTCGCCATCGCCGGCGGCGCGGTCAAGGCCGACGCCATCACCGCCGCGCTGATGAGCGGGGTGGTGACCGACCTGATCATCGACGAATCCGCGGCGGTGGCGATGGCCGCGCGCCGCGGGGCCCGGCCACCGCAACGGCAGGGTCAACGCGAGACCAGCTGACAACCAGAAACATCGAGGGAGGAACCAGTGATGAAACGCACGACCGATCTCTTTGACGCCCATGTCGCCGGCCGCCTGTCGCGGCGCGAGTTGATGACCGGTGCCGCCAGGCTGGGCCTTGGCGCCACCGCGGCCGGCTTCATGCTGAACCAGGCCGGCACCCGGGCCTTGGCCGCCGATGGGCCCGACTTCAAGAAGTTCTCGGGCAAGAAGATCAGCCTGCTGCTGAACAAGCATCCCTACACGGATGCGATGATCGCCAACCTCGACAACTTCAAGGCCCTGACCGGGCTGGACGTCAGCTACGACGTGTTCCCGGAGGACGTCTATTTCGACAAGGTCACCGCCACCCTGTCGAGCAAGTCGCCGCAATACGACGTGTTCATGACCGGCGCCTACCAGACTTGGCAGTACGGCCCGGCCGGCTGGCTGGCCGACATGAACCAGTACATCAAGAATCCGGAGCTGACAGCCCCCGCCTACAATTGGGACGACGTGCTTCCCGGCCTGCGCGCCTCCACCGCCTGGTCGGGCGTGCCGGGCCAGCCGCTGGGCGGCGACGGCGCCAAGCAATGGGCGGTGCCCTGGGGCTTCGAGCTGAACAGCGTCGCCTACAACAAGCGGATCTTCGACGCCGCCGGCATGAAGCCGCCGAAGGATCTGCCGGAGATGGTCGACCAGGCCGGCAAGCTGAGCGGGCTGAACCAGGGCTTCTATGGCGTCGGCGTCCGCGGCAGCCGCAGCTGGGCGACGATCCACCCCGGCTACCTCTCCGGCCTGACCAACTATGGCGGCAAGGATTTCGACACCACCGGCGGCAAGCTGAAGGCGGCGATGAACAGCGCCGAGGCCAAGGAGTTCACCAAGCTGTGGATCGAGATGATCCAGAAGGGCGGGCCGAAGAACTGGACCACCTACACCTGGTACGAGGTCGGCAACGACCTCGGCGCCGGCGCCTCGGCCATGATCTTCGACGCCGACATCCTGGGCTATTTCCAGAACAAGGGGACGAAGGAGGCCGGCAACATCGCCTACCACCCCTTCACCGCCAAGCCCGGCGCCGCGGCCCCGACGCCGAATGTCTGGATCTGGTCGCTGGCGATGAGCGCGTTCTCCCAAGCGCCCGACGCGGGCTGGTACTTCGTGCAATGGGCCAGCGGCACCGAGCACACGACCTTCGGCGCCACCAAGGCCGACCTGGTCAACCCCGTCCGCCAGTCGGTCTGGGACAATGCCGACTTCCACAAGCGGCTGGAGGGCTATTCCGGCTATCTCGACCAGTACAAGGCCTCGGCCGCCGGGTCGAAGATCTACTTCACGCCGCAGCCGCTGTTCTTCAACCTGACCACGGAATGGGCGGCCAGCCTGCAGAAGATGTACGCCAAGGAGATTCCGGTCGATGAGGGGCTGGACCAGCTGGCCGAGTTCATCGACCAGCAGCTGAAGGATGCCGGCCTGGCCGACTGACGCCCCTCCCTCCCCGCGGATCCGGCCCCCAGCGGATCCGCGCTGGAGACCCCGCCCCCGTCCGACCGCATTCCCCGGACGGGGGCGGGGTTTCCGCGAAGGCTCCGAGAAAGGATCCCGATCGTGGCCACGATCGCCGCCGACACTGCGACCCGACCCCGCCGACGCGCCGGCCCCGGCCTGCTGCCCTATCTGCTGAGCCTGCCGGCGCTGCTGGTGACGATCGGGATCCTGATCCCGTTCGGTACTGCGGTGTACTATTCGCTGCAGCGCTACAACCTGGCCTTCCCGGCCGGGCGCAAGATGATCTGGCTCGACAACTTCATCGCCCTGTTCGGCGACGGACGGTTCTGGGGCACCATCCAGGCGTCGCTGACCTACACCGTGCTGACCGTGGGCGTGCAGCTGCTGCTGGGCCTCGGCATCGCGCTGCTGCTGGTGCGGCGCAGCCTGATCAACAACCTGATGAGCGTGCTGCTGATCCTGCCGCTGATGGTGGCGCCGGCGATCGCCAGCCTGATGTGGAAGCTGATGACCAACCCGAATTTCGGGATCCTCAGCTATTTCGTGAACAGCCTCGGCTTCACCGATTTCCGTTGGGCGTCAGACCCGGCCAGCGCGATGTTCACCGTGGTGCTGGTCGACACCTGGGTCTACACGCCCTTCATCGCCATCCTGCTGCTGGCCGGCCTGCGCGCCCTGCCGCGCCAGCCCTTCGAGGCGGCGGAGCTGGACGGCGTGCCGCGCAGCTTCGTGTTCTTCCGCATCACCCTGCCGATGCTGCTGCCCTACATCCTGACCGCCAGCCTGTTCCGCATGCTGGACAGCATCCAGCAGTTCGACATCGTCTACGCCATGACCCAGGGCGGCCCGGGCGACCGGCTGATGCTGTTCCAGATCCGCGCCTATCTCGAGGCCTTCACCTTCACCAATATCGGCCGGTCGGCCGCGATCCTGATGGTGCTGTGGGCGATCACCTTCGCGCTCAGCAACGTCTTCATCAAGCAATGGCTCCGGCTGCGCGCCCGCGCGCATGGCCGGGCCTGACGGGAGGATGCGATGAGTTTCGGCCGGATCCTCCGCGGCATCCTCCTGACCCTGGTGGGGCTGTTCTTCCTGTTCCCGCTGGTCTGGGTCGGGCTGATGTCGTTCATGACCAATGCCGACATCCTGCGCAGCCCGCCCAGCATCATCTTCAGCCCGACGCTGGAGAACTACGCGGCGCTGGTCGCCGGCGAGCTGTCGACCAATGTCGGGGCGCTGAAGATCGACTACATGCAGAACCTGCTGAACAGCCTGATCCTCAGCGCCGGCTCGGTCGTGCTGTCGCTGCTGCTCGGCGTGCCGGCGGCCTATGCCTTCGCCCGGTTCAAGTTCCGGCTGGGCGAGAACATGGCCTTCACCATGCTGTCCTTCCGCTTCGCACCGCCGCTGCTGGTGCTGCTGCCGCTGCAGCTGTATTTCCAGGACCTCGGCCTCAGCGACACCTATATCGGGCTGATCTGGGTGTACCAGCTGATCACCCTGCCGCTGATCCTGTGGATCGTGCGCGGCTATTTCGAGGACATCAGCGAGGATATCGAGAACGCCTACCGGCTGGACGGCCATTCCTGGCTGCGCACCTTCCTGAAGATCGCGGTGCCGCTGGCCCGGCCCGGCATCGCCGCCGCCGGCCTGCTGGCCTTCATCTTCGCCTGGAACAACTTCATCTTCGCGCTGATCCTGGGGTCGAGCTCGATCCAGCCGGTCACGGTCGGGGCGCTGGCCTTCATCACCGCGTCGGGCATCAATTACGGCCAGATCGCCGCGGCGCTGGTGCTGTCGATCCTGCCGACCCTGGCCCTGGCGCTCTACGCCCAGCGCTATCTGGTCGAGGGCCTCAGCCTCGGCGCCGTGAAGGGGTGACGGATATGGCGTTCCTGGACATCGCCGGCATCGCCAAGAGCTTCGGCAAGAGCCGTATCCTCGACGGCCTCGACCTCTCGGTCGGGAAGGGCGAATTCACCGTCGTGTTCGGCCCGTCCGGCGCCGGCAAGACCGTGCTGCTGCGGCTGATTGCCGGCATCCTGCAGCCGGAGGCGGGCGACATCCGCATCGGCGGCACCTCGATCCTGAGCCAGGGGCCGGAGGCGCGGGATGTCGGCATGGCGTTCCAGAACTTCGCGCTGTACCCGCACATGCCGGCCTTCGAGAACATCGCCAGCCCGCTGCGGGCGCGGCGGACGACGGAGCCGGAGATCCGGCGCCGCGTCCACGAGGTTGCCGAGCTGCTGCGCATCGACCATGTGCTGGACCATCTGCCCAAGCAGCTGTCGAACGGGCAGAAGCAGCGCACCGCCTTGGCCCGCAGCCTGGTGTGTTCGCCCTCGGTCATCCTGCTCGACGACCCGCTGCGCAATGTCGACGCCAAGATCCGCTACGAGATGCGGCAGGAGTTGCCGCGCCTGCTGCGCGCGGTCGGCGCCACCGTCCTCTACGTCACCCAGGACTACAAGGAGGCGATGGCGCTGGGCGACCGGGTCGGCGTGCTGCTGGACGGCCGCTTCCGCCAGATCGACACCCCCGCCGGCATCTATGGCGCGCCCGACGACACCCGCATCGCCCGGCTGTTCGGCGACCCGCCGATCAACCTGATCGAGACGGCGGCACGGGATGGCCGCATCACCATCGCCGGCACCGCCTTCCCGGCCCCGGCCGCGGCACCCGCCGGAAAGCCCTATCTGGTCGGGCTGCGGCCGGAGGATGTCGAGGTCCGATTCGAACCGGCGGAGGATGCGGTGCCGGTCGACCTGGAGGCGGTGACGCCCCTGAACGTCCGCACCGTGATGCTGCTGCGCGCCGCCGACGGCACCGAGATCCTGGCCAGCCGGCCGGAGGACCAGGGCGACGACCCGGGCCGCGGCCGGCGCCGCGCCTGGGCCCGGCTGGATCTGGGCCGCGCCCTGTATTTCGACCGCGACACCGGCGCCCGCCTGCCGGCCGCGACGGCCTGAGGAGCAGAGATGGCCACCCTGACGCTCGACGCCGTCTCCAAGATCTACGGCCCCCGCCTGTCCCACCCGGTCCGTGCGGTCGACACCGTGTCGCTGGCGCTGCGCGACGGCGAGCTGGTCGGGCTGCTCGGCTCCTCCGGCTGCGGCAAGACCTCGACCCTGCGCATGATCGCGGGCTTCGAGAGCGTGTCGGAGGGCACCATCCGGATCGGCGACCGCATCATCAACACGCTGCGCCCGGCCGAACGCAACGTCGCCATGGCGTTCGAGGGTTATGCCCTGTACCCGCCGCTGACGGTGCGCGACAACATCGCCTTCAGCCTGCTGCGCGACCGCATCCCGAAGGCCGAGGTTCAGCAGCGGGTGGCCCATGTCGCGGCGCTGCTGGAGATCGGCGACATCCTGGACCGCTATCCCCAGGCGATCTCCGGCGGCCAGCAGCAGCGCGTCAGCCTGGCCCGCGCCCTGGTGCGGCGGGCCCAGCTGTCCCTGCTGGACGAGCCGATGTCCCAGCTGGAACCGCAGCTGCGCGCCGTGCTACGGGCGCGGATCAAGGACTATCTGATCGAGCACAGGATGACGACCGTCTTCGTGACCCATGACCAGACCGAGGCGCTGGCGCTGGCCGACCGGATCGCGGTGATGGAGGGCGGGCGGCTGCAGCAATTCGCCTCGCCCACCGACCTGAAGCGGCGCCCGGCCAACTTCTTCGTCGCCTCCTTCATCGGCGAGCCGCCGATGAACCTGTTCCCGGCAAAAATGGTGCGGGAGAATGGCGGCCTGGCCGTCGAGGTCCTGGGCGAGGACGGCACGCCGGGCTTCCGCCTGCCCTGGCCGCATGCCGGGCGCGACCTGGCCGAGGGCCGCACCGTCCATCTCGGCATCCGTGCCCATGAGATCCGGCTCGGTGCGCCACGGCCGGGCGAGACCGCGCTGGACGGCGTGGTCGTGGCCAACCAGTGGCTGGGCGACCAGAGCCACATCGCCCTGGCGGTGGCCGGGGTGCGGCTGACCATCGTCACCGACCGGGCGCTGGCCGCCCCTGTGGACACAAGACTGGCCTTGGCCCTGCCGGAGACCGCCCTGCACCTGTTCGACGGCGACAGCGGCCTGGCCATCGCCCATGGCGGCCGGCCGGCGGTGGCGGCAGCGGCATGAGCGGTGCGATGACCAAGGACGTCCTGATCGGCCTCGATTCCGGGACCTCGGTGGTCAAGGCGGTGGCCTTCGACCTCGATGGCACCCAGATCGAGCATGTGATGCGGCCGAACGCGACCATCCCGGTCGACGGCAGCGGCCGCGAGCAGGAATTCGGCCGCACCTGGGACGACGCCGCAGCGGTGCTGCGCGAGATGGCGGCGAAGCTGGGCGCGCGCGGCCTGCGCGTCGCCGGCGTCGCCGTCACCGGCCAGGGCGACGGCACCTGGCTGATCGACCGCGACGGCGAGCCGATCGGCCGCGGCATGCTGTGGCATGACGGACGGTCCGGCCCGATCGTGGCGGAGCTGCACCGCAACGGCACGGCCAAGGCGGTGCAGCGCATCACCGGCACCATGCTGAACATGTCGCACCAGACCGGCCAGCTGCTGTGGCTGAAGCGGCACCGGCCGGAGGCGCTGGCGCGCGCTGCCACCGCGTTCCATTGCAAGGACTGGCTGTATTTCCGCCTGACCGGCGAGCGGGCGACCGACATCGCCGAGGGCACCTTCACCTTCGGCGACTACCGCACCCGGCGCTACGACCCCGACGTGCTGGAGCTGTTCGGCCTGCAGGACGAGGCCCGGCTGCTGCCGCCGATGGTGGATGGCGTGAAGGAGCATTCAGCCCTGACCCCTGCGGCCGCGGCGGCCACCGGCCTGCCCGCCGGTACGCCCGTGGTGTTGTGCCCGGTCGACCTGCTGTGCGCCGCGCTGGGCGCCGGGCTGTACGACCCCGAGGGCCGCGCCGGCTTCACCGTGCTGGGGTCGACCGGCGCGCATATGCGGCTGGTGTTCGGGGCCGACCGGGTGACGCTGGGCGAGGAGGTCGGCTACACCATGCCGTTCATCGTCCCCGGCAGCTATGTCTCCATGGTCTCGAACATGGCGGCGACGCTGAACATCGACTGGCTGTGCGGCGTGATCGAGGAGGTGGCCGAGGCCGCCGGGGCAACGCTGCCGTCGCGTTCGGCCCTGATCGGCCTGCTGGACGGCAAGGCCGCGGCGGCAGCGCCGGGGCGCCTGCTGTACCACCCCTTCATCGCCGAGGCGGGGGAGCGCGGGCCCTTCGTCGACAGCGCCGCCCGCGCCGCGATCATCGGCCTGTCCGGCACCGCCGGGGTCGGCGACCTGATGCGGGCGATCTATGAGAGCCTGGGCTTCGCCACCCGCGACTGCTACGAGGCGATCGGCGGCACCCCGGCCGAGATCCGCATGGCCGGCGGCGCCGCCCGCAGCGCCACCTGCCGCGGCATCGTCGCCGCTGCCGCCGATGCGCCGATCCGCCTGGTGAAGCGCGAGGAGGTCGGAGCCGCAGGGGCTGCCATGGTGGCGGCGCTGTCCCTGGGCATCCTGCCCGACATCGACGCCGCCTGCGCCCGCTGGGTGTCGCCGCTGCTGGCCGAGGCCGAGCCGCCCGACCCGGCGCTGGTCGCGCGCTATGACCGCCTGTTCCCCCAGTACCGCGCCAGCTATCGCAGCCTGCGCCCGGTGTGGCATGCCCTGGAAGACCTGAGGACCGAAGGATGACCCGACGCCGCGTTGCCGTGATCGGCGACCGCTTCATGCTGCCCCGCCTGTTCGTGGAGGCGCTGGAGGCCATCCCGGCCGAGCTCGACATCCGGACGCTGGAGCAGCCCTGGCCGGACGAGCCCATGGTGCACGGCTATGCCGGCACCGGCCTGGATGGGCTGAAGGAGTTCATGGGCGACCCGGACGAGATCGTCGGTTTCATCGGCGATGCCGAGATTCTGGTCACCCATCTGGCGCCGATCTCGGCCGGCATGCTGGACCAGTTGACGGACTTGAAGCTGGTCGGCGTCAGCCGCGGCGGGCCGGTCAACATCGACATGAAGGCGGCCAGGGCGCGCGGCGTGAAGGTGGTGAACGCCCCCGGCCGCAACGCCAGTGCGGTGGCCGAATTCACCATCGGCGCCATCCTGGCCGAGACCCGGATGATCACCCGCGGCCACACCGCCCTGTCGCAGGGCAACTGGCGCGGCGACCTGTACCGGGCCGACATCACCGGCCGCGAGCTGTCGGAGATGACGGTCGGCGTGATCGGCTACGGCCATGTCGGCACCAAGGTGGTGCGCCTCTTGAAGGCCTTCGGCTGCCGCATCCTGGTCACCGACCCCTATGTCCAGCTCGACCCCGCCGACAGCGCCGACGGCGTGCAGCAGGTGGCGCTGGAGACCCTGCTGGCCGAAAGCGACGTGGTCACGCTGCACCCCCGTGTCACCGCCGAGACCACCGGCATGATCGGCGCCGAGGCCTTCGCGGCAATGAAGGACGGCGCCATCTTCGTCAACACCGCCCGCGGCCCGCTGGTCGATTACGACGCCCTGTACGACGCCCTGGTCTCCGGCAAGCTGCGCGGCGCCATGCTGGAGACCTTCGCGGTCGAGCCGCCGCCGAAGGACTGGCCGCTCTTGAAGCTGCCCAACGTCACCCTGACCCCGCACATCGCCGGCGCCTCGGTGAAGACCGTCACCCATGCCGCCGGGCAGATCGCCGAGGATGTCAGGCGCTATCTCGCCGGCGAACCCCTGCTCCGCCTCTGCTGACCTTTTTCCAGGAACCGCATCCATGTCCAAAGAACTCAAGCTGCGCACCCAGATTGTCGAAGCCTGCCGGCAGATGAACGCCAACGGGCTGAACCAGGGCACCTCCGGCAACATCAGCGCCCGCTGGGGCGACGGCATCCTGGTGACCCCGACCGGCGTGCCCTATGACGAGATGACGCCGGACGACATCATCGCCATGAAGCTGGACGGCAGCTGGAAGCATGGCGACCACCGCCCGTCCTCGGAATGGCGTTTCCACCTCGACATCCACCGCAGCAAGCCGGAGGTGAATGCCATCGTCCACTGCCACCCGATGTATTCGACCATCCTGGCGATCCGCAATGTCGGGATCCCGGCGCTGCACTACATGATCGCGGCCGCCGGCGGCCCTTCCATCCCCTGCGCACCCTATGCCACCTACGGCACGCCGGAGCTGTCGGAGCATGCGATCGCCGCGTTGAAGGACCGCACCGCCTGCCTGCTGGCCAATCACGGCATGATCGCCACCGGCTCGGCCCTGGGCAAGGCGATGTGGCTGGCGGTCGAGGTCGAGACCCTGGCCAAGCAGTATGTCTATGCCCTGATGCTGGGTGGCCCGGTGTGCCTGCCGGATGAGGAAATCGACCGGGTGATCGAGAAGTTTAGGGATTACGGCCCGCGCCCGAAGCAGGCGGCCTGAGCGGCGATGGCGTCTGGGGCGGAGCAGGAGAACGGGGCCGTCGTCGACCTGCTGGTGGTCGGCGGCGGCGTCAACGGTGCCGGCATCGCCCGCGATGCGGTGGGGCGCGGCCTGTCGGTGCTGCTGTGCGAGAAGGGCGACCTGGCCGAAGGCACGTCGAGCCGCAGCGGCAAGCTGGTGCATGGCGGCTTGCGCTATCTCGAATATTACGAGTTCCGCCTGGTGCGCGAGGCGCTGATCGAGCGCGAGGTGCTGCTGGCCGCCGCGCCGCATATCATCTGGCCGATGCGCTTCGTGCTGCCGCATGACCGCGGCCTGCGTCCCGCCTGGCTGCTGCGGCTGGGGCTGTTCCTGTACGACCATCTCGGCGGCCGCAAGCGGCTGCCGCCCAGCCGCGGCCTGAACTTGCGCCGCGACCCGGAGGGGCGGCCGCTGCAGGACCGCTTCTCCAGGGGCTTCGAATATTCCGACTGCTGGGTCGACGATGCCCGGCTGGTGGTGCTGAACGCGCTGGGCGCGGCCGAGCGCGGCGCCCGGATCCTGACCCGCACCGAATGCGTGTCGCTGCGCCGGCAGGACGGGCTGTGGCACGCCGTGCTGCGCGGGGCGGACGGCGCCGAACGGCGGGTCACCGCCCGCGCCGTGGCCAACGCCGCCGGTCCCTGGGTCGACCGGGTGCTGACCGGCACGGCCGGGCTGACCTCCAGCAAGAAGATCCGGCTGGTGCGCGGCAGCCACATCGTGGTGCCGAAATTCTATGACGGGCCGCAGGCCTATCTCGTGCAGAACACCGACAAGCGGGTGATCTTCATCAACCCCTATGAAGGCGGGCACCTGCTGATCGGCACCACCGACATCCCGCAATCCGGCGACCCCGACCGGGTGGCGGTGGACCCGCAGGAGATCGCCTATCTCTGCGGCGTGGTGAACCGCGCGTTCCAGCGCCAGATCGGCCCCGCCGACGTGGTGCATGCCTTCGCCGGCGTGCGGCCGCTGTTCGACGACGATGCCGCCAACCCGTCGGCCGTCACCCGCGACTATGTCTTCGATGTCGATGCGGAGGGCGGCCAGGCGCCGATCCTGTCGGTGTTCGGCGGCAAGATCACCACCTTCCGCAAGCTGGCCGAGCACGCGCTGGACCGGCTGCGCCCATTCTTCCCGGCGATGGGCCCGGCCTGGACCGCGACGGCCGCCCTGCCCGGCGGCGACATGCCGGATTTCGACCGTTGGCTGGCCGGGTTCCGCCAGCGCCATCCGTGGCTGCCGGAGGATCTGGCGCTGCATTACGGCCGGCTGTACGGCACCCGGGCCGATGCATTGCTGGACGGGGCCGGCGCGGTCGCTGATCTCGGCCGGCATTTCGGCGGCACGCTGTATGAGCGCGAGGCCGTTTGGCTGCGGGCTCAGGAATGGGCTGAGGGGGCGGAGGACATCCTGTGGCGGCGCACCAAACACGGGCTGCATCTGTCGCCGGACGAGACCGCGGCGTTCACCGAGTGGCTGGAGGCAGCCCCGGCCGCCCGGGCGGTGGGGCAGTGATCAGCCATTCCCCCCATCCAGCAGGCCCCCGCCCATGACCCTCGACCCCGAATTCCGCGCGCTGCGGACCCTCTCCGCCAAACTCGGCCGCGATCCGGACCGGGTGCAGGCGGCGGGCGGCAACACCTCGCTGAAGCGCGACGGGGTGATGTGGATCAAGGCCTCCGGCACCTGGCTGGCCGCGGCCGAGGATGAGGACATCCTGGTGCCGGTGCGGCTGGACCCGCTGCTGCAGGCGATGCGCGACGGCGACCCCGGCGCCGAGACGGCGCGGGATTTCGTGCTGGCGGAACACAACCCGCGCGGGCTGCGACCGTCGATCGAGACCACCGTCCACGCCGTGCTGCCCTTCGCCGTGGTGCTGCATGTCCATTGCGTGTCGGCCATCGCCCTGGCCCTGCGCGCCGACGCCGAACTGCGGCTGGCCGAACGACTGGACGGCATCGACTGGGCCTTCGTGCCCTACTGCAAGCCGGGCCTGACCCTGTCGCACGCCATCGCGGCGCGGCTGCGGCCCGGCACCAATGTCGTGGTGCTGGGCAATCACGGGCTGGTGGTGGCGGCGGACGACGTGGCCGCCGCCGGCGCGCTGCTGGACCGGGTCTGCGCCGCCCTCGCCCTGCCCCGCCGCTCCGCGCCTCCGCCGCAGCTGGCGGCGCTGAGCAGCTTCATCCAGGGCACCGCCTACCGCCTGCCGCAGGACCCGGTCGCGCACGATGCCGCGACCGACCGGGACAGCCTGGCCCTGGCGACGGCCGGCGCCTTCTATCCCGACCATGTCATCTTCCTCGGCGCCGCCATCGCGGTCGCCGAGACGCCGGCCGCGCTGGCGGCGCTGGACCGGCGCGACCGCCCCCCGGCGATCGTGGCGGTGCCCGGCCGCGGCGTGCTGCTGCACCAGGGCGTGCTGCGCGGGGCGGATGAGATGGCGCGCTGCCTGGCCGATGTCGCCGGACGGGTGCCGGCGAATGCCCCCACCCTTCCCTTCTCCCCCGCCCAGGTCGATGAGTTGACCAACTGGGATGCGGAGAAGTATCGACAGTCGTTGAGCCGGCGGGAGACGTGACCATGGCGGAGACGGCACGCGCGATCGGCATCGATGTCGGCACCTCCGGCGTGCGGGCGGTGGCGGTGGATGCCGCGGGGCGCCCCGTCGGCCGCGGCAGCATGTCGACCGACAGCCCCGGCCTGGACCCGCGCGACCCGGAGCTGTGGTGGCTGGCCACGGTGGCGGCGCTGCGCCGGCTGGCGGCCGAGGCCGACCTGTCCGCGGTCGCGGCCGTGGCGGTCGACGGCACCTCCGGCACCGTGCTGGTCACCGACGCGGCGGGACGGCCGGTCGGGCCGGCGCTGATGTACAATGATTCCTGCCCGGACGAGGCGGTGCTGGCCGCGATCGACGCCGTGGCCCCCGCCGGCAGCGCCGCCCGCGGCCGCAGCTCCGCCCTCGCCCGCGCGCTGGTGCTGCTGCGCCGGCCCGGCGCAATGCGGGTGCTGCACCAGGCCGACTGGATCGCCGGAAGGCTGTCCGGCCGCTTCGACGCCACCGACGAGAACAATGCGCTGAAGACCGGTTACGACCCGGTGGCGCGGCGCTGGCCGGACTGGATCTTCGGCCTCGGTGTCGCCCCCGGCGCGCTGCCAAGGGCGGTGGCGCCCGGCACCCCGACCGGCCGGGTCGGCGACGCCGCCATCGGCCTGGGCCTGCCTGCGGAGGCACTGGTCTGCGCCGGGACCACCGATGGCTGCGCCTCGTTCCTCGCCACCGGCGCGGATGCGGTCGGCGACGCGGTCACGGCGCTGGGGTCGACGCTGGTGATCAAATTATTGTCCGATCGATCGGTCAATTCTCCGGATCATGGCGTCTACAGCCACCGCATGGGCGACCGCTGGCTGGTCGGCGGCGCGTCCAACAGCGGCGGGGCGGTGATCGCTCAGCTGTTCGGGCGCGACCGGCTGCCGGAGCTGACCGCGGCGCTGCGGCCGGACCGGCCGACCGGCCTGTCCTATTACCCGCTGCCGAAGCCGGGCGAACGCTTCCCGGTGGCCGACCCCGACCTGCCGCCGGTGCTGGAGCCGCGGCCGGCCGACGATGCCGTGTTCTTCCAGGGCGTGCTGGAGGGCATCGCCGCGATCGAGGCCCGCGCCTACCGCCTGCTGGCGGAGCTGGGCGCCCCCGCCATGGCCTCGCTGCGCAGCGTCGGCGGCGGCGCCGCCAATGCCGGCTGGACCGAGATCCGCCGCCGGCAGCTGGGCGTGCCGTTCCTGCCGGCGCTGTCGGAGGACGCGGCCGAAGGCACCGCCCGGCTGGCCCTGGCCGGCGGAGCACAGTGATGGCCGGCCTCGACGCCATCGAGCGGGCGGACGGGATCGGCGGGCTGATCGACCGCTTCACCACCTTCTTCGTCGACCAGTACGGCGTGCTGCATGACGGCCGCCACCCCTATCCCGGGGCGATCGAGGCGCTGCGGCGGCTGAAGGATGCCGGACGGCACGTCGTGCTCTTGTCCAATTCCGGCCGGTCCGCGGCCTACAACGCGCGGCGGATGGAGACCCTGGGCTTCGCCCGCGACAGCTACGACCATTTCGTCACCTCCGGCGACGTGGCCCTGGCCCTGCTGCGCGGCGGCGGGCTGCCGGTCTCCCCGGACACCGGGGCCCGCTGCCTGGTGATCTCCAGCGGCGAGGATCGCGGCTTCGCCGAGACGCTGGGCTTCGCCGAGGCCGAGACCGGCGACGCCGCCGACCTGGTGGTGATCGCCGGCAGCCAGGGGCATCTTGTCCCATTGGAGCGCTATCGCGCGCTGCTGGCCCCAGCCGCCGCCCGCGGCGTGCCGGCGCTGTGCACCAACCCGGACAAGATCATGCTGACGGCGCTGGGCCCCGCCTTCGGCGCCGGCCGCATCGCCGAGATGTACGAATCCCTCGGCGGCACCGTCACCTGGGTGGGCAAGCCGCATCCGCTGATGTACCGGCACGCCGCCGCCACGGCCGGGGTGGACCGCCCCGCCGACGTGCTGTGCGCCGGCGACAGCGTCGAGCACGACGTCGCCGGCGCCCGCGGCTTCGGCGCCGCCGCCGCCCTGGTCCGCACCGGCATCCATGCCGGGGCCGGCGACGCGGAGATGGCGAAGGAGTTCGCCACCGTCGGCTGCGCCCCGGACATCCTGCTGCCATCTTTCCGCTGGTAATCTGCGCGGCACGGCGGCGGTGCTGCGGTGGCTCGCCCACGGCGAGTCGAGCAAGGGCATCACCCGCCAGTTGGCGCTGTCGGTCTACACCGTCAACGAATACGTCGCCTCGGCGATGCGCAAGCTGGACGCGTCCAGCTGTATCGAGGCCGTGGCCACCGCCCAGGCGCTCGGGCTTCTCAACCTCTGACCATCCCGCGGAGCCGCCCGGCATCGGTGGGGCTTCCTGCTGCCATCTCTCCGATGGCAGACTGACCCCTGCGGCCCCTCTGGGGTCGGCCACAGCAAGCCTGCATCGACATGCCGGACGACCGCGACCTCAGCAACCTGATCGGCCAGACCTACGACGCCGCCATCGGCGACGAGGACTGGGCGGTTCTGCTCGAACGGCTGAAGCGGGCCGTCGGCGGCACGGCGGCCATCATGCGGTGGAACCGCAGGCCGGCGGAGACGGCGATCCTCTCCGACATGGATCCGGCGGTTCATCGGAGCTACGACGCCGACTACCGCAGCACCGACCCGATCAAGTCGAAGGTGCGTGACCTGCCGCCCGGATCCGTGGTCGACGAAGGCACCTTGGTGCCCGAGGGGGCGCTGGAGCGGACCGAGGTCTACAACGGCATCTACGCCCCGAACGATCTCCATTTCTGCCTGTCCTGGTACACCATGGACCCCATGGCGCAGGGCGTCGGCATGGCGATCTATCGCCCCCGCCGGTCCCCCCGCTATTCGGATGACGAGTTGCGCCTGCTTCGGGCGATCGCTCCGCATCTCGATCGGGCGGTCCAGATCGAGGGGCGTCTGGCGACCGCCGCGGCCCGGCGCGAAACCGTCGGGCCGTCCTACACCGGGCCCGACCTCACCCGGCGCGAGCAGGACTGCCTGACCTGGATCGCCCATGGCGAATCGAGTAAGGGCATCGCCCGCCAGCTCGCGCTGTCGGCCCATACCGTCAACGAATACATCGCCTCGGCGATGCGCAAGCTGGACGCATCCAGCCGCACCGAGGCCGTGGCCACCGCCCTCACGCTCGGGCTTCTCAACCTCTGACGGCACGCGCGGCGTGACATCCGCCGCCCAGCGTCGCACCTTGCGGCATTCGTAGGACATCATCGCGAGGCCGCCCGTCGGGCGAGAGGAGACTGGCCATGGATCTGGGACTGACCGGCCGCAGGGCCCTGGTGTGCGCGGCGAGCAAGGGCCTGGGCAAGGGCTGCGCCCTGGCGCTGGCGCGCGAAGGCGTGGCGGTGACCATCACCGCCCGCGGCGCCGAGGCGCTGGAGGCGGCGGCCGAGGAGATCCGCCGCGCCACCGGCGTGCAGGTGACCGTCGTCGCCGGCGACATCACCACCGAGGCGGGGCGCGAGGCGGCGCTGGCGGCCTGCCCGGATCCCGACATCCTGGTCAACAACGCCGGCGGCCCGCCGCCCGGCGACTTCCGCGAGTGGGACCGCGAGGCCTGGATCAAGGCGCTGGACGGCAACATGCTGACCCCGATATTCCTGACCCGGTCCGTGGTCGACGGCATGGCGTCGCGCGGCTTCGGCCGCATCGTCAACATCACCTCCAGCGCGGTGAAGGCGCCGATCCCGGAGCTGGGCCTGTCGAACGGCGCCCGCGCCGGCCTGACCGGCTTCATCGCCGGCCTGGCCCGCCAGGTGGCCGGCAAGGGCGTCACCATCAACGGCCTGCTGCCCGGGTCGTTCGACACCGACCGGCTGCGCGGCGGCATCAACGCCGCGGCCGGGCGGTCGGGCGAGGATGCCGAGGCGGTGGCGGACCGGCGCCGCGCCGGGATCCCGGCCCGCCGCTTCGGCCAGCCCGACGAGTTCGGCGCGGCCTGCGCCTTCCTGTGCAGCGTCCATGCCGGCTACATCACCGGCCAGAACCTGCTGATCGACGGCGGCGCCTTCCCCGGCACGCTGTAGCCGCGCTCCGCTGAGCCCGGCCGCGCGCTGGCGGCCGGGTGCAGCGGGCGTCATTCCCGGACGGCGCCGGTCAGGCTGGAGACGTAGTATTCGACGAAGAAGGAATAGAGCACGACCACGGGGATCGACCCGAACAGCGCCGCCGCCATCAGCGACCCCCAATGGTAGACGTCGCCTTCCACCAGCTCGGTGATCGCCCCGACCGGCACGGTCTTGTTCTCGGATGAGGAGATGAAGGTCAGGGCGTAGAGGAACTCGTTCCAGGACAGGGTGAAGGCGAAGATCCCGGCCGAGATCAGCCCCGGCACCGCCAGCGGCAGGGTGATCCGCCGCAGGATCTGCAGCCGCGAGGCGCCGTCGATCAGGGCGCATTCCTCGATCTCGTAGGGGATCGACCGGAAATAGCCCATCAGCATCCAGGTGCAGAACGGGATCAGGAAGGTCGGGTAGGTCAGGATCAGCGCCCATTCCGTGTCGAACAGGCCGAGGTTGAACACCATCGCCGCCAGCGGGATGAACAGGATCGAGGGCGGCACCAGATAGGCCAGGAAGATCGCCAGCCCGACATAGGCCGCCCCGGTGAAGCGCAGCCGCTCGATGGCATAGGCGGCCAGCACGGCGCAGAACAGCGACAGGAAGGTCGAGCTGACCGAGACGATGATGGTGTTGACCATCCAGTCGGGATAGCTGGTCTCGAACAGCAGCTTCTTGATGTGCTCCAGCGTCGGGTGGGCCACCCAGAACGGGTTGTACTTCTGGTAGTCGTACAGCTCGGCATCCGGTTTGAAGGTGGTGGTCGCCATCCAGTAGAACGGAAACAGCAGCACGAACAGGATGATGCAGAGCGGCAGGTAGACCGTCACCAGCCGCCGCGGCAGGGTCTGGAGATAGGCCATGCCCTCCTGGTCTTCGGTGTTCGCCGCCATCAGTCCTTGCCCCCCTGCTGCCAGCGCCGGCGCTGCAGCCCGAAATAGCTGAACAGGATGGCGGCGATCAGGAACGGGATCATCGCGTTGGCGATGGCCGCCCCCTCGCCGAGATGGCCGCCGGTGATGGCGCGCTGGAACGACAGGGTCGCCATCAGTTGGGTGGCGTTGATCGGACCGCCGCGGGTGATGACGTAGATCAGCTGGAAGTCAGTGAAGGTCAGCAGCACCGAGAAGGTCATCACCACCGCGATGATCGGCGACAGCATCGGCAGGGTGATCCAGCGAAAGCGCTGCCAGGAACTGGCGCCGTCCAGCGCCGCCGCCTCGTGCAGCGACGGCGGGATGGTCTGCAGCCCCGCCAGCAGCGTGATCGCCACGAAGGGGATGCCGCGCCAGATGTTGGCGGCGATCACCGACCAGCGGGCGTTCCAGGGCTGGCCCAGGAAGTCGATGTAATGGTCGATCAGCCCCAGCTTGATCAGGGTCCAGGAGATGATCGAGAACTGGGAATCGTAGATCCACCAGAAGGCGATGGCCGACAGCACGGTCGGCACCACGAAGGGCAGCAGCACCACCGCCCGCAGGATCGATTTGAACGGCAGACGCTGGTTCAAGAGGATCGCCAGGTACAGGCCGATGGCGAACTTCACCACGCTGGCGACCACCGTGTAGAGCACGGTGTTGAAGATCGACAGCAGGAACACGGAATCATGGGCCAGCGAGACGAAGTTGGCGAGACCGACGAAGCGTCCGGTGCCGCCGATCGTCTGGTCGGTGAGGCCGAGCCACAGGCCCAGGCCCAGGGGATAGGCCAGGAAGAACACCAGCAGCGCCGCCGCCGGCAGCATGAACAGCAGGCCGAGGACATTGCGGTTGTCCAACAGCCGCGCCCCACCGCGCGCCGGCCGGCGGCGGGCCGCGCGGGCGGTGTCGGCGGCGGTGGATATCGGACCCGGCGGCGGCGCCACGCCGTCGTCCCCCTCAGCCCTGGTAGTAGCGCTTGGCGCGCTCGGCGGCCTGCGCCGCCGCCGCCTGCGGGGTCTGGTCCCCGGTGCAGGCCGAGGCGAACATGTCGACCACCACGAAATCGCCCATCACCGCCGCCGAGGCGGCGCCCAGCGCGCCGGCATAGCCGTTGTCCTGGGCGAACTTCAGCACGTCGCGGAACGGCGTGACCTTGGGGTCGGCGGTCCACACTGGGTTGTCGTTCCAGGCCGGCAGGGGCGGCGCGATGTAGCCGTTCGATGCGGTCTCCCAGGCGTCGACCTGCTCCTTCTCCCACATGAAGCGCAGGTACTCCTTCACCGCATTCGGATATTTCGAATAGGCGTAGGCGTAGGTGTTGAGGATGTTCTGCTGTTCGGTCGGGTGCCCGACCGGGCCGATCGGCATGTTGGCGTGGTCCATGTCGGCGGCGATCGCCTGCAGCGCCGGGTCCTTCGAGGTCTTGGCCACGGTGTAGATCGAGATGCCGTTGAGGGTCAGGCTGATCTGGTCGGCCAGGAACGCCTTGTTGTTGCTCGGGTCCTGCCAGGACAGCACGCCCTCGATGAAGGTCTCGGCCAGCTGCTTCGCGTATTCCAGCGCCGCCACCGTCTCCGGTGAATCCAGGACGACGTTGCTGTTCTCGTCGACCACCTTGCCGCCATGGGCCCACAGGCACCATTGCGTCCAGCCATTGGCGTCGCCGGTGCCGTGGCCGAGGGCGAAGCCCGGCGGCTTGCCGGCCGCCTTCAGCCCCTGGCACAGCTTCAGGAAGCCGGCGGTGTCCTTCGGGAACGTCTCGAAGCCGGCGGCGCGCACCGCGCTGATGCGGTAGTTCAGGGCGCCGCCGGTGGCGCCCTGCGGCAGCGCGATCCAGCGGTCGCCCTTCTTGCCGTAGCGCTGGGCGATCGGATACCAGCCGCCGTATTTCGCGCCGAGATAGTCGGCAACGTCGGTCACGTCGATCAGCTTGTCCGCGAATTTGAACGGGTCGTCGAGCGTGCCCATGATGATGTCGGGGCCGGCCCCGACATTGGCCGCCACCGCCGCCTTGGGCCGCAGGTCCTCCCAGCTTTCGGCGTCGACCCGGACCTTGACCCCGGTCTGTTCGACGAACTTGTTGGTGTTGGCGACGAAGCTGTCGAATTCGGACTGCAGGAACTGCTTCCAGCGCAGCACCCTGATCTGGGCGCCCGGCTCGATCGCGCCGCCGGACCAGGCCGGGGCGGCCGCGATGGCGCGGGCCGGCAGCAGGCCGGCCGCGGCGGCGGTCGAGCCGATCTTCAACAGATCACGCCTGGTGATGTTGCTCATGCGTCCCTCCCCGATGTCGCGCAGTCATTCGCTGCCACGATCTTTCGGCCGGTTGCCCGGCCGCGCTCAGGACCTTCGCACGCCCTCGCCCAGTGTCGTCGTCTCACGGTTCCGTCGGGCGACTGGTGTCGAGCCCTGGTCTCACCGATTGAAACCTGCCGAATCACCTCCGGCAGCGTCACTTCCGGAAAGTTTATAAACTTGTCGGACAACATTTGTCCACTGGGACATCCTCCCCGGAGCAGCCGCAGCGCTACTACTGCGCTACTACGGCCGTAACCCGGTTCCCTGGGCCAGACATCATGCTGTAACCCGGCCGGCCCAGAACGGAAGCATCGAACACCGCGGCCGCCGGAATTCACCGGTTGCCCTCCCGACAGATCCGCACAGGAGATTTCGGAGATGAGCCCCAACACCTCGCCCACCACGCAGCGGCGGCCCCGCACCGGCTTGTTCCGGACCGGCCTGTGGCTGTGCGCGATCGGCCTGCGGCGGCAATGGCCGCTACCGGACCGGGCGGACCGCGACGCGGCCAGCCGCAGCAGCGTCTGGACCCACACTCTCTAACCACACGAGCCTCACGATCCCATGGATGCTTTCGAAGACCGCGCCCGCGCCAACCAGCTCAAACTGCAGGCCGACCTCAAATCCCACTACGACTTCATCGTCTGCGGCTCGGGCTCCTCGGGGTCGGTGGTGGCGCGGCGGCTGGCCGAGACCCCCGGCGTCAGCGTGCTGCTGCTCGAGGCCGGCGGGTCCGACGACGTCCCGGCCGTGATGAATCCGGCCCTGTGGCCGACCAATCTGGGCACCGAGCGCGACTGGGGCTTCCATGGCGTGCCCAATCCCCGGCTGAACGGCCGCGCCCTGCCGCTGTCGATGGGCAAGGTGCTGGGCGGCGGGTCCAGCATCAACGCGATGGCCTGGTCGCGCGGCCATAGGAACGACTGGGATTACTTCGCGCAGCAGACCGGCGATGCCGCCTGGGGCTACGAGTCAGTCCTGGCGATCTACCGGCGGATCGAGGACTGGCAGGGCACGCCGGACCCGCGGCGCCGGGGCACCGGCGGGCTGGTCCATGTCGAGCCGGCGCAGGATCCCAACCCGATCGCGCCGGCCATGCTGGAAGGCGCGCGGTCGGTCGGCATCCCGACCTTCGACGACCAGAACGGCGAGATGATGGAGGGCGATGGCGGCTGTGCCATCGCCAATCTGCGGATCCGCGACGGCAAGCGGCAGTCGATCTTCCGCACCTATGTTCACCCGCTGATGGACCGGCCGAACCTGACGGTGCTGACCCAGGCGCTGGTCACCCGCATCACCTTCGCCGGCAAGCGGGCGACCGGGGTGGAGTTCGTCTTCGACGGCCGGGTGCATCGCATCGGCGCCGCGTGTGAGGTCGTACTTTCCCTGGGCGCGATGCACACGCCCAAGGTGCTGATGCAGTCCGGCATCGGCGACCAGGCGGACCTCGGCCCCCTGGGCATCGAAATGGTGCAGCACGCGCCGGGGGTGGGCCGGAACTTCCAGGACCACATCATGGTCGCGGGCTGCCTGTGGGAATACGAGACGCCGCTGCCGCCCCGCAACAGCCTGGTCGAGGCCACCTTCTTCTGGAAGAGCGACGCGAGCCTCGACACCCCCGACCTGCAGCCCTTCCAGATCGAGGCTCCCTACGTCAACGCCGAGACCGCCAGGCTGAACCCGCCGGCGGGCTGCTGGTCGATCGGTCCCGGCCTGGTCCGGCCCCGCAGCCACGGCCGGATCCGGCTGACCGGGCCGGACCCGATGGATCCGCTCGAGATCGACGCCAACACGCTGGGCGCCCCTGCCGACCTCAAGGCGCTGCTCACCTGCATCGAGCTCTGCCGCGAGATCGGCAACTCGGCAGCGCTGCGCCCCTTCGTCAAGCGCGAGGTCATGCCGGGCGGGCTGCGCGGCGCCGCGCTGGAGCATTTCGTGCGCGACGCCATCGTCACCTATTTCCACCAGGCCTGCACCGCCAGGATGGGGCTGGACGAGATGTCGGTGGTGGACGGCCGGCTGCGGGTCCACGGCATCGACAACCTGCGCATCGCCGACGGGTCGGTGATGCCGCGGGTGACCACCGGCAACACCATGGCCCCTTGCGTCGTCATCGGTGAACGGGCGGCCGAGCTGCTGAAGGCCACCCACGGGCTATGACCGGCAGACGGGGCCGGCGCTAGTCGGCGGCCGGTCCCAGCTCGCTCTCCAGCCCGCGCAGCATCTCGATCAGGCGGCGGCGGAAATGTTCGGCGAAGCGGTCGGCGGCGCGCGAGCGGGGCTGGCCGGCGGCGAAGGCCAGGCCGAATTCGTTCCACAGAAGCGGCCGGAACGGGCGGATGGCGATCGGCAGCTCGCGGAAATGGCTGGCCATCAGCGCGTTGACGATGGTCACCCCCAGCCCCTGCGCGGCGAAAGCACAGGCCGAGCCGACCGAATGCGTCTCCACCCGCACCCGCGGCCGGAAACGGACGCGCCGGAACATCTGGTCCATCTCCGCCCGCGCCGGGCGCTGCCGGCCCAGCAGCACCAGCGGCTCGCCCTCCAGATCCTCGACCGACACCACCGCCTGCTCCGCCAGCCGGTGTCCCGCCGGCATGACGCACACGCTGGTGGTGCGGGCGATGGCGACGGTGTCCATCCCGGCCTCGCCGGTCGGCAGCCGCACGAAGCCGAGATCGGCCTGGCGGGTCAGCACCGCGCGCTCGGTCTCGTGATAGGCGCCGGACAGGATCTCCAGCGCGACATTGCCGTGGTCGCGCAGGAACTCCTCGACGATCAGGGGCAGGATGGTCTGCGACATGCTGTGCGGCACGCCGATGCGCAGCAGGATCTGCTCGGAATTCCCGGCCCGCAGCTCCTCCGCCACATGCTGCACCCGCTGCACGCGATCGACCGCATCCTCGACCGAATCCAGCAGGCCGATCGCCTCCGGCGTCGGGATCAGGCGCCCCTTCTCGCGGGCGAACAGCTCCAGCCCCAGCTCGGCCTCCAGCTGGGTCAGCAGGCGGCTGACCGCCGATTGCGACAGGTCCAGCCGCGACGCCGCGGCGGTGGTCGACCCGCTGCGCATGATCGCCTTGAAGGCTTCGAGCTGCTTGACGTTCATGCCGGCCGCGCCGATATCCCGGACACAAAGCGCCGCAACGCGTCCCCGGCCCGCGCGAATTGCGCATAGCCGAATGCGGATTCCGCATGATGTTGCGAGCCCCTGCCCGGCATGCCTAGTGTCCCCCTGCCCCGCCGGCCCGCCCGGCTAGGCCCATCATAAGCGAGCAAACAGGGACGCAGATGCGGGAATCGCACGCCGGGGCCGGACGCCCGGCATGACCGTCTTCATCATCCGCCGCCTGGTGCAGAGCAGCTTCGTCCTCCTGGTCACCTCGCTGCTCGTCTTCGTCGGCATCTACGCCATCGGCAACCCGATCGAGATCCTGGTGCCGGCCGACGCGTCGCAGGCCGAGATCGCCCAGGCGGTGCAGTCGCTGGGCCTCGACCGGCCGCTGTGGCAGCAATACCTGACCTTCCTGGGCAATGCCTTGCATGGCGACCTCGGCCGGTCCTTCGTCTTCAACCAGCCCTCGATCAGCCTGATCTTCGAGCGGCTGCCGGCGACGCTGGAGCTGGCCTTCGTCGCCCTGCTGCTGTCGCTGGTGGTCGGCATCCCGCTCGGCGTCCTCTCCGGCCTCAAGGCCGGCAGCGGCTTCGACCGCACCGTGATGACCGGATCGATCCTCGGCTTCAGCCTGCCCAGCTTCTGGCAGGGCATGATGCTGATCATGGTGTTCTCGGTCATGCTCGGCTGGCTGCCCTCCACCGGCCGCGGCGCCACCGGCGAGATCCTGGGCCTGCACACCAGCCTCGCCACCTGGGACGGCTTCACCCATCTGATCCTGCCGGCGATCAACCTGTCGCTGTTCAACGTCTCGCTGATCATCCGCCTGACCCGCAGCGGCATGCGCGAAACCCTGCCGCTGGACTTCGTCAAATTCGCCCGGGCCAAGGGCCTGACCGAGCGGCGGGTGATCTTCGTCCATGTGCTGAAGACCATCCTGATCCCGATCGTCACCGTGGTCGGCATGGAGTTCGGGTCGCTGATCGCCTTCGCCACGGTGACCGAGACCATCTTCGCCTGGCCCGGCGTCGGCAAGCTGATCATCGACAGCATCATGCGGCTCGATCGGCCGGTGATCGTCGCCTACCTGCTGATCGTGGTCATGATGTTCATCGTCATCAACCTGGTGGTCGACATCCTCTATTCCGTGCTCGACCCCCGCGTCCGGCTGTCCGACTCATGACCGACGCCGTGATCCCCCGCAAGCCGCTGCTCGGCGACGGCATCCTGGCCCAGGCCGCGCGCGGCATTCTGGACAGCAAGGCCGCGACGCTCGCCGCCATCGCCTGCCTGGCGCTGGTCCTGGTCGCCCTGTTCGCCCCCTGGATCGCGCCGCAGGATCCCTATGACCTCGCCTCGCTCAGCATCATGGACGGCAGGCTGCCGCCAGGCAGCGAGAGCATGGATGGCTGGACCTACTGGCTGGGCACCGACGCCCAGGGCCGCGACATGCTGTCGGCGATGCTGTACGGGCTGCGCACCAGCCTGAGCGTCGGCGTGCTGGCCGGCCTGTTCGCCCTGGCCGTCGGCACCACGCTGGGGCTGGTGGCCGCCTATTTCGGCGGCAGGATCGACACGCTGATCATGCGGCTGGTCGATTTGATGCTGGGCTTCCCGACCATCCTGGTGGCGCTGATGATGCTGGCGGTGCTGGGCCAGGGCGTCGGCAAGGTCATCCTGGCCCTGGTTTTCGTGCAATGGGCCTATTTCGCCCGGGCCGTGCGCGCCGCGGCGCTGGTCGAGCGCGGCAAGGAGTATGTCGAGGCGGCGCAGTGCCTGGGGCTGAGCCGCAGCCGCATCCTGTTCAGCCACCTGCTGCCGAACTGCCTGCCGCCGGTGATCGTGATCGCCACCATCCAGGTCGCCCATGCGATCGCGGCCGAGGCGACGCTGAGCTTCCTCGGCATCGGCCTGCCGATCACCGAGCCGTCGCTCGGCCTGCTGATCGCCAACGGCTACCAGGTGCTCTTGGCCGGCCTCTACTGGATCAGCGTGTTCCCCGGCCTGCTGCTGCTGGCGCTGATCTTCTCGATCAACATCGTCGGCGACCGCCTGCGCGAGGCCCTGAACCCAAGGCTGCAGAAATGACCGCGCCCACGCTGAGCGTCGAGAACCTGCAGACGCATTTCTTCACCAAGGCCGGCACGGTGCGCGCGGTCGACGGCGTCAGCTTCACGGTCGACCGCGGCGAGATCCTGGGGCTGGTCGGCGAATCCGGCTCCGGCAAGTCGATCACCGGCTTTTCCATCCTCGGCCTGGTCGACCCGCCGGGCCGGGTGGTCGGCGGCCGCATCCTGTTCAAGGGCGAGGACCTGGCGACGCTGCCGGCGGAGCGGCTGCGGCAGCTGCGCGGCAACCGCATCGCCATGATCTTCCAGGACCCGATGATGACCCTGAACCCGGTGCTGCGGGTCGAGACCCAGATGGTCGAGACCATCCAGGCGCATGAGCGGGTGTCGCGGGCCGAGGCGGTGGCGCGCTGCCGCGACGCGCTGGGCCGGGTCGGCATCCCGTCGCCGGAGGAACGGCTGAAGGCCTATCCGCACCAGTTCTCCGGCGGCATGCGCCAGCGCGTGGCCATCGCCATCGCCCTGCTGCACAAGCCCGACCTGATCATCGCCGACGAGCCGACCACGGCGCTGGATGTCACCATCCAGGCCCAGATCCTGGCCCAGGTGCAGACCCTGTGCCGCGAGACCGGCACGGCGCTGATCTGGGTCAGCCACGACCTGGCCGTGGTCGCCGCCTTGGCCGACCGGATCTGCGTCATGTATGCGGGAAAGGTGGTCGAGACCGGCACGGTCGACGAGGTGATCGACCGGCCGGCGCATCCCTACACCATCGGCCTGATCGGGTCGGTGCCCGGCGACCGGCCGCGCGGCCAGGCGCTGTTCCAGATCCCCGGCATGGCGCCCTCCCCGCTGTCCCTGCCCGATGGCTGCGCCTTCCGACCGCGCTGCGGCCATGCCAGCGAGGCCTGCCTGGCGGTGCCCGAGGCGACGCGGCTGGCCGATCGCGAATTCCGCTGCTTCCACCCGCAACTGGGAGCGCAGGCATGACCGCGGTTTCCACGACCACGGGGCCGTTGATTGAGGCCGCCGGCCTGGGCAAGCGCTTCACCAAGCGGCTGGACTATGCCGAGAAGGCCGCGCGCTTCCTGGGCGCCCGGATCGAGGAGCGGACGGTGCATGCCGTCGACGCGGTCGACCTCGCCATCGCCCCGGGCGAGGTGCTGGGGCTGGTCGGCGAATCCGGCTGCGGCAAGTCCACGCTGGGCCGGATGATGGCCGGCATCCTGCCGCAGAGCGACGGCGCCCTGCGCTGGCGCGGCCGCGACGTTGCCGGGCTGACCGGCGAGGCCGCGCGCGACGCCAAGCTGAAGGCGCAGATGATCTTCCAGGATCCCTTCGCCTCGCTGAACCCGCGCAAGCGGGTGCGCGACATCATCGGCGAGGCGCCGCGGGTGCACGGGCTGGTGCAGCGGCGCGAGACCGACGCCTATGTCCAGGCGGTGATGCGCCGGGTCGGGCTGGACCCGGCCTATCGCGACCGCTTCCCGCACCAGTTCTCCGGCGGCCAGCGCCAGCGTATCGGCATCGCCCGGGCCCTGGCGGTGAAGCCGGACTTCCTGGTCTGCGACGAATCCATCGCCGCGCTCGACGTCTCCATCCAGGCCCAGATCCTGAACCTGTTCCTGGAGCTGCAGCAGGATCTCGGCCTGACCTACCTGTTCATCAGCCACGACCTCGGCGTGGTCGAGCACATCAGCGACCGGGTGGTGATCATGTATCTCGGCCGGGTGGTCGAGACCGCGTCGACCGCCGAGCTGTTCGACCGGCCGTTGCATCCCTACACCGTCGCGCTCCTGAACGAAGTGCCGCGGTTGAGCAACCGCAAGCGCAAGTTCGAGACGGTCAAGGGCGAGATCCCGTCGCCGCTGCACCCGCCGAGCGGCTGCCATTTCCACCCGCGCTGCCCGATGGCGACCGACCGCTGCCGCAGCGAGCGACCGGCGCTGCGCCCGGTCGCGCCCGGCCACCAGGCCGCCTGCCACCTGATCTGAGGCGCTGAATGCGCCCGACCGACAAAACAGAGGAGAGCACGATGTCGATGATGCGGAAGACCCTGGGCGGCGTCGCCCTGGCCCTGGCGCTGAGCGCCATGAGCGTCGGCACCGCCTGGGCCGCCGACCTGACCATCGGCACGGCGACCGAGCCGTCCGCCATCGACCCGCAATTCTCGCGCACCGGCAACAACCAGTCGATCTCGCAGCACATGTTCGACCGGCTGGTGCAGACCGACGAGAACCTGCAGGTGCAGCCGGCGCTGGCCCTGTCCTGGACCTCGGTCGACCCGACGACCTGGGAGGTCAAACTGCGCCCCGGCGTCAAGTTCAGCGACGGGTCGGACCTGACGGCGGACGATGTGATCTTCTCGATGGGGCGGGCCAAGTCGGTGCCGAACAGCCCGGCACCGTTCTCCGGCGCGGTCGGCAGCATCGCCGGGATGACCGCGGTCGACCCGCTGACCATCCGCTTCACCACCAAGGCGCCGACGCCGCAGTTCATCGAGCAGGTCGGCCTCGTCTATATCGTCTCGAAGAAAGCGTCCGAAGGGAAGACGACCAACGACTTCAACTCCGGCACGGCTGCGATCGGCACCGGCCCCTACGTGTTCAAGCAATGGGTGCCGGGCGACCGGCTGGTGCTGGCGCCGAACCCGCATTACTGGGGCGACAAGCCGGCCTTCGACAACGTCACCATCAAGTTCATCTCCAACAACGCAGCGCGGATCGCGGCGCTGCTGTCCGGGTCGGTCGATTTGATCGACGGGGTGCCGCCGCAGGACGTCGCCACAGTTAACGACAGCGGCAAGGCCAAGGTCTATTCCACCACCTCCGGCCGGCTGATCTACCTGGCGCTGGATTCGGCGCGGGACCAGAGCCCGTTCGTGACCGACAAGGACGGCCAGCCCCTGGCGGCCAACCCGCTGAAGGACAAGCGGGTGCGCCTGGCCGTGTCCAAGCTGATCAACCGCGACCTGATCATCCAGCGCCTGCTGAACGGGTCGGGCGAGGCCGCCGGCCAGCTGGTGCCGGAAGGCCTGGGCGGCTATGCCACGGATGTGAAGCCGGAGGCCTTCGACGCGGCCGGGGCCAAGGCGCTGCTGGCCGAGGCCGGCTATGGCGACGGCTTCGGGCTGACGGTGCATTCCTCGAACGACCGCTTCGCCGGCGATGCCGACATCGCCCAGGCGATCGGCCAGATGCTGGCGCGCGGCGGGCTGAAGATCAACGGCGTGGTCACCCAGCCCTACAACGTCTATGCCGGCGCCGCCTCGAAGCAGGAGTACAGCGCCTTCATCTTCAGCTTCGGCAACAGCAACAGCAATTCGGCCAACGCCCTGACCAATGTGCTGGCGACCTATGACAAGGACGCCGGCATGGGCGCCTTCAACCGCGCCCGCTACTCGAACCCGGAGTTCGACGCGACGCTGAAGCAGGCGTTGGCGGAGTTCGACGAGGCCAAGCGCAACCAGCTGCTGGAGCAGGCGGCGCGGATCGGCTTCGGTGATGTCGGCATCGTGCCGCTGTATTTCCCGACCGTGCACTGGGCGGCGCGCGACGGCATCAGCTACCGCGCCAACAAGAACGAATGGACGCTGGCCACCTACGCGGGGATCGCCAAGTGAGCTCGGGTGAGATCCCGGACCGCATCGATGATGCGGTCGTGGTGCTGCGCGACCAGATGGTGACGCTGCGCGACGGCGTGCGGCTGGCCACCGACGTCTACCTGCCGGCCGGCCACCGCATCGGCATCGACGCCCCGCTGCCGGTGATCCTGGAGCGCACGCCCTACGGCAAGACCGAGCTGTCGCGCTCCGAGATCGGGGTCGGGATGGACGGGCCGATGACCCGGCCGCAGGTGGCCGCGCATTTCGTCGCCGCCGGCTATGCCGTGGTCTATCAGGATTGCCGCGGCCGGCATGCCTCCGAGGGGGTGTTCACAAAGTACACCTCCGAAGGGCCCGATGGTTTCGACACGGTCGAATGGATCACCGCGCAGCCCTGGTCGAACGGCAAGGTCGGCACCATGGGCCTGTCCTACGCCGCGCACACCCAGTTCGCCCTGGCCTGCCTGAACCCGCCCGGCCTAGCCTGCATGGTGGTGGATTCCGGCGGCTTCTCGAATTCCTACCACTGCGGCATCCGCCAGGGCGGCGCCTTCGAGCTGAAGCAGGCGACCTGGGCCTTCAACCAGGCCAAGGAGAGCCCGGCGGCGCTGGCCGACCCCAAGGTGCTGGCGGCGCTGGAGGCGGAGGATTTGCGCGCCTGGTTCGCCGCCATGCCGTGGCGGCCCGGCCATTCGCCGGTGCGCGCCGTGCCGGAATACGAAGCCTTCCTGTTCGAGCAATGGACCCATGGCTCGTTCGGCGACTACTGGAAGCAGCTCGGCATCTACGCCGAAGGGCATTACGACCGCTTCCCCGACGTGCCAATGGTGCTGATGTCCAGCTGGTACGACGCCTATGTCCGCACCACGATGGAGAACTATGCGGCGCTCAGCGGCCGGTCCGCGCCGGTGAAGCTGATCATGGGGCCGTGGCTGCACGGCAACCGCAACACCACCTTTTCGGGCGACACCGAATTCGGGCCGGCGGCGACGGTCGACGCCAACGTCACCGAGGGCTGGCTGCAGTTCCGCCGGCGCTGGTTCGACCGCTGGCTGATGGGTGTCGAGAACGGCGCCGACACGGAGCCGACGGCGCGGCTGTTCCTGATGGGTGGCGGCAGCGGCCGGCGCACCGCAGAGGGCCGGCTGGACCATGGCGGCCGCTGGATCGCGGCGCCGGACTGGCCGCTGCCCGGCACCGTCTTCACCGACTATCACCTGCATGAAGACGGCCGGCTGGATCCGGCGGTGCCGGAGGCGGCGGACGCGTCGATCGCCTATCCGTTCGACCCGGCCAATCCGGTGCCCACCATCGGCGGCGCCCTGACCTCGGGCCAACCGGTGTTCGAGGGCGGCGGCTTCGACCAGACCGAGGGCGAGCGCTTCTTCGGCAGCCGGCGGCCCGGCCTGCCGCTGGCCGCCCGCCCCGACGTGGTGGTGTTCCAGACCGCGCCGCTGGCCGAGGACGTGGCGGTGGTCGGGCCGATCGAAATCCGGCTGTTCGTCTCCTCCGACGCGCCGGACACCGACTTCACCGCCAAGCTGATCGACGTGCATCCGCCGACGCCGGACGACCCGCGCGGCTTCGCCCTGAACCTGACCGACGGCATCCTGCGCTGCCGCTACCGCGACAGCTGGGAGACCCCGTCGCCGCTGGAGCCGGGCCGGGTCTATTCGATCACCATCGAGCCCTTCGCCACCGCCAATCTGTTCAAGGCCGGGCACCGCATCCGGCTCGACATCTCGTCCAGCAACTTCCCGAAATACGACGTCAACCCGAACAGCGGCGAGCCGGAAGGCACCGGCCGACTGAAGCGGGTGGCGACCAACCGCATCCATCTCGACCGCGATCATCCTTCGAGGATCGTGCTGCCGATCGTGCCGGCCGCCGCGCTGGTGTCACTGCCGCCGCCGCAAGCCTGAGTATGATACGATGCGCCCCATTCGACGCAGAACCGGCCGGGGTCGATCAAATCCGGCCGGAGCAAAGCGGGATACAGGGCGAGGCAGGGCTGCTGGTCCGGAAGGCTGGATCCGCGCGGGGAATTACCACATAAGCTGACCTCGCCCTTCACCGATATCGGGGGGCATTGACGGTGGTCGCGGGATTTCAGGAACACGGTCGCGGCGCGTGATGGCCGACGCGCCGACCATGGGGCGGGGCGGGTCGATCGACCGCTTCCGCGCCGAGCAGATCGCCGCCCTGTACAAGGCGGCACCGGTCGGCGTGGTCGGCGCCCTGCTGGGCGGCATCGCGCTGGTCGGCGTGCTGGTCTATGGCGAGCTG
Source organism: Inquilinus sp. 2KB_23 (assembly GCF_052115705.1). Classification (NCBI taxonomy): domain Bacteria; kingdom Pseudomonadati; phylum Pseudomonadota; class Alphaproteobacteria; order Rhodospirillales; family Rhodospirillaceae; genus Inquilinus; species Inquilinus sp. 2KB_23. The sequence continues at coordinate 37,000 of NZ_JBFRHF010000015.1, read as the reverse complement.
GTGCCGCTGCCGATCGCGGCCGGCTGGGCGGGGGTCCTGCTGCTCTCGGCCCTGGCCCATCTGCTGCTCTGCGCCGTCTATCGCCGCCGCGGGCCGTCCGCGCCGGGCTGGCGGTTCTGGGCCGCCGCCTTCACCCTGGCCAGCGCCGTCGAAGGGCTGGTCTGGGGCGTCGGCTCGATCACCCTGATCACGCCGGAGCGCATCGACCAGCAGCTCTGGGTCATGATCGCGACCTCGGCCGTGGCCTCCGGCGCCGCCACCGCCTTCGGCGCCTATCTCCCGGCCTTCTACGCGCTGCTGTTCCCGGCGATGGTCCCCTATGTCCTGTGGAGCGCGTTCCACACCGGCTTCTACAGCCACGCCCTGGGCTTCCTCGACCTGCTCTACGTCGTCGCCATGGCCGTGCTCGGCTGGCGCTCGTACCGCAGCCTGGAGGAGGCGCTGCAGCTGCGCTTCGCGAACCTCGACCTGGCGGAGAACCTGCGGTTGGAGAAGGACCGGGCGGAGCAGGCCAGCCTCGACAAGTCGCGCTTCCTCGCCTCCGCCAGCCACGATCTGCGCCAGCCGGTCCATGCGCTGAGCATGTTCGTCGGCGCGCTGCTGGCCCGGCCGATGGACGAGGAGGTGCGCCGCCTGGCGATCCAGATCGACGGTTCGGTCAGCGCGCTGGACAGCCTGTTCACCTCGCTGCTCGACATCTCGCGGCTGGATGCCGGCGTGGTGCTGTACTCACCCCAGGGCTTCGCCATCCAGCCGCTGCTGGAGCGCGTCTGCCGCGACCATGAGGGCGAGGCCCGGCGCAAGGGCATCCGGCTGGTGCTGCACCCGTGCCGCCTGGCGGTGCACAGCGACCCGATCCTGCTGGAGCGGGTGCTGCGCAACCTGGTCTCCAATGCGGTGCGCTACACCGAGCGCGGCCGCGTCGTGGTCGGCTGCCGCCGTGGGACACGGCTGAGCATCGAGGTCTGGGACACCGGGCCGGGCATCCCGGCGGAGGAGCGCGGCCGCGTGTTCCAGGAATTCTACCAGCTGGGCAACCCCGAGCGCGACCGGTCGAAGGGCCTCGGCCTCGGCCTGGCCATCGTGCAGCGGCTGACCGCGCTGCTCGACTCCCCGCTCAGCCTGCGCTCCACCGTGGGCAAGGGCTCGGTCTTCGCCGTCTCGGTGCCGATCGCCGAGGCTGCCGGGCCGGAGGCGATGGCCGTCGCCCTGCCCGAGACCGCGGCCCATGGGCTGGTGCTGCTGATCGACGACGAGGCGGCGATCCAGGAGGCGATGCGCAGCCTGCTGACCGGCTGGGGCTACACCGTGCTGGTCGCGGGGTCGGGCGACGAGATGCTGGCGCGGATCGCGACCTGGCCCGACCGGCCGAACCTGATCATCTCGGACTACCGGCTGCGCGGCGACGAGAACGGCATCGCGGTGATCCGCCGCCTGCAATCGGAATACAACGACGACATTCCGGCGATGCTGATCACCGGCGACACCGCGCCCGACCGGCTGCGCGAGGCGGAGGAGAGCGGCTTCCTGCTGCTGCACAAGCCGATCCACAACAGCCGGCTGCGGGCCGCGATCACCAACCTGCTGGCACGCGTCGCAGCCGAGGCCGAGGAGTAGACGCCGTCAGATCAGCTGCGCATCCCGCGCGGCGGTGGCCGCCTGGGTGCGGTTGACCACGTTGAGGGTGCGGAAGATGGCGGTGACGTGGACCTTGACCGTCTTCTCCGCCAGGTCCAGCGCGTTGCCGATCTCCTTGTTCGACAGGCCGCGCGCCAGCAGCTGCAGCACCTCGAGCTGGCGCTGGGTCAGCCGGGCCCCCGCGACGGCGTCCCCGCCGGGACCGGCGGCCGAGGGCCCCAGCGGCAGCATGGTCAGCGGCGGCACATAGATGTCGCCGGACAGCACCAGCTGCACCGCGAGGAACAGCGTCTGCCGGCTGGCCGATTTGGGGACGTAGCCGAGGGCGCCGGCGGCCAGGGCCTTGCGCACGTCCTGCGGATCCTCCGACGAGGACAGGATGATGACCGGCAGCTCCGGCCGCCGCCGCCCGAATTCGGCAATCGCCGGCATCCCGCCCAGGCCCGGCATGGCGAGGTCGAGCAGCACCACGTCGAGATCGCGATGCTGCTCCGCCATCGCCAGCCCTTCGGTGCTGTCGCGGGCCTCGACCACCACCGCGTCCGGGTCGCCCTGGCGCAGCAGCGCGACGAGCCCTTCGCGCACCACCGGATGATCATCGACGATCAGGAGCTTCATCGCCTCCCCGCCGGCTGCTGGCGTTTGCACGGCCGCCAATGGCCATTCGCCAGATGCCGCTATTACGCCCCATCGCCGAGCTCATCACAAGTCTTAGCTGGGGTCCTAAGACCAGGCCTAAGGCATCAGCCCATCTTACTTGCCGTCGCCACGGTGATAACCTCGGATTTACTGCAACACCGCAATCATCACGGCAGATCCTGCCCAGTATTCGTGCGGCCGATCGCCGGGCGGTGCGCCGCGGCCGGATCGGCGGGCCGGGCGGCGACAGCCATGCCGTGACCAGGAACGGGGAGAAGGACGATGTCACGCATCGGTCGCCACGCATCGGTCATGGTCGTGGCCACGGCGCTTACGCTGGCCGGCTGCCAGACCAACGAACAAACCGGGGGGCTTTTCGGGGCGGGCGGCGGGGCGCTGTTCGGCGGCCTGCTGGGCAACGCCGTCGGCCATGACCAGACCAGCACCCTGATCGGGGCCGGCCTGGGCGCGATCGGCGGCTATTTCGTCGGCAGCGCCATCGGCCGCCAGCTCGACCAGGCCGACCAGCAGCGCGCGGCGCAGACCACCCGCCGGGTGCTGACCTCGTCCGCCAGGCGCGGCACGACGCGCAACTGGCAGAACCGCAGCACCGGCGTCCGCGGGTCCTCCACCGTGGTGGCGGTGGAGCCGAACGGCAGCGGCGGCGGCGAATGCCGCACGGTGCGCGAGGTCGCCTACATCAAGGGCCAGGAGGTCGAGCAGCAGTCGAAATACTGCCGCGGCTCCGGCGGCGAATGGGCGGCGCAGGCATGAGCGCCCGGAGCATCCTCGCCGCGGTCCTGCTGCTGGCCGCGGCGCCGGCCGGCGCCGACGACCTGTTCGTGCCGCTGCCCAAGGGCATGGATTGGGACGAGGTGATGAAGCCCGACGCCATGCAGTTCAGCCTGGTGGCGGCCGGCAACCGGCACGTGCTGGTGGCCTGGGGCCAGATCGCCGGCGGCGATTCCGAGCGGTTCCGCATGGCGCTGGACCAGGCGCGGCCGATCGCCGAGGTCTGGCTGGACTCGCCGGGCGGGTCCCTCGAGGAGGGGCTGGAGATGGGCCGTATCCTGCGCGCCCGCAAGGTCACCACGCGGGTGCCGCGCGGCCTGCACTGCATCAGCGCCTGCAACTTCGCCTTCATGGGCGGCACGGTCCGCTATGTCGAGGTCGGGGCGGAGTTCGGCGTCCACATGTTCTCCAGCGACGCGGCCGACCGGATCCGGTCCCACTTGGTCAAGCCGCCGGAGACGGTGACCGAGTACAACATGCAGTTCCCGCAGGGCCAGCTCGACCCCGACGGGGTCGAGACCTACATCGCCAAGTACAATGCCGACCATCCCGACAACCCGAAGACGCTGTCGGCGCTGCTGCTGGACCAGGCGCTGGACGAGGATACCAAGGCGATCCAGCAGGGATCGGCGCAGACCGCGGCGGAGATCGCCCGCTACCTGACCGAGATGAGCCTGTCGCTGCGCTTCCTGACCGAATTCGCCGACATCCCGAACTCGGCGCCCCGCGCCCTGAGCCGGCAGGAGCTGCGCGACTTCAACGTCGTCAACACCGACTGACCCGGCCGGGCGTCACTGCCCCGCCTCAGACCTCCACGCCGTTGGCCTTGGCCACATGGTCGGCCAGCATCGGGACATAATCCTCCGGGCTGCCGGTGGCATGGGCGGTCGCGAACTGGTTCTTCGCGGCATTGCCCATCGGGTTGGCGATGCCGGCGTCGTCGGCCATGGCCTCGAGGTATTTCAGGTCCTTCAAGGCGTTGGAAATCGAGAATTTGTGGGCGTTGCGGTCGCCCTCCAGCGTCCAGCGCATGAAGGTCTGGTAGAAGCCGCAATCCATCCGCCCGCCGCGGATCACGCCGTCGAAGCGTTCCGGCGAGATGCCGACCTTGCGCGACAGCGCCAGGGCTTCGCTGTACAGCGCGGCATAGCCGAGCGACAGGAAGTTGTTCAGCAGCTTCATGCGATGGCCGTCGCCGGTGGCGCCGATATGGACGACGCGGCCGGCCCAGGTCTCCAGCACCGGCTTGATCCGGGCGAAGACGGCGTCGCTGGCCCCGACCATGGTGTCGAGCGTGCCCTCCCACGCCTCCTTAGGGGTCCGGCCCAGCGGCGCGTCGACATAGTCGATGCCGCCCTCGGCCAGCAGGGCGGCCAGCGCGACGGTGGAGACCGGGTCGGCGGTGGAGCAGTCCACCACCACCGAGCCGCGGGCCAGCCCGTCCTTCAGGCCGTTCGGCCCGCGCACGATCTCCTCGATCTCCTTCGACCCGGTGACGCAGAGGAAGACGATGGTCGAGCGCGACGCCACCTCGGCCGGCGTGGCGGCCTCGGCGGCCCCGCGCCCCTTGAGGTCCTCGACCACGTCGCGCTTGCGCCGCGCCAGCACGGTGAGGGGATAGCCCTTCTCGACGATGTTCTTGGCCATGCCATGGCCCATGTTGCCGAGGCCGATGAAGCCGATGCGCTCCTGCTGCGGAGAAGAGTCGGACATGCGGATTGCCTTCTGTTCCTGAGGTCGGGTTCGGTGGCCGGGTGCTAGTCGAGCACGCGCCACGCCTTGAGGAAGAAATCGGGGGTGCCGAAATTGCCGGATTTGAGGGCCAGCGCCAGGTCGGGCGACCCGATCGAGCGGGTCCAGGGTACGCCCGGGTCGATCTCGGGCCCGATCTCCAGCGCCTGGACGCCGAGGGCCGCGACCACCGCGCCGGAGGTCTCGCCCCCGGCCACGAGGAAGCGGGTGAAGCCACGCGAGGCGAGGCGCCGGGCGACATCGGCCAGCAGATCCTCGACCAGCGCCCCGGAGCGTTCGACGCCGAGCTTGTCCTGGACAGCGCGCACGACCGACGGGTCGGCGCTGGAATAGACCAGGGGCGCGCGATCGACCGGCTGGCCTTCGGCCCAGTCCGCCACCTGCTGCGCCGTGATGCGGTTCTCGGCGATGGCGAGCGCGTCCAGCTGGAAGGCGGGGATCCCTTGGTCGATGACGGTCTGGACCTGGCCGCGCGTCGCGGCCGAGCAGGACCCGGCCAGCACCACGGCGCGGCCCCGCGGCGCGCGCATCCTGTCCGCCGGCGTCCGCGGCACCAGGCGGCCGGTTTTGACGAAGTTCCCCGGCAGGCCCATGGCCAGCCCAGACCCGCCGGTGACCAGCACCATGCCGGCCGCGGCGGCGCCGATGGTGCGGAGATGCGCGTCGCGCACCGCATCGACCACCACGAAGCGGGTGCCGGCGCGGCGCGCCCGGTCGAACGCCTCGCGCAGCGCCTCCGGCCCCGCCTCAACCACCTCCAACGGGACCAGGCCGACCGGCGACGGCGTCTGGCGCTGCAGCACCCGCACCAGGCTTGCGTCGCGCATCGGCGTCAGCGGGTGGTCCTTCATCGAGCTGTCGGACAGCAGCAGGTCGCCGACGAAGAGATGGCCGCGATAGATGGTGCGGCCGGTCGCCGGGAAGGCCGGGCAGACGATGGCGAGGTCCGAGCCGGTGAAGGCCAGCAACGCGTCAGCCACCGGCCCGATATTGCCGGCATCGGTGGAATCGAAGGTGGAGCAGTATTTGAAGAAGATCTGTTCGGCCCCGGCCGCCTTCAGCCGCTCGGCCGAGCGCAGCGACATCGCCACCGCTTCCGCCGCCGGGATGGTGCGCGACTTGAGCGCGACCACAACGGCCTGGGCGTCCCCGAAATCGGCGCCGGGCTCCGGCACGCCGATCACCTGGACCGTCTTCATGCCCTGGCGCGCGATCATCAGCGCAAGATCGGTGGCCCCGGTCAGGTCGTCGGCAACGGCGCCCAGCAACATCTCAACGGTCTCCTGTGGGATCCGGCCGGTCGCGGAAGGGCGGATCATGCGGTGCCGCCGGCCACGATCTCGAAGCCGACATCGATGATGCGGGGGGCGTCGCCCCGGGCGGGATTGAGGATGTGCTCCACCGCCAGCCGCCCGATGCGGTAGCGGTCGGAGCGGATGGTCGACAGCGGCACCGGCAGGGCCTGCCCGATCTCCAGCCCGTTGAAGCCGAACAGGCCGAGATCAGCCTTCGGCTCGATCCCTTCCGCCATGCAGTGGAAGACGCCGCCGACCGCCATGTCGTCGTTCGAGAACACCGCGACATCGACCGCGGGCGACGACTGCCGCAGCCGGGCAAGCCCGTCGCGGCCGGCGAAGACCGAGCTGCTGCCGTCGCCGACGCTTTCCCCCGCCAGGGACAGGCCGGCCTCGGCCAGCGCCTGGCACAGGCCGTCATAGCGCAGCCGGGCGCGCCGGTCGGCCGCCCAGTCATGGCCGACATAGCCGAAGCGGCGGTAGCCGCATTCGATCAGATGCCGCCCGGTGGCGTGGCCGGCGCGGCGGTGCGACAGGCCGACGGCGATGTCGATCGGCTCGGCGTCGATGTCCATCAGCTCGGCCACCCGGATGCCGCTGTTCTCCAGCATGCGCCGGCTCTCGTCGGTGTGGTCGAAGCCGGCGATGATCATCGCCGCCGGCTTCCACGCCAGCAGCGAGCGCAGCAGCGTCTCCTCCCGCGCCATGTCGTAGTCGGTGACGGCCACGACGGGCTGGAAGCCCGACTCGTCCAGCGCCTCATGGATGCCGCGCAGGACCTCGGGGAAGACGATGTTCGACAGCGACGGGATGACGACGCCCATCAGGTTGGACCCGGCCGAAGCCAGGCTGCCCGCCACCCGGTTGGGGACGTAGCCGATGGCCTGCACCGCCGACATCACGCGGGCGCGCGTGTCCGGGGCGATCGGGCCCTTGTTGCGCAGGATCCGCGAGACCGTGATCTGGCTGACGCCAGCCAGCGCGGCGACGTTGGCGAGCGTCGGCGCCGTCTTCCGCACCCGTCCACGATCCTCTCCTCCCATTCGCGCTCCCCGCCCCTGTCCGGTCGCTTGCCGCGCGCCCCGCTATGGGGGTTACGCTGCCGGCTGCTGCCGCCGAATGATCTCGAAGGCGACGTCCGCACGATATTGACAGGCCGAGTCAATGTCTCGATTGTTCGACTATGACAGCGCTAACATCGGCGGGCAAGAGCCGGTTTGAGAGTGGGGTGAAGGCGATGGGCACGAACACCAGCCTGAGGATCGGCATCGTCGGCCTCGGCTCGATGGGCCTGGGCATGGCGCAATCGATGGTGGCGGCGGGGCTGCAGGTCGGCGGCTTCGACACCAGCCGCGCGGCGGTCGAGGCTTTCGGCGCAGGCGGCGGCCGGATGGCCACCAGCGCGCAGGACGCGGCCGACGCCGCCGACATCGTCGTCGTCGTCGTGGTCAACGCCGCGCAATCCGAGGCGGTGCTGTTCGGCGAGGGCGGCGCGGCCGCAGCGATGCGGCCGGGCGGGACCATCCTGTGCTGCGCCACCATGGCACCGGAGAATGCACGCCGCTTCGCCGGACAGGCCGTGGCGTTGGGCCTGCACTATCTCGATGCGCCGGTCAGCGGCGGCACGGCCAAGGCGGCGACCGGCGAGCTGACCTTCATGGCCTCCGGCACGCGCGAGGCCTTCGCCGGCGCGCGCCCGGCCCTGGATGCGATGGGATCGACCGTCTACGAGCTGGGGGACGAGGCGGGCATCGGCGCCTCGTTCAAGATGGTGAACCAGCTGCTGGCCGGGGTGCATATCGCCGCCGCCTGCGAGGCCATGACCTTCGCCGCCCGGCTGGGCCTGGACCTGCGCAAGGTCTATGAGGTGATCACCGCCGCCGCCGGCAATTCCTGGATGTTCGAGAACCGCGTGCCCCATATCCTCGACGCCGACTACACCCCGCGCAGCGCCATCGACATCTTCACCAAGGATCTCGGCATCGTCATGGACATGGGCCGGTCGGAGAAGTTCCCGACCCAGCTCGCCGCCACCGCGCTGCAGATGTATCTGATGACCGCCGCGGCCGGGATGGGACGTGACGACGATTCGTCGGTGGCGCGGATGCTGGCGGACATTGCCGGCGTCGAGCTGCCGAAACCCGCAAGCACGGAGCGCTGACATGCCGCGTTTTGCCGCCAATCTCAGCATGATGTTCACCGAACATCCGTTCCTGGACCGCTTCGCGGCGGCGGCCGATGCCGGTTTCACCGCGGTCGAGTACCTCTTTCCTTATGAGCACGCACCGCAGGCGCTGGCCGACCGCCTGAGCCGCCACGGGCTGACCCAGGCGCTGTTCAACCTGCCGCCGGGCGACTGGGCGGGGGGCGACCGCGGCACCGCTTCGCTGCCGGAGCGGGCGGCCGAGTTTCGCGCCTCGCTCGAAACCGCGCGGCCCTTCATCGAGGCGACCGGCGTGCCCCAGGTGCACATGATGGCGGGCATGGCCTCGCGGGCGGATGCGCGTGCGGTCGCGGCCTACGAGACGGCGCTGGCCCAGGCGGCGGACTTCGCCGCAGGCCTCGGCATCGGCGTCGTGATCGAGCCGATCAACGGCCGCGACATGCCGGGCTATTTCCTGAATGATTTCGACTGGGCGGCGGGCGTGATCGGCCGGCTGGACCGGCCCAACCTGCGGCTGCAATTCGATATCTACCACCGCCAGATCCTGCATGGCGATGTGACCAAGGCGCTGGAGGCGCTGATGCCGATCACCGCCCATGTCCAGGTCGCCTCGGTCCCGCTGCGCCAGGAACCGGGGACCGGCGAGCTGAACGATGCCCGCCTGTTCGCGCTGCTCGACAGCCTGGGCTACCAGGGCTTCGTCGGCTGCGAATATCGCCCGGCCGGCGAGACGGTCGCCGGGCTCGGCTGGTTCAAGGCGGCCGCCGGCTCCTGAGGAACCGGCGGCCTCCGGTCACTTGGACACGTATTTCCGCCAGGAATGGGCCTGGCGGAAGCCGAGCACCTCCCGCGTCTTCTTGTTCGACAGCAGCGTCTCGAACTCGCCGAGCTCGCCCTTAACCGGCACGTCGGGATAGAAGCGCTTCAGCAGCTCCTTCGTCGGCAGGTCCGACGAGGTCTCGTCGTTCACCGCGTTGAACACCTGGTAGCCGAGACCGTCGGTCTTGACTGCGAGGTCGGTGATCTGGCCGAGGTCGCGGGCGTCGATGTAGCTCCAGGCGATGCGCTTGCGGAAGCCGGGGTCGGCGAACCATTTCGGGAACAGCGCGTATTCATGCGGCTCGATCACGTTGCCGATGCGCAGCGCGTAGATGTCGGTGCCGTTGCGCTGGGCGAAGGCGCGCGCCGTCTCCTCGTTGCAGATCTTCGACAGGGCGTAGCTGTCCATCGGCCCGACCGGGTAGTCCTCGTCGAGCGGGAAATACTGCGGCGCGCGCGGCTCGTTGGCGAAGACCAGGCCGTAGGTGGTCTCGCTGGACGCCACGACGATCTTGGGGATGCCCAGCTTCACCGCGGCTTCGATGACGTTGTAGGTGCCCATGGTGTTGATGCGGAACACCTCGTTGTCGGGCACGATCATGATCCGCGGGATCGCCGCGAAATGCACCACGGCGTCGACCGGCTGCGCCCGCAGCGACGGGTCGAATTCGTGCAGGCCCATGTAGCTGGACAGGGCGTTGAACACCTGCCCGCTGTCGGTGATGTCGGTGATCAGCGTCCGGACCTGCGGGTTGTCCAGCGGCTTGGTGTCGAGGTTCAGGACCTGGTGGCCCTGGTCGACCAGGTATTTGACGACGTGACGGCCGGCCTTGCCGCTGCCGCCAGTGAACATGATGCGCTTGCTCATGGGACGGGATGACTCCGTGTGATGAAGGGACAGGAAGGGGTTATCCGGTGGCCAGGTTCATGACGGCTTCGCGGGTGGCGTCCCGGCGCGGCAACTCCCCGGAGATGCGGCCCTCGCGGACCACGATGACCCGGTCGCTGATGGCCAGGATCTCGGCCAGGTCGGACGACACCGCGATGACCCCGAGCCCCTGCGCCGCGAGGCCCTGGAGCTGGCGGTGCACCTCCGCCTTGGCGGCGATGTCGATGCCGCGGGTCGGTTCGTCGACGATCAGGACACGGGGCCGGCGCGCCACCCATTTCGCGATCACCACCTTCTGCTGGTTGCCGCCGCTGAGATGGACGATCTTCTGCTCGATCGATGGGGTTTTCACCCCGAAGGTGCGGACCGCATCCGAACAGGCCGACGCCTCGCGCCGCCGGTTGACGAAGTCGAGGCTGCAATAGTCGGCCAGATGGGTCAGGCTGAAATTCTCGCGGACGGTCATGTCCAGCACCAGCCCCTGCCCTTTCCGGTCCTCGGTGACGAAGCCGATGCCGGCGGCGATGGCGTCGCTGGGGCCATGGATCGACACCGGCCTGCCGTCGACCCGGATGGTGCCGTGATGGCCGCGCTCGCCGAAGATCATCTCCATGATCTCGGTGCGGCCGGCGCCGATCAGGCCGAAGAAGCCCAGCACCTCGCCGTTGTGCAGGTCGAAGCTGATGTCGGCGACCCTGGCCGCATGCGGGCTCGGCCGCTTCAGCCCCAGGCCCGACACCGACAGGATGACCTCCGGTCCGGCATGGGACACGTGCTCGCCGTAGAGCTGGCTCAGCTCGCGGTCGACCATGGTGCGGACCAGGAATTCGCGCGTCACCTCGCCGATCGGCCGGGTGGCGATCGACCGGCCGTCGCGCAGCACCGTGACCCGGTCGGCGATCTCGAAGATCTCCTCCAGCCGGTGGGAGATGTAGACGATGCCGAGATTCTCGGCCCGCAGCTGCTTGATCACCGCGATCAGGGTCTCGGCCTCGCGATGGCTCAGCGAGGCCGTCGGCTCGTCCATCACCAGGATCTTCGAGTTCTGCGAGATCGCCTTGGCGATCTCGATCATCTGCTTCTGGCCGATGCTGAGCTTGCCGACGACCACCCGCGGGTCGATGTCGAGCTGCAGCCGCGCCAGCACGTGCCGCGACTCCTCGACCATCCGCCGGGTGTCGATCAGGCCCAGCCGGGTGCGCGGTTCTCGCGCCAGGAAGATGTTCTCGGCGACCGTCAGGTTCTCCACCATGGACAGTTCCTGGTAGATGATGCTGACGCCCAGCTCGCGCGCATGCTCCGGGTCGCGAATGGTGACGGGCGCGCCCTCGATCGCGATCGTGCCGGCATTGGCCCGGTAGGCGCCGGTCATGACCTTCATCAGGGTCGACTTGCCGGCCCCGTTCTCCCCCGCCAGCGCATGCACCTCGCCCAGGGCCAGCGCGAGGTCGACGCCGTCCAGCGCCTTCACGCCGGGGAAGGATTTGGTGATCCCGCGCATCTCGAGGAACGGCGGCATGGGGCCTCGCCACTGTCGGGGGAAAGCGGGCGGCGGATAAGCCGCCGCCCATGAGCTTACTTGGTGTAGCTGCCGAGGTTGGCGGCGCTGACGACGGTGACGCCGGTGTCGATGTCGGCCGGTGCCGGCCCGCCGCCCTTGATCTGGCTGACCAGGTTCTCGACCGCCAGCTTGCCCATGGTCACCGGGCGCTGGACCATGATGCCCTCGATGAACCCGTCCTTCACGCCCTTGACCGTGTCCGGCAGGTCGTCGAAGGCGAAGACCTTGACCGCGCCCTTGCGGTCGGCGAATTCCCGGCTGTCCATCACCTTGGCGACGGCCGGCCCACCGACCTGGCTGACCCCGACGATGCCCTTCAGATCCGGGTGCCCGCGGAACAGCGCCTCGGTGACCGAGACCGCCCGCGCCAGGTCGTCATCGGTGCCTTCCTTGGCCACGACCTTGATATCAGGGTGCGCGGCCAGCGCCCGCTCGACCCCGGCGATGCGCTCGTTCAGGTTCGAGGCGCCGAGCTGGCCGGTGACGATGGCAACCTCGCCCTTGCCGCCCAGTGCGGTGGCCATCGACTGGCCCATGGTGAAGCCGGCCGCCTCGTTGACCGTGCCGATATACATGCTGCGGCCGCTCTTCGCGCTGTCGCTGTCGAAGGTCACCACCTTGATGCCGGCGGCCATCGCCTCCTTGATCACGCCTTCGACCGATTTCGGCTCGTTGACCGAAATCGCGATGCCGTCGACGTGGCGGGCGATCAGGTCCTCCATGATGCGGACCTGGGTCGACCCCTGGGTGTTCTGCGGCACCACCCACTGGTAGTCCACGCCCAGCGCCTTGGCGGCTTCGGCCGCACCGGTGTTGCAGTCGTCGAAGAACGGCACCGCGACCTTCGGAATGACCGCGATGGTGAGCTTGTGGTCCTGGGCGGACGCGTTGCCGGCGGAGAGCAGCGGTGCGGCGAGAAGCGCCGCGGTGAGCATGCGGATGATGGGTTTCATGGATATCCTCCCGTGGGTGAATGGGTGACGGAGCGTTCCGCTCTTCTTCTTGGCCTCAGCCGCGCTTGCCGCGGGCGCGAAGCACATCGATGCTGACGGCGATCAGGATCACCGCGCCGGTGATCGCCTGCTGGGCGTAGGTGTCTATGTTCATCAGCACCACGCCATTGGCGATGAAGCCGGTCAGCGCGGCGCCGATCACGGCGCCCAGCACGCTGCCGATGCCGCCGGACAGCGACGCGCCGCCGATCGCCGCCGCGGCGATCACGTCCAACTCGGCGCCGAAGCCCGAGGCCGGTTCCGCCGAGAGGTAGCGCGAGAAGCTGACCACCCCGGCGAAGGCCGCGATGGTGCCGGACAGGGTGTAGACGATCATCTTCACCCGGGCGGTCTTGACCCCGCTCAGCCGCGCCGCGTGCTCGTTGCCGCCGGTGGCGTAGACATGGCGCCCGAAGCGCGTCCTGCGCATCAGCACGGTGAAGATCACGGTCATGACGATCATGATCACCACCGGGACGGGCACCGGTCCGACATAGCCCTGCCCGAGCAGGGTGAAGGCGTCCGGCACATCCGGCGTCACCGGAACGCCGCGGGTGACCACGTACATCAGCCCGCGGCCGATGCTGAGCGTGCCCAGCGTGGCGATGAAGGGCGGCAGTCCGATGGCGGTCACCAAGAGGCCGTTGACTGCACCGAAGCCGACCCCGACCAGCAGCCCGGCCCCGATCGCCACCGCCATCGGCAGCCCGGCGGAGAAGCACAGGGCGGTGACCAGGGACGACAGCCCCATCACCGAGCCGACCGACAGGTCGATGCCGCCGGTGATGATCACCATCACCATGCCGATGCTCATGATCGCGGTCAGCGAGAAGGCGCGCGACACGCCCATCAGGTTGTTGGTGGTCAGGAAATACGGCGTGGCGAAGCTGATCAGCGCGCCGACGATGATCAGCGCCAGCAGGACGTTGAGCTCCCGGGCGTTGCGCAGGCCGGCCAGCACCGACAGCGGGCCCGGACGTCCGTTCCGGCCGTGTTCGACTTGGCTGCTGCTCACACCCGTTGCCTCCCTGCCACCGCATCGGCGATGCGATCATCGTTGATGGCGTCCTGCCCCGTTGTCGGGACTGGACGATGACAGCGCTGTCATCAAAGGCGATGTTAGCGCTGTCATCCCTGATATACCGCATATGGCATTTGCCGAGTCAACAGCTAGTTCCGGCAGGGACTGAGGCGGCTTGGCGCATCGCGGCGGAGCGCTTCGATGGAATCCGGGGTGCCGCTCGCTGTGCCGGCGGTGACGCTTGCGCTCGCCCAAAAGCCGGATTATCGTGACTGAGAAAACGGTTTCTCAGCTACGCACGATACCTTCCGCCAAATCTGCAATAATGGCTTGAGAAAACAATTTCTCAACTGACCGAAACGAACCACCCGGCATGGACTCCAAGACCTCTCGTCCCATCCCCGGCCAGCCCCCTCGAGCCGTCACCTTGCGTGATGTGGCGGCGGCGGCCGGCGTCAGCGTCGCCACGGCGTCGAAGGCGCTGAACGACCAGGGCCGGATGGCGGACGAAACCCGGGCTCGGGTGCAGCAGACCGCAAAGGCGCTGGGGTTCCGGCCGAACGGGCTGGCGCAGAGCCTGTCGCGGCGGCGCAGCTTCACCGTCGGCCTGCTGACCAACGACACCTATGGCCGCTTCACCCTGCCGGTGATGTCCGGCATCTCCGACGCGCTGGTCGACAACGGCGTCTCGGTCTTCCTGTGCAACATCGAGGACGACCCGGCGCTGGCCCAGACCCACGTCGACGCCATGCTGGAGAAGCGGGTCGACGGCATCATCGCCTCCGGCAAGCGGATCGACCGCCGGCTGCCGGTCGACCTGTCCGGCCTGGGCATCCCCGTCATCTACGCCTTCAGCGAGCCCGACCCGGACTCGATCGGCTTCGTCTCCGACGACGAAGGCGGCGCGCGGCAGGCGGTCGAGCACCTGATCCGGCTGGGCCGGCGCCGCATCGCCCACATCACCGGGCCGTCCAGCTTCCGCGTGGTGCACCAGCGCGCCGCAGCGTACCGCGACGCGCTGCACGCCGCCGGGCTGGCCGAGCCGGAGCAGGGCGTCCTGGTCGGCCACTGGTCCGAGGCCTGGGGGCATGAGGCGACCGGCTATCTGTTCGACGGCATCGGCAGCCCGCCGGACGCGGTGTTCTGCGGCAGCGACCAGATCGCCCGCGGCGTGGTCGACGCGCTGCGCGAACGGGGCCGGCGGGTGCCGGACGACGTCGCCGTGATCGGCTTCGACAATTGGGAGATCGTCGCCGCCGCCACCCGCCCGCCGCTGACCACGGTCGACATGAACCTGAAGGCGCTGGGCCGCGAGGCCGGGCTGACCCTGCTGCAGCTGGTCGACCGCCAGCCGATCGAACCCGGGGTCCGCAAGCTGCCCTGCCGGCTGGTGGTGCGGCAATCCTGCGGCGCCCCGCCCGCCGGCTGAGGCGGCACCGAACGACACGGTCGAGTTAACGAGAGGGCCGAGTGCGAACCGCACCGGCCGACAACAGAGGGAGGACACGTGATGAAGCGTCTGGTATCGCGCCTGGCCGCAGGCGCCGCGATCCTGGTCCTGACCACCTCCGCCGCCTCGGCGGACAGCTTCACCCTGTGGGTGCGCTCCGACGGCTCCAACTTCATGCCGCGCATCGTCGAGGCCTTCAACCAGAGCCACCCGGACAAGGTCGAGCTGCAGATCGTGCCGACCGCCGAAATGGTGCAGAAATACGCCACCGCGGCGGCCGGGGGCGCGGCGCCGGACGCGCTCTCGCTGGACCTGATCTACACCCCCTCCTTCGCCGCGGCGGGGCAGCTGGAGGACATCACCGACCTCGCCAAGTCCCTGCCCTATTTCGACCAGCTGTCGCCGGCGCATGTGAAGACCGGCAGCTACAAGGGCCGGATCTACGGCCTGCCCTATTCCGCCGACGCCTCGGTCCTGATCTGGAACAAGAAGCTGTTCAAGGCGGCGGGCCTGGATCCCGACAAGGGCCCCACGACCTGGGCCGAGATCGAGGCCGCGGCGGAGAAGGTCAACGCGCTGGGCGGCGACACCAAGGGCTTCTACTTCTCCGGCAATTGCGGCGGCTGCAACATCTTCACCTTCACGCCCCTGGTATGGGCCAGCGGCGGCGACATCCTGACCGAGGACGGCGCCAAGGCGACGCTGGACACGCCGCAGATGCGCGACGCCATCGCCTTCTACCGCGACATGGTCAAGAAGGGGCTGGTGCCGGAGGGGGCGCGGACCGACACGGGATCGAACTTCTTCGCCGCCTTCGCCCGCGGCAACATCGGCATCTCGCCGTCCGGCGCCTTCGCCATCGGCGCGCTGAACACGCAGTATCCGGACATCGACTACGGCGTCACCTTCCTGCCCGGCAAGACCGGCGGCTGGTCGTCCTTCGCCGGCGGCGACAATTTCGTGGTGACCAAGGGCACCACGAAGCTGGCCGCGATCAAGGCCTTCCTCGACTTCTCCTATTCGCTGGAAGGCCAGACCCTGCTGGCCAAATACGGCAGCCTGCCGGTGCGGGGCGATGTCTCGGACGCGGCGCTGAAGGACCTCGACCCGCGCTACAAGATCGCCGCCGAGGCCATGGCCAAGGGCCGCACGCCGTATTCCGTGGTCTTCAACGACATCATCAACGGCCAGAACAGCCCCTGGGTGCAGATGGTGAACGAGGTGTTCTTCGGCGACGATGTCGACGGCTCGCTCGCCAACGCCCAGGAGACGATGCAGGGCGTCATCGACACTGCCCCGGGAAATTGAGGGCGTGATGGCCCCCTTCCGAACTGCCGAGGCGGCCAAACCAAACGAGTCCCCCCTCCCCTTGCGGGAGGGGGCTAGGGGGWGGGGGTTGTCTCGGCCCGACCCGACCTGGACCGTGGCGAAGCAACCTGGCCGACACGACGGATCCGCAGCCCCTTCGCGCGCGGACGCGCGCAGACCCCTCCCCCTACCCCCCTCCCGCAAGGGGAGGGGAGACAAGGAAAAGACGGGCTCGGGCGGAGGAGCGGCGTGATGTCCACCACCCAGGCCGCCGGCGTGATCCGGAGAACCAGGGCCCGCCGCCGCCCTGCCCGGAAGCGGCAATGGGCCGGGCTGGTCTTCGTCCTGCCCGCGGTCGCGCTGGTGGCGGTGTTCTTCGTCGTGCCGCTGGCGATGACCGCCTGGATGTCGCTGCACAACTGGCCGCTGATGGGCGTGTCGCGTTTCATCGGCTTCGACAACTACCTGGCGATCGCCAAGGACGCCCGGTTCTGGACCGCGCTGCGCTTCACCGCCCTCTACACCGTGGTCGTCACCGTCGCCATCTTCGCCGTCGCCTTCCCGCTGGCGCTGTTCGTCGAGAAGCCCCGCCCTTTCGCCGGCTTCTACCGCACCGCCTATTTCCTGCCGGTCGTGGTCGGCTTCGCCTCGGCCAGCCTGCTGTGGTCCTGGCTGCTGAACGTCGATGCCGGGCTGTTCAGCCCTGCCGCCGAGGCGCTGGGGCTGACCGCCGGGCGGGTCAACCTGCTGGCGGCCTTCGACCCGGCCTTCTGGTCGATCATCGCCATGGTGGTGTGGAAGGTGGCCGGCTTCACCATGGTGATCCTGATGACCGGGCTGCAGGRCATCCCGGCCGACTATCTGGAAGCGGCGAAGATCGACGGCGCCGGCCCCTGGGCCCGGTTCCGGCGGATCACCCTGCCGCTGATGCGCCGGACCATCGCCCTGGCCCTGATCCTGTCGGTCACCGGGTCGATGCTGGCCTTCGACCAGTTCTACATCATCCTGGCCGGCGGGCCGCGCAACCAGACCGTCACCGCCGTCTACTGGATCTTCAACCAGTCCTTCGTGTCGTTCCGCCTGGGCTATGGCGCGGCGCTGTCGATGGTGCTGCTCGCCATCCTGATGGTGCTGAGCGTGATCCAGCTGCGCCTGCTGCGCCACCCGGAGGGCGAGTCATGATGGCGACGGCCTTGAAGCGCCGGTTCCTGCCCGGCATCGCCCTGCAGACCGCGGCGCTGCTGACCGCCCTGCTGTTCCTGGCGCCGATCGCCTGGACCGCGCTGTCCAGCGTCAAGCCGGCGGCGGAGGCGAACCTTCCGCCGCTGCCGCCCTGGCCGACCACCGGAGTCAGCGCCGACAGCTACACCGCCCTCGACGCCTTCGGGGCCGGTGTCGGCCACTACGCCGGCAACAGCCTGACCGTGGCGATCGCCACCGCTTCCGTGACCGCCGTGGTCAGCCTGCTCGGCGGCTATGGCTTCTCGCGCTTCCGCTTCCCGGGTCGCAACGCGCTGTTCGTCCTGGTCATCGCCACCATCATGATCCCATTCCAGTCGATCCTGACGCCCCTGTTCCTGCTGCTGACCAAGCTGGGGCTGCAGAACACGCTGACCGGCCTGGTCCTGATCTACGTCACGCTGCAGCTGCCCTTCTCGATCTTCATGATGCGCAACGCCTTCGACGCGGTGCCGCGCGAGATCGAGGAGGCGGCGCGGATCGACGGTGCCGGCAGCCTGCAGCTGCTGGCCCGGGTGATGCTGCCGCTGGTTTTCCCCGGCGTGGTCACCGTGGCGCTGTTCGCCTTCCTGGCCGCCTGGAACGAGTTCCTGGCGGCGCTGATCCTGCTGTCCGACCAGGACAAGTTTACCCTGCCGATCCTGATGACCGCGGTCCGCTCCGGGCGCTTCGGCGCCGTGAACTGGGGCGCCGTGCAGGCCGGCGTCACCGTGATGATGGTGCCCTGCCTGCTCCTGTTCCTCGCCCTGCAGCGCTTCTACATCCGCGGCCTGACCGCCGGCGCGGTGAAGTAGGCGCGAGTATTCCCTGACCGACCGATCGATCAATGGAGTTCCCGATGACCGCCGACCTTCCCGCAGCCGCCCCCCGCGCACGCTTCCGCCCGCCCGCCGTGCCGCAGGTCGAGGTCCGTGGCTTCTGGGGCAGCCGCATCGACGCCGTCTGCGCCAAGACGGCGGACACGCTGTACCGGCGCTGCGAGGAGGCCGGGATGCTGGAGCAGATCGACCCCGACCGCCCGGTGCCAGAAATCCGCATCCCGTTCCATGGCGGGCTGGTCACCACCCAGATGTTCTGGGATTCCGATTTCGGCAAGGTGATCGAGACCGCCGGCTACTGCCTGCAGCGCGCCCCGAACCCGAATCTGGAGCGCAAGGTCGACGATGTCATCGACATCCTCGGCCGGCTGCAGCAGCCCGACGGCTATCTGAGCAGCTGGTACCAGCGGATGCAGCCGGGGAAGCGCTGGACCAACCTGCGCGACTGCCACGAGTTGTACTGCGCCGGGCACCTGATCGAGGGCGCCGTCGCCTATTTCCAGGCCACCGGCAAGCGCAAGCTGCTCGACATCATGTGCCGCTACATGGACCACGTGGCGACGGTGTTCGGCCCGGGCCCCGGCCAGAGGCGCGGCTATTGCGGCCATGAGGAGATCGAGCTGGCGCTGGTCAAGCTGGCCCGCGTCACCGGCCAGCAGAAATACATGGATTTGGCGAAGTACTTCATCGACGAGCGTGGCCGGCAGCCGCATTTCTACGATGCCGAGGCGCGGGAACAGGGCCGCGACCCCAAGGACTATGTGTTCGGCACCTACGAATACAACCAGTCGCACCTGCCGGTGCGCGAGCAGGACAAGGTGGTCGGCCACGCGGTTCGGGCGATGTACCTGTACAGCGGCATGGCCGACGTCGCGATGGAGTATGGCGACGACAGCCTCACGCGGGCGCTGGAGCGGCTGTGGCGGGACCTGACCTCCAAGCGCCTCTACGTCACCGGCGGCCTCGGCCCCTCGGCCGACAACGAAGGCTTTACTGCCGATTACGACCTGCCGAACGAGAGCGCCTATGCCGAGACCTGCGCCGCGGTCGGCCTGGTGTTTTGGGCTGGCCGGATGCTGGGCCTGGGGCCTGACGCGCGCTATGGCGATGCGATGGAGCTGGCGCTCTACAACGGCGCCGCCGCCGGCCTGTCGCTGGACGGCGCGACCTTCTTCTACGAGAACCCGCTGGAAAGCCGCGGCGGCCATCATCGCTGGACCTGGCACCGCTGCCCCTGCTGCCCGCCCAACATCGCCCGGCTGACCGCGTCGATCGGCAGCTACATGTACGGCCAGTCGGACGACGGCATCGCCGTCCATCTCTACGGCGACAGCACCGCGGATCTCGATGTCGGTGAGCGCAAGGTGCGGCTGGTGCAGAAGACGCGCTATCCCTGGGACGGCGCCATCGCCCTCACCGTCGAACCCGATGCGCCGGCCGCCTTCGCCCTGGACCTGCGCATCCCCGGCTGGTGCCGCAAGGCGAGCCTGTCGGTCAACGGCACGGCGCAGGACCTCGCGGCCATCACCCGCAACGGCTATGCGCACATCTCCCGCCGCTGGTCGCCGGGCGATGTGGTGCGGCTGGACCTGGAGCTGACGGTCGAACGGCTGCACGCCCATCCCGAGGTGCGCCAGGATGCCGGCCGTGTCGCCCTGCGCCGCGGCCCGCTGGTCTACTGCCTGGAGGGCGTCGACAACGCCGTGCCGCTGAACCGCATCCGGCTGCCGGAGGGCACCGAGCTGGCGGCGCAGGACGAGCCCGGCCTGCTGGGCGGCGTGGTGACCCTGGAGGGCGACGCCCTGGCGGAGACCACCGCCGATTGGGATGGCGACCTCTATCGCACGGCGCCGCCGGCCGAACGGCCGGTCCGGATCAGGGCCGTGCCTTACTACGCCTGGGACAACCGCGACCCCGGGGAGATGCTGGTCTGGGTGCGGGGCGCCTGATCCCGGCGCGAGGATGCGGCAGGCGGCCCCGGAGGCGCCGCCCGCCTATCCCGCCGTGCCGCAGAAGCGGGCCATGAACAGGGCGAAGGCCTCGACCCCGGCGAGGTATTCGGCCACCGGCACCCGCTCCTGGAAGGTGTGGCAGTTCGAGATGTCACCGGGCGCGCAATAGACCGTGGGAATGCCGAGCTGGTTGGCGGTGAAGGAGCCTTCCGACCAGAACGGCGCGCCCTCGATCTCGCCACGCCCCGGCATCGCCGCCCGCACCGAATCCTGCAGCAGCGCGACCGGCGCCATGGTGGCATCGGTCTCGAAGGGCATGCCGCCGACCGGGTGGTCGCGGCCGGCGGGATACGCGATCTCGACCGTCACCTCAGGGTCGGTCACGGCGCCGCGGATCACGGCGTCCAGCTCGTCCCTGGCCTGGCCGAGGTCTTCGCCCGGGCGCAGCTTGCGGATCAGGCTGATCGTGCAGCGTTCCGGCACCGCGATGTAGCCCCCGGCCTCGACCCCGGTGACCAGCAGGAAGCCGCAGCCGATCAGCTCGTGGGTTCCGCGGGTTTCCAGCTCGGCCGAATGGCGCCACAGGGCGGACAGGATGGCGTGCCCGGCCTTCAGCGCATCCACCCCCTTCTCCGGCATGCCGAAATAGGCGGACCGGCCGGTGACGGTGATCTCGGCGATGAAGAAGCCGATCTGGGCCGGGAACACGGCCAGCCTGGTCGGCTCGACATAGATCGCGAAATCGGCGTTCGGGATCTCGCCGCGCTGGATCTTCGGCACCACCGCCTTGATCCCGGCCGAGACGCCGGTGCCGGGTTCGCCGCTTTCCTCATCGGCGATGAAGACGAAGACGATGTCGCCGTCCAGGGCGCAGCCGGCGCGGTCCAGCGTGGCCAGCGCCGACAGGCCGGTGCAGATCCCCGCCTTGAGGTCGCCCGAGCCACGGCCCCAGATCTGGTCCTCGACGATGGCGGCGGAGAACGGGTCATGGCGGACGTCTCCTGCCCAGTGCTCTTCCCAGCCGCGGACATGCACGGTGTCGAGATGGCCCAGCACCATCAGCCGCGGGCCGGTGCCCCGGCCCTTGCGCACGCCCCAGACCACCGGGCGGCCGGGCAGGCAGTCCTCGATCGTGACGCCCTCGCAGCCCAGGCGCCGCAGCTCATCGGCCACCAGGGCACCGAAGGCTGCTTCGATGCCGGTGACGCTGGGGGTGCGGATGGCGCGCTGCAGCAGGCCGACCGAAGCGTCGCGGTCGATCGCGGCGCGGATGCGGGCGTGGAGATCGTCGGTCATCACGTGAACACCGCCTCGCGCCCGTCCGGGGTCCAGATGCCGCGAACCTCAGGGTTGCCGCTGTGCACGCCCTCGACCGGCACGATGTAGGCGCGGCGGACGAAGGCCTGGGCGCGGAAGCCGTAGATCACGGTGTCGCCCACCCGCACATTCTGGCCCGTCTCCGGGTGCAGCTTGCCGTAGTAGTCGATCATCGCCGGCGCCGGGATCGTCGCCGGCACCGCCTGGCGTAGCGCGGCATCGGCATCGCCGCCGACCAGCGCCTTCACCGGATAGTCCTTGAACACCGGGTCGACATAGAGGCCGCCGCCGAAGCAGAAGGGCGTGCCCTGGTGGATGTGCGAGATCTCGCTGAGATACAGCATCGCCGGGTTCTCCGGCAGGTCGCGGATGGCGTGCAGCGGGGTGGTGCCGGTCAAGGCGTGGCCGGGTTCGACCTGGGTGGCGCCGGCCTCGGCCAGCACCCGCATCACCGCGGCGGAGTTGGTGCCGGGGGTGTTGACGACGAGGTCCTTGCGGCCGGTCGCCGCCAGCCGCTTCGCCACCGCCTCCAGCGTGCGCAGGTTCGGGGTCGGGGTCACCGCGCCGGTGGCCTCGTCGAACAGCAGCGCCGGGAAGCTGGTGATGCCGGCGAAGCGGCCGCCCGGCCGCTCGTCCAGCAGGTCGGCCACGCGCTCGATCTCCTCGGCCGCGAAGCCGCCCTCATGGCCGTCATAGAAGCGGTCGCCCTGGGCGAAGATGCGGGCGACCAGGCCCTGCACATGCCCGATCGCCGCGGCGGCGTCGGCCGCCTCCGCCGCCTTCCCGGCGTTGAACACGGTCCAGATCTCCGGCCGCATCCGAGCGCCCTCGCGCGCCTCACCGCGCGGCACCTGCGACAGGTGGCCGAGATGGCCGAGCTTGTGGCCGGCGCGGTGGATCGGCCTGGCGCAGGCCATGTCGACGGCGACGAAGCGGTCGATGCCGCCCGCCTTGATCGCGTCCAGCGCCGGCGGGTTGCGGCCGAACTGCTTGGTCATGGCATAGACGGTCAGGCCCAGCCCCCTGGCGGTCGACGCCAGCGCCGCCGCATTGGCGCGCATGGTGTCGAGGTCCAGCAGGTAGGTATTGGCCGGCACCGCGCCGGACTGGTGCAGCGTCACCGCGGCCTCGACGAAGGCGCGGTTCTTGGCGATCAGGGCGTTGAGAAACATCGGCGGGGTCCCGGTCAGGCGGCGGCGCGAACGGCGCCGGTGATGAGGTCGACGAGGTCGCGGGCGGTGACGTCGGGGATGCGGACATCCCCGGCCTTGCGGCCGTGGCGCAGCACCACGGCGCGGTCGCAGGTCTCGATCACATGCTGCATGTTGTGGCTGATCAGCAGCACGGCGACGCCCTGCGATTTCAGCGTCAGGATCAGCTCGTTGACATGCTTGGACTGCTCGACCCCCAGCGCCGCGGTCGGCTCGTCCAGGATCACGATGTGCTTGCCCCAGCCGACCGCACGGCCGATGGCGACGGCCTGGCGCTGGCCGCCGGACAGCCGCTCGATCGGCACCCCGGCCGAGGGCACGCGGACCTTCAGCTTCTCCAGGATCCGCGTCGACTCCGCCGCCATCGCCCGCTTGTCGAGCCAGCCCAGCGCCCGCAGCAGCGGGTTGCGGTGGAAGATCTCGCGGTGCAGGAACAGGTTGGCGGCGACATCCATCTTGCCGACCAGGGCCAGGCCCTGGTGCACCGTCTCGATGCCGCAGTCGCGGGCGTCCTGCGGCGTGGCGATCTGCACCTCCTTGCCATCGACCCGGATGGTGCCCGAGGTGGCGCGGTACAGGCCGCTGATGCAGCGGGTCAGCGTGGTCTTGCCGGCGCCGTTGTCGCCCAGCAGCGCCAGCACCTCGCCGCGCCGGACCGACAGGTCGACGCCGGACAGCGCCTCGACCGGGCCGAAATGCTTGGACAGGCCTTGGACCTCGAGCACCGGGACATCGTCGTTGATTGCCGGGTCGGTCATTGCCGGGTCTCCCGCAGGCTGATGGCGACGGCCAGGATCAGGATCACGCCGCGCGCGATCATCTGGTCGGACACGCTGAACCCCATCAGGATCAGCCCGTTGTTGAGCACGCCCAGCAGCCAGGATCCGACCACGGCGCCGATCACCGAGCCCTTGCCGCCGAACAGGCTGGTGCCACCGATCACCACCGCGGCAATCACGGTCAGCACGTCGGTCTCGCCCAGGGTGTAGCGGGCGCCGTGCAGCCGGCCGGCATACAGCATCCCGGCCAGGGCCGCGGCCATGCCGGTGACGACGAAGACGCCGATGGTCACCCGCATGGTGCTGATGCCGGCTGCGCGCGCCGCCTGGACCTCGCCGCCGGTCGCCAGCACGCGGCGGCCATAGGCGGTGTTGTTGAGGGCGAGATGGCCGATGGCCAGCGCCGCCACCGTCCAGACGAACAGCACCGAGACCGGGCCGATGTCGCCGGAGCCGAAGACAAAGGTGTAGGGGTCGCTGGTGATCGGCACCGATTCCAGGTTGGTCAGCACCCGGGCCAGACCGGTGATGATGCCCATGGTTCCGAGGGTGACCAGCAGCGCCGGGATGCGCAGCGCCACGGTCAGCAGGCCGTTGACCAGCCCGACCAGGGCGCCGGTCAGGAGGCCGGCCGGGATCGCCAGCGCCAGCCCGGCCTCGCGCATCACCACGGCGGTGACCAGCGCGGCCAGCGCCACGGTGGCGCCGACCGACAGGTCGATCTGCCCAGCGCACAGGGCGAAGGTCATGCCCACCGCCATGATCGTCACCGGCGTGGTCTGCCGGATGATCGTCATCATGTTCTCGGGCGTCATGAAGCCGCGGTCGGACAGCGCGATCGCGAAGAAGCCGATGATCGCGACAAAGCCGATATAGACGACGAAGGCGCTGAGCTGCCCGCCCCGGAACAGCCTGGCGACGGCGGTGGACATGGAAACTCCTGTGCTCCTGATGCGCGCGGAACGGTTTACTGCAGCGCCGCCTTGACGCTGTCGGGCAGCGGCTTGTGCAGCGACTGCTCCCACGCCGCGGCGAGGTTGGCCTTGGTCGCCGTGACCAGCCCGACGGTGGAGAAGGGCGGCGCCGCCTTGCCCAGCAGGCCGTAGGCCGCCAGGGTCGCCATCGCCTGCCCGACCTCGTAGGGCATGTCGGCGACGGTGCCGGCCATCGACCCTGATTTGGCCATGTCGAGCGCGTTGTTGGCGCCGAGATCGTGGGTCACGACCTTGACGTCGGTGCGGCCGGCCGCCCGCAGCGCCTCGACCACGCCTTCCGCCGCGACGTCCCAGGCGACATAGATGCCCTTGATGTCGGGGTGCTGCTGGATCATCGCCGAGGCAATGTCGAAGGTCTGCGGCTCGGCCGTGAAGCCCTTGGCGTCGACGATGACGAGGCCGGGATAGTCCTTCTCCAGCGTCGCCCGGAAGGCGCCGTCGCGGTTGTTGGTCACGAAGAATTCGGCGTCGTGATAGATGAAGCCGACGGCGCCCTTGCCGCCCAGCGCATCGTTCATCAGCTGGGCCGCCGCCCGGCCCATGCCGATATGGTCGCCGGTGACGATGCCGACATAATCCTTGCCGGCGACGAAGCCCTGGGCGCCGTTGTCGGCCAGCACCAGCTTGACCCCGGCATTGTTGGCCCGGCGGAAGGCCTCGGCCCCCGCCACCGGGTCGACGATCAGGGTCAGGATCGCGCTCGGCTTCAGCGCCAGCGCGGTCTCGACGTCATTGGCCTGCTTGGCCGGATCGAACTGGGCGTCGGCCCGCGCCACCACCGAGATGCCGAGTTCCTTCAGCCGGTCCTCCGCCCCGGCCGACAGGGCGGTGTACCATTCGCCGGACCCGGCCCACAGCAGGGCCGCGCTGTAGTGGCCGGCCTGGATCTTGGCGACCTCCTCCGGAGTCAGCGCGATCCGGCCCGCCGGGGTCGCCGGCTCGCCGTTCGGGCTGGTCTCGGGCTTGCCCAGGTCGAAGCTGCTGGGCGTGGAATAGAACGGTGTCTGGGCCGTGGCCGGTCCCGCCGCGAGCGCGGCGGCAAGGACGGTGCTCGTCACGAGGGTCCGCAGCATGATGCACTCCCCTCCGATCACTTGAGCGCGCTGGCGACCGAGTCCGGCAGCGGCCGCTTCAGCGAGCCTTCCCAGCCCTGTGCCAGGTTGGCCTTGGTCACGGGAACGAGGCCGACGGTGTTGAAGGCCGGCGCCGGCTTCTTCAGCAGGCCATACCCGGCCAGCGTCGCCATGGCCGTGCCGATGTCGTAGGGCTGGTCGGCGACGGTGCCGTACATCGACCCGCCCTTGGCCATGTCGAGCGCGTTGGTGGCGCCGAGGTCGTAGGTCACCACCTTGACGTCGGTCCGCCCTGCCGCCCGCAGCGCCTCGACCACGCCTTCCGCCGCCACGTCCCAGGCGACGTAGATGCCCTTGATCTCGGGATGCTGCTGGATCATCGCCGAGGCCAGGTCGAAGGTCTGCGGCTCGGCCGTGAAGCCCTTGGCATCGACGATCACCAGACCGGGATACTTCTGCTCCAGCGTCGCCCGGAAGCCGTTGTCGCGGCCGTTGGTGATGAAGTACTTGGCGTCGTGATAGATGAAGCCGACGGCGCCCTTGCCGCCCAGCGCGTCGTTCATCAGCGCGGCCGCGGCCACGCCCATCCCGGCGATGTCGTCGGTGACGATGCCGACATAGTCGCGGCCGGCGGCAAAGCCCTGCACCGGGTTGCTCAGCAGCACGGTGGTGACGCCCTTGGCCACTGCCGGCTTCAGCGCCGCCGCCCCCTGCACCGGGTCGAGGATCAGGGTCAGGATCACGTCCGGCTGCAGCGCCATCGCGGTCTCGATGTCGTTGGCCTGCTTCGCCGGGTCGTATTGTGCGTCGGAGGTGGCGACGACCTCGATCCCGAGTTCGGCGAAGCGGGCCTTGGCGCCCGCCGTCACCGCATTCACCCAGTCGCCGCCGCCATGCCACAGCAGCGCCGCCTTGTGGCCGCCGGACTTCAGCGTGCCGATCTCGGCGTCGCTCAGGTTCAGATCCTTGGCCGGCGACGGGGCGCTGCCGTCCGGGCCGGGCAGCGGCGCCGACAGGTCGAGCGCCAGCTTGTCCTTGTAGAACGGCTCTTCCGCCAGGCCGGCGGCGGCGGGTGCGAAGGCGGCCAGCAACAGGGCCAATGCCAGGGTCCGTCTCATCATGCTCTCCCCGTTTTTGTCCCGCTCTTGACCTCGGCGATGCCCCGGCGAGGGGCAATCCAGTCCGATCGGGTGGACCCAACAATGCGTGACGAAATCGGCCTCGTCAATTAGGCGATCAATTTGACTTATAAATTTTCCGTGGCTAGGCTCGGGCCACAACAAGAGGGGCGGCCATGCTGAAGGCGACCAATATCGAGCAGGCCAAGCTGATCAATCTTTGGGTCGTGTTCGATGCCGTCCGCCTGCACGGCCCGCTGTCGCGCGCCGACATCGCCCGGCTGACCGGGCTGTCGAAACAGACCGTCTCCAACCTTGCCGACGAGCTGTACGAGGCCGGGCTGCTGCGGCCGGAAGGCCGCAAGATCGCCGGCGTCGGCAAGCCGTCGATCCAGCTGGCGATCAACCCGGAGGGCGGCTTCACCATCGGGCTGCAGCTCGACCGCGGACGGCTGGTCACGGTGGTCGCCGACCTCTCCGGCCAGGTCCGCGAGCGGGCGGTGCAGCCGGTGGAGATGCCGAGCCCCGAGCAGACGGTGCCGCGGCTGAAGCAGCAGGTCGACGCGATCATCGCCGAGGCCGGCATCGCCCGCGACCAGCTGCTCGGCGTCGGGCTGGTGATGCCGGGGCCGTTCCAGGTCGAGGGGCTGGGCCCCACCAGCCTGCCCGGCTGGGACGGGCTGAAGATCGCCGCCGACCTGGAGGCCGCGATCGGGCTGCCGGTGCAGCTGGAGAACGACGCCACCGCCGCCGCCAGCGCCGAGTGGCTGTACGGCGCGGCGCGGTCGCTCTCCACCTTCGTCTACGTCTTCATCGGCATCGGCCTGGGCGCCGGGCTGATGATCGAGGGCCGCGCCTTTTCCGGTGCCGCCGGCAATGCCGGTGAGTTCGGCCACCTGATGGTGCAGCCGGGCGGGCTGCGCTGCGACTGCGGCAACCGCGGCTGCCTGGAGGCCTATCTGTCGCTGAACGCCGCGTTCCAGCACCTGGCGGCGCAAGGGCTGGCGCTGCAGTCGATCGAGGCGTTCGAGCGCGAGATCGCGCCTGATGATCCCCGCCTCGACGCCTGGCTGGACGCCGCGATCGAGCCGTTCCGCATCGGCCTCAACGCCGTCGAGAACATGTTCGACCCGGAGGCGATCCTGCTGGGCGGCGACGCGCCGGACTGGCTGCTGGACCGGCTGGTGCAGCGGGTGCATCCGCTGTACCGCTCGCTCGGCACCACCCAGCACCGGCGCTGGCCGCGGCTGATGCGGGGGACGCTGGGCCGCGACGCCGCCGCCCGCGGCGCCGCCGTGCTGCCGATCTTCCGCACCCTGAACCCGAGCTATGTCCCGCTCGGCGCCGAGCGGATCAAGCCGGCCGCCCTGCGCGCCCGCATCAGCACCGCGACGGTGCAGCTGCCGCCGGCCTGAGCCCGGACGCCGGCTTCGCCGGATCAGTACCCGGCGGTGACGCCGAAATCGATGGGCAATGCCGCGCCCGTGATCGGCGCCGCGCCCGGCTGGCACAGGTAGTGGATGAAGCCGGCGACCTCCTCCGCCTGGATGAAGCGCGCCGATTCCCCTTGCGGGTAATGCCCGAGCAGCCGGCGCTTGTAGGCGTCGGGTCGCCGCCGCCATAGGCGTTGGCCTGGTGCTCGATCATCGGCGTGGCCACGTCGCCGGGGCAGACGGCGTTGACCCGGATGCCCTGCGGCGCGAGTTCCAGTGCGAGCGCCTTGCTGAGCAGCACCAGCCCGCCCTTCGAGGCGCAGTAGACCGCGGCGCCGCTGTTGCCCACCAGCCCGGCGTCGGAGGCGATGTTGACCACCGCGCCGCGCGCAGCGGCGAGATGGGGGATCGCCGCCGAGATCAGGAAGAACGCGCCCTTGAGGTTGATGTCGAGCACGCGGTCCCAATCGTCTTCGGCGACGGTCCCGGCCGGCCCCTCGAGCCAGACCCCGGCCGCGTTGACCAGGACATCGAGTCTTCCGCCCCAGGCCGCCGCGCCGGCCACGGCCTCACGGCAGGCGGACGCGGACCGGATGTCGAGTCCGAGGGCGAGGACGTCGGCGCCCGTCCCGGCGACCCGGGCCTCCGCCTCCTGCAGCCTGGGCCCGGGCAGGTCGGCCAGGACCAGGCGGGCATCGTCGGCGGCGAAGCGCAGGGCGGTCGCCAGGCCCATGCCCCCTGCCCCGCCGGCGATCATCACTGTCCTGCGCGTCATGGTCGAATACCCCAATGGTCCGGCGCTGCCGTTCCGGCTCGCCCCAATCCCCCACGATACGTCAGCCGACTCGAAAGGGTGGATATAGGACCTTGGGTCCTGCGCGACCGGAGACGATCTCCATATCGGCGCTGCGGCATCTGAAGCGCGGCCTGCCCTTTCCGCGGCGAGGGCCCATTCTTCCGTCTAAAGGAAGAGTCTCTGCCGCATGCCAGTCATTCTGCCGATCAATGAACGATCGTAAATGATGGGGGCCGGCCCGATCCGGGCCGCCGGCGGCACCCCTGCCAGCCGGACGACATCATCGAGGCAGATCATGAGCAACCAGCAGAAAGTGGCCATCATCACCGGCGGGTCGCAGGGTATCGGCGCCGGCCTGGTCAAGGCCTACCGGGATCGCGACTTCCGGGTGGTGGCGACGTCCCGCTCGATCAAGCAGGGCAGCGACCGCGATGTTCTCGCTATCGCCGGCGACATCGGCGACCCCGCGACGGCCGACCGCGTCGTGAAGGAAGCGATTTCACACTTTGGCCGGGTCGACACGCTGGTCAACAACGCCGGCATCTTCATCGCCAAGCCCTTCACGGACTACACGGCCGAGGACTTCGCCGCGGTGATCGCGACCAACCTCGCCGGCTTCTTCCACATCACCCAGCGTGCGGCGGCGGAGATGCTGAAGCAGGGCTCCGGCCACATCGTCAGCATCACCACGAGCTTCGTCGACCACCCCCTCTCCGCCGTGCCCGCGGGGCTGGCCAACCTGACCAAGGGCGGCATCGTCTCCGCCACCAAGTCGCTCGCCATCGAGTACGCCTCGAAGGGCATCCGGGTGAACGCCGTCTCGCCGGGCTTCATCAAGACCCCGCTGCACACCGCGGAGTCCCTGGCGTTCGTCGCCGACCTCAACCCGGTCAAGCGGGTGGGTGAGATCCGCGACGTGGTCGACGCGGTGCTCTACCTCGAATCTGCCGGCTACGCGACGGGCGCGATCCTCCATGTCGATGGCGGCCAGGCCGCCGGCCACTGATCGAGGCCGCGTCCGGCGTGCAAACGTCATCACGCCGGAGCCCTCGGGCAATCGCCGGCATCGGCATCCCGATATCCGCGATACTCTCGCAGTCGTGCAACGCCGGCGCCCGATGGATCGGGACGCCGGCCACCCAAGGAGGGCTTCATGCCGATCGTCACCATACAGGTCACGCGCGAAGGGTCCGGCCCCGGCCGCGATTCCGTCACGGCCGAGGAGAAGGCGAAGCTGATCGCCGGCGTCAGCCAGCTGCTGCTCGACGTGCTCAACAAGCCGCTCGACGCGA
Source organism: Inquilinus sp. 2KB_23 (assembly GCF_052115705.1). NCBI lineage: Bacteria > Pseudomonadati > Pseudomonadota > Alphaproteobacteria > Rhodospirillales > Rhodospirillaceae > Inquilinus > Inquilinus sp. 2KB_23. The sequence continues at coordinate 6,657 of NZ_JBFRHF010000015.1, read as the reverse complement.
CCTTCGTCGTCATCGAGGAGGTCGAGCTGGAGAACTGGGGCTGGGGCGGCTTGCCGGTGCCCGAAAAGCGCAGGCGGCTGGCCGCAGGCGGCAGCTGACCCGGCACGGAGGCCGCCATCGGTCCGGCGGCCTCCGTTGCTTTAATCGCGAAGGGCCTCGGCCTCAGCGGAGAGCCTGGCGAATTCCGCTCGCAGGCGCGGGGCCGCGAAATCAACGAACGCCCGCACCTTGGGCACCGACACCCGGCCATGCGGCATGACCAGGTGGACCGGCAGGGCCTGGGGTTCGGCATCGCGCAGCACGACCTTCAGCGACCCGTCCTGCACGCGTTCGGCCACATGATAGGTGTAGAGGCGCGTCACGCCATGCCCGTCCACCGCCGAAGCGAGCGCAGCCCGAACGCTGTTGACCAGCAGCCGGGCCTTGAAGTGGACGGCCCGGGCGATCGCGCTGCCTTCCGGCGGCGGGAAGACCCAGGTGTCCTGCCCGAAATGGGTGGTGGTGACGATGCGGTGCCGGGTGAGGTCCGCCGGCTCGACGATGCGGGGGTGCGATGCAAGGTACCGCGGTGACGCGACCACGACCCGCTTGACGCCGCCCCCGACCCGCACGGCGACCATCGAGGAATCAGGGAGTTCGGCGACACGCAGGGCGATGTCGATCCCCTCCTCCACCAGATTGGCGTGGCGGTCGAGCAGCACGAGATTCACCGAGACGGCCGGATAGGCTTCGAGATAGGCGCCGACGATCGGCCGCAGGATTTCCTCGCCGCTGATCGGCGGCGCGGTCAGGGTGAGTGTCCCGCGCGGCGCGGCCCGCTCATCCGCCACGGACAGGTCGGCTTCTTCGAGATCGACCAGCACGCGCCGGCAGGCGGAAGCGTAGCGCTCGCCCGCCTCGCTGAGCCGGATCGAGCGGGTGGTGCGGTGGAGCAGCTCGGCGCCGACATGGCGCTCCAGGAAGGCGATGGCCCGGCTCACGGCAGCCGGCGACCGCCCCAGCCGGCGCCCGGCACCAGCCAAGCTGCCCTCGTCCAGGGCCGCGACGAACACCTTCATCGCTTCGATGCGATCCAATTCGGTCTTCCGCTCATGGGAACACTGGAGCGGAAGGATCGTGCATTGCGACGATCCAAGCAACAATCCTCGCCACCCCAGAACGACAGAAGCCCCCGTCCTGGGACGAGGGCCTCTATCGTTCCGGCTCCAGGGCTTTCCCAGCGGGGTCAGGACACCCCGGTGGTCCCGACAGCCGCGACGGGCGCCCGCCGCCGGCTGCCGAGCTTGCGGATCACCGTGTAGAAGACCGGCGTGAACAGCAGGCCGAACACGGTCACCCCCAGCATGCCCGAAAACACCGCCGTCCCCAGTGACTGGCGCATCTCCGACCCCGCCCCGGTCGCGACCACCAGCGGTGCGACGCCGAGGATGAAGGCGAAGGACGTCATCAGGATCGGGCGCAGCCGGGTGCGCGCCGCTTGCACCGCCGCCTCGGCCGCCGTGGCGCCCTCGTCCTCGGCCTGGCGGGCGAACTCGACGATCAGGATCGCGTTCTTGGCCGCGAGCCCGACCAGGACCACGAAGCCGATCTGGGCCAGCACGTCGATCGGCATGCCGCGCAGCCCCAGCCCGGTGACCGAGGCCAGCAGGCACATCGGCACGATCAGCACCACGGCCAGCGGCAGCTTCCAGCTTTCATACTGGGCGGCCAGCACCAGGAACACAAACAGGGCGGCGGCACCGAACACCAGCAGGGTCGGCGTGCCCTGCTGCTGCTGCTGGAAGGCCAGCTCGGTCCATTCGAAGCCGATGCCGTGCGGCAGGACCTCATGCGCCAGCTCCTCCATCCGCTTCAGCGCGGTGCCGGTGGCGACGCCGGGGGCGGCGACGCCCTGGACCTCGGCGGCCGGGAACAGGTTGTAGCGCGGCACGCGGTACGGCGCGGTCTCGGCCGTCAGCCGGGCCACCGAGCCGATCGGCACCATCTCGCCCGAGGCGTTGCGGGCCTTGAGGCGCGAGATGTCCCCGGCGTTCTGGCGGAAGCTGCCATCGGCCTGGGCGATGACCTGGAAGGTGCGGCCGAGATAGTTGAAGTCGTTCACATACTGCGAGCCGAGATAGACCTGCAGCGTCGTGAACACGTCGGTCGGCGTCAGCCCGACCTTCTGGGCCTTCACCCGGTCGATGTCGGTGTAGATCGACGGCGACCGGGTGCTGAACAGGGTGAAGGCGCCGCCGATTGCCGGGTCCTTGTTGGCGGCGGCGACCAGGGCCTGCGCCGCCTTGGCCAGCGCGTCGGAGCCGAGGCCGGCCTGGTCCTGCAGCATCATCTTGAAGCCGCCGGCGCTGCCGATGCCCTGCACCGGCGGTGGCGGGATGGTCAGGACATAGGCGTCCTGGATCACGGAGAGGCGCTTGCGCAGATCGGCCAGCACCGTGTTCGCGGTGACGCCGTCGATGTGGTGGTTGTAGAGCGACGGCAGGCCCGAGAAGATCGTCCCCGCATTGGACGCCACGGTGAAGGTGGTGGCGTCGAGGCCGGCGAAGGGCGCCACATGTTCGATGCCCGGCGTCGTCATGATGATCTCGATCGCCTCCTTCACCACCGCCTCGGTGCGGTCCAGCGTAGCGCCGGGGGGCAGCTGGACCACGGTGATGAGGTAGCCCTGGTCCTGCTCCGGAATGAAGCCGGTCGGGGTGCGGGCGAACTGGACGCCGGTGAGAGCCACCAGGCCGACATAGAGGATGAGGACCACCGCCGTCGCCCGGATCAGCCGGCGCGCCAAGCCGCCATAGCCGTTGGACAGCCGGTCGAAGCCGCGGTTGAAGCGGCCGAAGCCGGCCTGCAGCAGGCGGCGGCCCAGGCTGGCCCGCGCCACCTGGTGCGGGTCATGCGCCTTGAACAGCACCGCGCACAGGGCCGGGCTGAGGGTCAGCGACACGAAGCAGGAGATAACGGTCGAGGCCGCGATGGTGACCGCGAACTGGCGGAAGAACTCGCCGGTGATGCCGGACAGGAAGGCCGACGGCACGAACACCGCGCACAGGGTCAGGGCGATGGCGATCAGCGCGCCGCCGACCTCGTCCATCGTCTTGTGCGCGGCCGCCGCCGGCGTCATGCCGCGATGCAGGTTGCGCTCGACATTCTCGACCACGACGATCGCGTCATCGACCACGATACCGACGGCCAGCACCAGACCGAACAGCGACAGGTTGTTCAGCGAGATGCCCAGGGCGTAGAGCACCGAGAACGTCCCGACCAGCGACACCGGGATGGCGATGACCGGGATGATCGAGGCCCGCCAGCTCTGCAGGAACACGAAGACGACGACGACGACGAGCAGGATCGCCTCGAAGATCGTCTCGATCACCTGGTCGACGGATTTGCCGATGAAGATGGTCGGGTCGTAGATCACCTTGTAGTCCAGGCCCGGCGGGAAGTCCTTGGCCAGGGTCTGCATGGTGCCCAGGACTTCGCTTTCCACCGCCAGGGAATTCGCGCCCGGCTGCGCGAAGATCAGCAGCGGCAAGCCCGGCCCCCGGTCCATGTAGCTGGTCGACCCGTAATCCGCGGCGCCGATTTCGACCCGGCCGATGTCGCGGACCCGGGTGACCCGGCCCTCATCGTCGGACTTCACCACGATGTCGGCGAACTGGTCGGGCGTAGACAGCCGGCCGAGGGTCTGGACGTTGATCTGGTACGCCTCTTTCGACGGCACCGGGGGCTGGTTCAGGATGCCGGCGGAGACCTGGAGATTCTGCGCCCGCAAGGCGGCCAGCACCTCGCTGGCGTCGAGGTTCCGGGCCGCCACCTTGTCCGGGTCCAGCCAGATCCGCATGGCGTATTCGCGCGCGCCCTGGAACTGCACGTCGCCGACGCCCGGCAGCCGGGCCAGCGCATCCTTCACATGCAGCGTCGCGTAATTCGACATGTAGAGCGTGTCGCGCGAGCTGTCCGGCGAGTAGAGGTGGACGGCCAGCAGGATGTTCGGCGTCGCCTTGCGGACCTGCACGCCCAGACGCTGGACGTCGTCGGGCAGCCTCGGCAGCGCATCCTGGACGCGGTTCTGCGTCAGCATCTGCGCCACGTTCAGGTCGGTGCCGATCTGGAACGTCACCGTGACCGTCAGCTTGCCGTCGCCGGTCGACTGGCTGCTGAGATACAGCATGTTCTCGACGCCGTTGATCTGCTGTTCCAGCGGCGTCGCCACAGTGCGCGACACGGTTTCGGCCGACGCACCCGGATAGGTCGTCGTCACCTGCACGGTCGGCGGCACGATCTCCGGATACTGCGCGATCGGCAGGATGAAGAGGGCGCCGAGCCCGACCAGGGTCAGGAAGGTGCTGAGAACGGTCGCGAAGATCGGCCGGTCGATGAAGAAATGGGTCAGGCGCATGGTGGCCTCCCCTCCTAGCTCTGGCCGTCGGAGGCGGCGCTGTAGTCGATGGCGCCATCCTGCGGCGTGACCTTGCCGCCGGGGGCGGCCCGCACGATGCCGTCGATGATCACCCGGTCATCCGCCGCCAGCCCGGACCGGATGACCCGCAGCCCGCCGCGCAGGTCGCCGGTCTCGACCGGCTTGGGCACCACGGTGCCGTCGGCGTCGACCGTCAGCACGATGTGCTGCGACTGGTCGAGCAGGACCGAGGCGTCGGGCACCAGCACCGTCGGCGCGGCCGGCGCGACCGCCAGGCGCAGCCGGGCGAACTGGCCGGGCGTCAGGAACAGGTCGGGGTTGGAGACCAGCGCCCGGGCATGGATGGTGCCGCTGGAGCGGTCGAGCGCGTTGTCGACGAATTCGAGCGTGCCCTGCCTCGTGAAGCGGGTCTCGTCGCTGAGGCTGATGTCGACCTTGTCCGCCAGCCCGCCCGGGTTGCCCGCGCGCTGGCGCGAGAAGGTTAGGAAGTCGGATTCGCTCATGTCGAAGTCGAGATGGATGGGGTCGAGCGAGACCAGGGTCGCCAGCACCGTCGTCGGGCTGCTCGCGAAACGGCTGCCGGCGATCAGGTTGCCGACCGAGACCTGGTGCGCGCCGATGCGGCCGCTGAACGGGGCGACGATGCGGCTGTGGTCGATGTCGAACTGGGCGTCGCGGATCTGCGCCTTGGCGTCGTCGATCGCGGCCTGGGCGGCGCCGACCTCGGAGGTGCGCTGGTCGACGGCCTCGGCGGTCCCGAAATCGCTGCGCTTGAGCGTCTGGGCCCGGACCAGCTGGCTGCTGGCGAGCGCGAAGCTCGACTGCGCCGCCTCGAGCTGGGCCGTCGCCTGGGCGAGCTTGATCTCGTAGGGGGTCGGGTCGATCACGAAGAGCAGGTCCCCCTGGTGGACGATCTGCCCGTCCTGGAAATGGATCTCGGCGAGCGTGCCGCCGACCTGCGCCCGCAATTCGACGCGATCGACCGCCGAGAACTGGCCGAGGAAGCCGATCCGGGTGTCGACATCGCGCACCAGCGGCCGGCTGATGGTCACCGGCGCCGGCGGGACCGCGGCCTGGGCCACCGGACCGGTGGCGCGGCCCGACAGCTCGAACCATGCCACGCCGGCCAGCGCGATCACGGCCACGCCCGCCAGCCAGGGCCAAGCCTTGCGACGCGTCGCGACGGACTGCTCCAGCTCCTCGGCCTCCGGCAATCTGCTGAATTCGTTCATGTGCTGGTCCCGCTGATCCCCAAAGACCCGCCCTTCCATTCGGGAAGGGCGATCGGTGGCCTGTTCATCGATCGGAAGTCCGTTCGGCCCGCATTGTTCAAAAACCCGGGCCGGTCTTGTATTAAGATGTCATTCGACATCTATGTCGGGCTTAGATGATGATCGCCATCCAAGGCGTCAAGTGGCCAGGCGAAGAGTCATGGAAGGAGACCCCGGCCGCGGTCGGTCCCATGGCGGTGAGGCCGGACACCGGTTGATTTGGATGTCGTTCGACATCAACTAAGATGCCAAGTACAATCTAAACGTCGGCGAGCATCGCCGGCCCGACATCGTCGAGGACATGAACGCGGGATGAGGAAATCCAGGAAGGAAGCCGCTGAGACCCGGGCGCGGATCGTCGACGCCGCGTCGGTCGAGTTCCGCCGCAACGGCATCGGCGCGACCGGGCTGTCGGAGCTGATGGCCGCGGCCGGGCTCACCCATGGCGGCTTTTACCGGCATTTCGGCTCGAAGGACGAGCTTGTCGCCGAGACCTGCGCCTCCGCGGCGGAAGGGCTGATCGCATCGATCGCCACGGCCCGGGCGGAGCCGGACCAGCGCGGCCTGGAAACCATCCTGGGGGACTACCTCTCATCCGACCGGCGGGACGACCCGTCGGGGATCTGCCCGTTCGCGGCGCTCGGCGGCGAGATCGCGCGCAGCAGCGACCCCGTCCGCGACGCGGCCACGGACGGCTTTCGCAAGCTGGTCGACGTCATCGCTGCGGAGTGCGGCAAGACTGGGCCGGACGCTGCCAGGGGCCGCGCTTTGGTCGCGCTGTGCACGATGGTCGGGGCGCTGACGATGTCCCGGATGGTCAACGACCCCGCCCTGTCTGACGAGATCCTGCGCGAGGTGAAGGCGTCCCTGGCCCGCGCCTGACGCTGTCAGCGTGGAACGGTGCAGTGCCCGGAACGAGAACAGGCCCGATGCGTTGGCATCGGGCCTGTTGGTATCTGGTTGCGGGGA
>NZ_JBFRHF010000014.1:0-192654 GCF_052115705.1 Inquilinus sp. 2KB_23 | reverse complement strand
CTGCAGGACATGATCTGCGAGGAGATCGAGGATGAGGGCCGCTTCAACGCCCTGAAGGACGATCTCGAGGAGCGGGTCGACGGGCTCTACGAGGACCAGGACGTCCGGGTCGAGGACCGGCCGGTGGGGTCGGTGATGGCGGGGGTGGCCTGCGGCCTCGGCCTGTCCGAGACCTGGCAGCGCTGGCGCGGCGAGGAATGGCCGGCCACGCCGCGCCCCAGGCGGCCGGCGGGCAGCCCGGCGGAGATCCAGGCGATCCGGGCCAAGCGCCGGAAGGCGGTGACCGCGGCGGTCGAGCGCGACTTTGCGGAATGCGCCGATCCCGCCTGGATCCCGGGGCTCCGGGCCGGGCTGGCGGTGCGGCTGCAGGAGCCCGATGTGATCGAGACGCTCGACACCGAGACCATCGCCACCGCCGCCCACCGCCTCTGCCGGTCGCTTGGGCTCAGCCCGATGGTCTATGGCTTCAAACCGAAGGCCCTGGACGCCCCGGACGCTCCAGACACCGGGTGACGGATAGGGCGGGGCCACCCCCTCTCCTTACCTCTCCTTACCTCTCCCCAAGGAGAGGTAAGGAGAGCCGCGCCCCCTTTCCCCTCTCCTTGGGGAGAGGGAGGGGCCCGGCCCGCTTGGGCCGGGAGGGTGAGGGGGAGAGCCGGCCCTCAGGCCGCGGCGCGTCGGCGGCGGTTGGCCGAGGAGACGATGGCGATGCCGCCCAGCACCACCAGGCCGCCGAGGATCTCGCGCGGGCCCACCGGCTCGTGCAGCACGACGAGGCCCAGCAGCAGGGTCCAGACCGGGGTGAGGTAGGCGTTCATCGACCCCAAGGTCGGGCCGGCGATGCGCAGGATCTGCATGTACAGCGCGATCGGCACCGCGGTGGCGAAGATGCCGAAGGCCGCCAGCTCGACCGCATGCGCCGGCACCGCGGCGAAGGCGGACGGGCCGGTGACGGCCAGCACGATCGCCAGGCTGGGCAGGCCGGAGAACAGCTGCTGGCCCAGCGCCAGCCGCACCGGCTGCGGCGCCGGGATGCCGCGGACATAGATCACGCCGATGGCGTAGCTGGCGGCGGTCACCGCCATCGCCAGCGGGCCGAACAGCCCGCCGGGGCTGTCGGCGAAGGCGGCGGGGCCCAGCAGGATGGCCATGCCAGCGAAACCGACCAGCACGCCGCCGGCGCGCCGGCCGGTCAGCCTCTGGTCGGGGAACAGCAGATGCGCCAGCACCGCCACCATCAGCGGGCTCGACGCCGCGATCAGCACCGCCAGCCCGGCGGTGGTGTCGGCCAGGGCATAGGCGGTCAGCGTATTCGGGATGATGCCCTGGAAGATGCCCAGCACCAGCCAGTCGCGCCATTCCCGGCCGCGCGGCAGGATGTTCTGCCCGCGCGCCAGCAGCCACAGCGCCAGCAGCCCGCCGCCCATCACGCCGCGGATCGCGGTCAGCGGCATCGGCGCGAACTCCACCGCCAGCACCTTGGTCAGCAGATACCCGGTGCCCCACAGGAACGAGCACAGCAGCAGCAGCCCCAGCAGCGGGGCGCCGGCGCGCGACGCGGCGGTGTCGGCAGCCGGGCTCATGCGCGCCCGCCCCGCCTGGTTTCGAGATGACTCATGCGCGGCTTCCCCCCTGGGCCGGCAAGGTGGCCGAAAACCGGCCGGGCGGGAAGAGCCGGAGTGGAATCACCCAGCCAGCAGCGGGGCCACCGCGACGCTGCGGCCGGTGTCGATGCTCTCCAGCGCCGCGACGCCGCACAGCACCGCCAGGGCGCCGGCGCGGGCGTCGGCGCGCAGGCCCAGCGGGTCTTCGATTCCCGGCCGGAACAGCATCGCCTGCATCTTGGGGTCGCCGCCCCAATGGCCGCCCGGTTCCTGCGGCACCCAGATGTGCTCGACCGCGCCGAAGTTGCGCATCAGCAGGATCTCGTCGGCCGGCGGCGTGGCCCAGGGCTGGCGCTCGAACTGTCGCACCTCGATCCGCCCCTTGGTGCCGTTGAAGGCCAGGTGGTGGCCCTCGATCGGCATGAAGGTGTTGAGCGAGTAGGAGACCTGGACGCCGTTCTTGTAGCGCAGCGCCGCACTCATCGTGTCGGGGATGTCGATGTCCTCGCGGAACACGCAGGCGTCTCTGATATAGCCGTCCTCGCGCGACGGGTCCTCGTACAGCATGGTCAGCCAGGCGTCGGAGGCGAGGTCCATGTGGAAGTCGCATTCGCCGGCATGCGGGCAGGTCTTGCAGCGGGTGCCGCGGAACGGGCCCTTGCGGCCGTAATGGCGCAGCTCGCCGCGGGCGAACACCTCCTCGGGCTCCGAGGCCAGGTACCAGTTCAGCAGGTCGAAATGGTGGGTCGCCTTGTGCACGAACAGGCTGCCGGAATTGGCGCGGTAGGCATGCCAGCGGCGGAAGTAGTCCGCCCCATGCTTGGTGTCGAGATACCAGTGGAAGTCGACCGACACGACCTCGCCGATCGCGCCCTCCAGCAGCAGCTGCTTGATCCGCCGCGAGGTCGGGGCGTAGCGGTAGTTGAAGGTGACGTCGACCCGGCGGCCGGTCCGCTTCTCCGCCTCCAGGATGCGGCGGCACTTCTCCGCCGTGGTCGTCATCGGCTTCTCGGTGATGGCGTCGACCCCGGCCTCCAGCGCCTGGACGATGTGGTCGTCATGCGCGCTGTCGCGGCTGCAGACCATCAGCCGGTCCGGCCGGGTCTCGCGCAGCATGGCGCCGAGATCGGTGAAGACCGGCGCGTCGACGCCGATCGCCGCCCGCGCCCGCTCCAGCCGCAGCGGGTTCTGGTCGCACAGGCCGACCATCTCGACCACGTCGCCGACCTGGGCCAGCAGCTCCTTGCCCCAGGTTCCCGCGCCGCGATGGCCGGTTCCGATCAGCGCGACCTTCGTCTTGCCCTGGCTCATCCTCGCCTCTCTCACAACGTGTCCGGTTACAGCGTGCAGAGCGTCTCGTAGCGCTCGACGCAGGTCTTCAGCACCTCGTCGCCGGGGCGCTTCCACCAGGTCTCGGCCGAGAAGATCTCGACCTCCTGCGGCCCGGCATAGCCGGCGGCCTCGATCGCGGCGCGGATGCCGCGCAGGTCGATCACCCCGTCGCCCATCATGCCGCGGTCCAGCAGCAGGTCCGTGGTCGGCACCAGCCAGTCGCAGATGTGGTGCGCCAGGATCTGGCCGCCCGCGCCCGCCCGGGCGATCTGGGGCATCAGCTCCGGGTCCCACCAGACATGGTAGACGTCGATGGCGACGCCGACGCCGTCGCCCAGGAGGTCGCAGATGTCCAGCGCCTGCCTCAGCGTGTTCACGCAGGCGCGGTCGGCGGCGTACATCGGGTGCAGCGGCTCGATCGCCAGCGGGATGCCGCTGGCCCGGGCGTGCGGCAGGATGGCGGCGATGCCGTCGGCCACCATCTCGCGGGCGGCGGCGATGTCGCGCGACCCCTGCGGCAGGCCGCCCACCACCAGCACCAGGCAGTCGGCGCCCAGCTCGGCGGCCTCGTCGACCGCGCGCAGGTTGTCGTCGATCGCGGTCTTGCGGGCCTCGGGGTCGCCGGCCGGGAACATGCCGCCGCGGCACAGTCCGGTGACCTGGAAAGCGTTGTCGCGAACGATGCGGGCGGCCTCGCCCAGGCCGATCTTCTGCACCTGGTCGCGCCACGGCGCGATCGCGGTGATGCCGTGCGTCAGGCAGGCCTCGGCCGCCTGGCGCATGTCCCATTGCATGCGGGTGGTGGCGAGGTTGATCGACAGACCTTCAGCCATGGATCAGATCTCCGTCGGTCCGTCGGCCATCGCCGACCAGTCGGGGGTGATGGCGGTGCCCAGGCCGCGCGCGGCCAGCACCGAGCCGATGGCCAGGCGCCCGCCGCGGATGCTCAGTCGGGTGCGGCCGCCGGATGCGGCGTAGAGGTCGGGGTGGGCGGCCAGGAAGGCCTGCTGTTCGGCCGCCGGGGCGCCGGCCATGCCGTCGACATAGTGGTGGCCGTTGCGCTCGACATGGCCGGCGCCGACCAGCGCGGCCAGCACCAGGTCCTGCTGCAGGGCGACGCCGCCCTGGGTGGTCAGATCCTCGGTCGACAGGAAGAAGCGGGTGCCGCTCTCGGCGCTCCACTTGGCGATCCGGGCGCGGTTCAAGAGCGCGCGGTAGACGCCCTTGCAGGATTTCGACGACACGCCGCGATAGCCCAGCGCCCGGGCCCGCGGGAAGGCGCCGATCTCGGCATCGGATTCGTCGATCTCGACCGGCACGCGCTCCGCCAAGGCATGGATCGGTTCGGCCAGGGCGCGGGCCCGGGCGATCGGCTGCTCCAGGAACAGCACGGCGGCGCGCAGCCGGGCCAGGCGCGGGTCGGCGGCGAAGCGGTCCCAGAACTCGACCACCGGGCCGGCCTCGGCGAACTGCTCGTTGCCGTCAAGCGTGGCGCGATAATCGGGCAGGGTGTCGAGCACCGCGGCGATCCGGCCCAGCCGGTCGAGGTCGGCATCGGCCCGGCCGCTCAGCTTCAGCTTGAAGTGGCTGTGGCCATAGGCGGCGACCGCCTGCTCCAGGCTCTGCGGCAGGCCGTCCTCCAGCCGCTCGGCGGCCGGGATCTCGGCGGTGGTGATCGGGTCGGCGAGGCCGATGGTGTGGCGGGCGTGCAGGGTCTCGGCCGGCGACAGCCCGGCCAGGAACAGGCCGAGGTCGAACTCGGCCAGGTCAGGCGCGGTGGCGGCGTCCAGGCCCATGCGGTTGGTGCGGACGGCGGTGACCGAGTCGGTGCCCTCCAGCCGGCACAGCGCGTCGAGGATGGCGCGGTCGAACAGGGCCAGGCCGAAGGAGGCGAGCAGCCCGCCCAGGCCCTCGGCGGCGCAGGCGGCGTGCTGGCGCGGCTCCAGCGCCGTGTGCAGGGCGAAGGCCGAGGCTGGGGCCGCGTCGCGATACAGCCCGGCGGCGATGGCGAGGGACCGGCGCAGCTGGTCGAAGTTCTGCGCCTCGGTCAGGGCCGGGTCCTTGTCGAACCATTTCGGCACCAGCAGCTCGGCGGCCTGGCCCTCGGCGCGGCGTCCGTCCGCGGTCTCGACCACCAGCCGCAGGAAGGCCTGCGGCGCCCCGGTCACCGTGGTGGCGCCGAAGCGGAACGGCAGCCGGAACCGCACCGGCCGCTCGCGCAGCCGGGCCTCGACCACGCGCAGGCGGGGAGCGGTCACGGCCTCACTCCACCCCGCCCACGGCCAGCACCTTGCGCATGCGTTGGGCGGCGAGGTCCGGGTCGCGCAGCACGCGGGCGGCGTCGGCCAGGCGGAACAGCTCGGCCAGATGCGGCAGCGACCGCGTGCTCTGCTGGCCGCCGATCATCAGGAAATGGTCCTGCAGCCCGTTCAGATAGGCCAGGAACACCACCCCGGTCTTGTAGAAGCGGGTCGGCGCCTTGAAGATGTGACGGCTCAGCGGCACGGTCGGCGCCAGGATGGCGTGGAACCCGGCCTCGTCCCCGGCCGCCAGCCGGGCCAGCCCGGCCGAGGCCGCCGGTGCGATGGCGTCGAAGATGCCAAGTAGCGCGTCGGAATAGCCGTGCTCGTCGCCGGCGATCAGCTCGGCGTAGTTGAAGTCGTCGCCGGTGTACATGCGCACGCCCTGCGGCAGGCGGCGGCGCATCGCGATCTCCTTCTCCTTGGACAAGAGCGAGATCTTGATGCCGTCGACCTTGGCGGCGCTGTCGCGGATCACGGCCAGGCAGGTGTCCATCGCCCTGTTATGGTCGGCATCGCCCCAATAGCCGGCCAGGGCCGGGTCGAACATCTCGCCCAGCCAGTGCAGGATCACCGGCTGCTTCACCTGGGCCAGGATCCGGCCATAGACCCTGATGTAGTCGTCCGACCCCTTGGCCACGGCGGCCAGGGCCCGGCTGGCCATCAGGATCACCCGGCCGCCCAGGCCTTCGACCGCCTCGATCTGCTGCTCATAGGCGGCGATGACGTCGGCGACGGTGACGCCGGGGCCGGGCGGCAAATGGTCGGTGCCGGCGCCGCAGGCGATGACGGCCCCCGGCCGCTCCTTCGCCCCGGCCAGGGCCCGGCCGATCAGCGCCTTGGCGGTCGGCCAGTCCAGCCCCATGCCGCGCTGGGCGGTGTCCATCGCCTCGGCGACCCCGAGCCCGAGATCCCAGAGATAGTGGCGGAAGGCGAGGGTGCGGTCCCAGTCGACCGCGGTGTCCAGCCAGGGGTCGTTGTCGGCCAGCGGGTCGGCCACGACATGCGCCGCGGCATAGGCGACCCGGTTGAAAGCGGGCGCGCTACCCGGTGCCGGCGTCGGCAGCGGCGCGTTGCGGATGCTGTAGCTTTCGAGACCGCCGCCGTTGCGGGGAAGGGTGAGGGCGGCCATGGCTCAGCGCTCCAGCGCCGGCAGGTCGACCCAGCGCCGCTCGGCCCAGCTCTGCAGCCCGGCCTCGGCCAGCTGCACGCCCTTGACGCCCTGCCACAGATCATATTTCCAGGGCGTGCCGGCGACGACGTGGCGGATGAAATCCTCCCACTGCGCCTTGAAGCCGTTGTCATAGACCGTGTTGTCCGGCACCTCTTCCCACTGGTCGAGGAACTTCATGGTCTGCGGCACGTCGGGGTTCCACACCGGCCGCGGCGTGTTCACCCGGTGCTGGGTGTAGCAGCGGGTCAGCCCGGCCACCGCCGAGCCATGGGTGCCGTCGACCTGGAAGGTGACCAGGTCGTCGCGCCGCACCCGCACCGCCCAGGAGGAGTTGATGTGGGCGACCACGCCGCCCTCGAGCTGGAAGGTGGCATAGGCGGCGTCGTCGGCATCGGCGTCGTAGCGCTTGCCGGCCTCGTCCACCCGCTCCGGGATATGGGTGGCGCCGAGGCAGCTGACCGACTTGACCTCGCCGAACAGGTTGTCCAGCACGTAGCGCCAGTGGCACAGCATGTCGAGGATGATGCCGCCGCCATCGGCCTTGCGGTAGTTCCAGCTCGGCCGCTGCGCCGCCTGCCAGTCGCCTTCGAACACCCAGTAGCCGAACTCGCCGCGCACCGAGAAGATGCGGCCGAAGAAGCCGGAGTCGCGCAGCATGCGGATCTTCTGCAGCCCGGGCAGGTACAGCTTGTCCTGCACCACGCCGTGGCGGATGCCGCGGGCGGTAGCGCGGCGGGCGACCGAGGTCGCGTCCGCCAGGGTCTCGGCGATCGGCTTCTCGCAGTAGATGTGCTTGCCGGCGTCGATGGCGCGGCTCAGCAGCTCGGTCCGCATCTGGGTCGAGCCGGCGTCGAAGAACACGGTGTCGTCGGGCGAGGCCAGGGCCTTGCCGAGGTCGGCGGTCCAGCGGGCGATGCCGTGGCGCTTCGCCAGCTCCTCGACCTTCTCGGCGTTGCGGCCGACCAGGATCGGGTCGGGCATCACCTTGTCGCCGTTGGGCAGCACCACGCCGCCCTGGTCGCGGATGGCGCAGATCGACCGCACCAGATGCTGGTTGTAGCCCATGCGTCCGGTGATGCCGTGCATGATGATGCCGAGGCGCTGGGTGGCCATTCCGGTCTTCCCTCCCGATGCGGCCGGGGCGTTCATCCCGGCCGTGATTGTAACCAATTGGTTACTACCGCATCACGGATCGACCCTTTCGTCAAGAGGGCGGTGCGCCGGATCAGGGCCGCAGCGAGGCCAGGATCATGTGGGCGATGTGGTCGCCCCATTCGGCCAGCGCCTTGGTCTCGGTCAGCTCGCGCCGGAAGATGGTCGACAGGGTGTAGCGGTTCGACAGGTAGAAGGCGCCCAGCGAGGCGATGCTGACATAGACCTTCACCGGGTCGGCGTCGGCCCGGAACACGCCGGTCGCCGCGCCGCGCTTGAGCAGGTCCGAGATCACGGCGACCAGCGGCGAATGCAGGTCGAAGATCCGCGCCGACCGCTTGAGGTGGCGGGCCTTCATCATGTTCTCGGTCTGCAGCAGGCTCAGGAATTCCGGGTGCTCGATGAAGTAGCGCCAAGTGAACAGGGCCAGCTCGCGGACGCCTTCCACCGGGTCGTGATCGGCGAGGTGCAGCTTGCTCTCGGCCGACCGGATGGCGACATAGGCGCCCTCGAGCACGGCGAGGTACAGCGCCTCCTTGTCGCCGAAATAATGGTACAGCATGCGTTTGTTGGCGCCGGCGCGCTTGGCGATTTCATTGATCCGCGCGCCGCTGTAGCCTTTGTCCATGAACTCCTTGACCGCGGCCGCCAGGATCGCCGCGCTGGTGCGTTCCGGGTCGCGCACGGCCTTGGCTGCGGGCGGGCGGGTCGGAGGGGCGGGCGGGTCTTCGGTGATGCTCACGGATCTGGGGCCTCGGTCACAGCCGGCGGCAGCGGGAACAATGCCGTCGGGGTTCGGGTTGACAGTCATCATCGCATCGATCTAGCTTGTAACCAACTGGTTATAACATCGCCTCGCCGGCCCCCCCATCCGGGGCCTAACCCAAGGCCGGAGAACCGGCCGTTCATTCTTTGCGGCCGCCCTCGCCAAGAAGGGCGCCAGCTCAAGGAGGAAACGAATGGCGACGCTGCGCATGAACCGCAGGCAGATTCTCACAGCGGGGGGCGCCGCGGCCGGGTTGGCGCTGACGGGCGTACCGCGGCCGCTCTGGGCCCAGGACACGCGCCTGCGCATGTTCTGGTGGGGTTCGAAGGAGCGGGCGGACCGGACCAACACGGTCAACAGGCTTTACGAGGCCGGGCATTCCGGCGTCGGCATCACCGGCGAGAATCTGGGCTGGCCCGACTACTGGCCGCGCCTGGCCACCCAGACTGCGGGCCGCAACGCGCCCGACCTGATCCAGATGGACTACCGCTACATCGTCGAATACGCCCGGCGCGGCGCGCTGCTGCCGCTCGACGAGTACATGCCGTCGATCCTCAAGATCGACGATTTCGGCGGCCCCTCGATCGATTGCGGCCGGGTCGACGGCAAGCTCTACGGCATCAATCTCGGCAACAATTCGACCGCCTTCGTCTATGACGCGGAGGCGGTGAAGCAGCTCGGCGTCGAGGTTCCGTCCTGGGACTGGAGCTGGACGCAATGGGCCGACTGGTCGCTCGCCGTCGCCCAGAAGAAGCCGGGCTACTGGGGCATGCAGGATGCCGGCGGCGTCGAGCCGTCGCTCGACTGCTGGACCCGCCAGCGCGGCAAGTCTCTCTACACCGCCGAAGGCCGGCTGGGCTTCGACGTGAAGGACATGGAGGACTGGTTCGGCTTCTGGCACGGGCTGCGCCAGAAGGGCGCGGTGCCGCCGGCCGATGTCCAGGCGCTGGACAAGAACGCGCCGGAGAGCAGCATGCTCGCCCTCGGCAAGGCGGCTGCCATCAGCACCAATTCGAACCAGCTCGTGGCGCATCAGGCGCTGGTCAAGTCCAAGCTGGACATGACCCTGCAGCCGAGCGGCGGGCCGGGCGCGAAGCCGGGCCAGTACCTGAAGCCGTCGATGCTGTGGAGCATCAGCGCCCGCAGCACGGTCGCGGAGCAGGCGGTGCGCGTGGTCAACTACTACGTGACCGACCCGGAGGCGGGGAAGGCGCTGGGCGTCGAGCGCGGAGTCCCGGCCTCGAAGGCGCTGCGCGATGTGGTGGGGCCGACGCTCGACGCGCAGAACAAGATCGCGCTCGACTACATCGCCTTCATCACCGACAAGGTCGGCCCCCTGCCGCCGTCGGCGCCCAAGGGCGCGGGCGAGATCTCCTTCCTGCTGAAGCGGGTGAACGAGCAGGTCGGATTCGAGCAGGCGTCGCCGGCCGACGGGGCCAAGCAGTTCGTCGACGAAGCCAACAGCATTCTCGATCGCGGGTGATCCCATGACAGTGGCGGTTCAGGCGGCGGGGCAGGTGGGGCGGACGCGGCGATCGCGACGGGTGTCGTCGCGGGGCCTTGCTGGCTATCTGTTCCTGACCCCGTGGCTGATCGGGTTCATCGGCCTGACCGCCGGTCCGATCCTGGTCTCGCTCTACCTCTCCTTCACCGATTTCGACCTGCTGCAGGATCCGCACTGGGTCGGGGCGGCGAACTATGTCCGGATCGCCACCGCCGATCCGAAGTTCCTCGCCTCGATGAAGGTGACCTTCCTCTACGTGCTGTTCTCGGTGCCGCTGAAGCTGGGCTTCGCGCTGGGCGTGGCGATGCTGCTGAACAAGGGCATCGCCGGGCTGCCGATCTACCGCGCGATGTTCTACCTGCCGTCGCTGCTGGGCGCGAGCGTCGCCATCGCGGTGCTGTGGCGCCAGCTCTTCGCCGGCAACGGGCTGATCAACCAGCTGCTGGCCGTGTTCGGCATCCACGGGCCCAGCTGGATCTCCAATCCGAACTACGCGCTGTCGACCATCATGATCCTCAGCGTCTGGCAGTTCGGGTCGCCGATGATCATCTTCCTGGCGGGGCTGCGCCAGATCCCGCGCGATTTGTACGAGGCGGCGGCGATCGACGGGGCCAGGCCCTGGCACAAATTCTGGCGGATCACCCTGCCGCTCCTGACCCCGGTGGTGTTCTTCAACGCCGTGATCCAGACGATCGAGGCGTTCAAGGCCTTCACCCCGGCCTTCATCATCAGCGAGGGCACCGGCGGGCCGGTCGACTCCACCCTGTTCTACACGCTGTACCTCTACCAGGAGGCCTTCGCCTATTTCCGCATGGGCTACGCCTCGGCGCTGGCCTGGGTGCTGGTCGTGATCATCGCGCTGTTCACCGCCTTCTCGTTCCTGACGGCACGCTACTGGGTGCATTACGATGAGTGATCTCGCTCTCGGGGGGGCCGCGCGCCGGCCGTGGTCGCGGTCGCTGCTGATCCACATCCTGCTGTGCATCGCCTCGGTGGCAATGCTGTATCCGCTGCTGTGGATGCTCTCCAGCTCGTTCAAGGACGACAGCCAGATCTTCAGCACCACCTCGCTATGGCCGTCCAGCTTCAGCCTCGACGCCTATATCAGGGGGTGGAGCGGGCTGGACATCAGCTTCGGCCGGTTCTTCTGGAACTCGGCGGTGATCTCGGTGCTGTCGGTGATCGGCAACGTGCTGGCCTGCTCGCTGACCGCCTTCGCCTTCGCCCGGCTGCGCTTCCGCGGCCGCAACTTCTGGTTCGCGCTGATGCTGGGCACGCTGATGCTGCCCTACCACGTCACGCTGATCCCGCAATATGTGCTGTTCCAGCAGCTCGGCTGGATCGACACCTTCCTGCCGCTGATCGTGCCGAAATACCTCGCCTCCGACGCGTTCTTCATCTTCCTGATGGTGCAGTTCTTCCGCGGCATCCCGCGTGAGCTGGACGAGGCGGCGATGATGGATGGCTGCAGCGCCTGGAAGATCTACTGGCGGATCATCATGCCGCTGTCGACCCCGGTGCTGGCGACCGCGGCGATCTTCTCCTTCATCTGGACCTGGGACGACTTCTTCGCGCCCCTGATCTACATCAACGACATGGGGTCCTACACGGTCCAGCTCGGCCTTCGGACCTTCGTCGACTCGACCGGCAAATCGGACTGGAGCGGGCTGTTCGCCATGTCCGTGCTGACCCTGCTGCCGGTCTTTGCCTTCTTCCTGTTCTTCCAGCGCCTGCTGATCGAAGGCGTCGCCACCACCGGCCTCAAACGCTGATCCGGGATCCCCTGATGACCATCCGCTTCGCCGCCATCGGCATCAACCACAACCACATCTTCGGTCAGGTCGACGCCCTGCTCGACGCCGGAGGCACCTTCGTCGCCTTCCATGCGCCGGAGGAGGATCTGGCAGTGCCGTTCCAGGCCCGCTATCCCCAGGCAAAGCGCGTGTCCGACCCCCGCGCGATCCTGGAGGATCCGACGATCGCGCTGGTCACCTCGGCCGGCATCCCGGCCGACCGCGCGCCGCTCGGCATCGCCGTGATGCGGGCCGGCAAGGACTACCTCTCGGACAAGCCGGGCATGACCACGCTCGACCAGCTCGCCGAGGTCCGGCGGGTGCAGGCCGAGACCGGCCGGATCTACTCGATCTGCTACTCCGAGCATTTCCAGACTCGCTCGACTGTCAAGGCGGGCGAACTGGTGCAGGCCGGCGCCATCGGGACGGTGATCAACACCGTCGGGCTCGGCCCCCACCGGCTGAACGCGCCGTCACGCCCGGGCTGGTTCTTCGAACGGGCGCGCTACGGCGGCATCCTGACCGACATCGCCTCGCACCAGTTCGAGCAGTTCCTGTTCTTCGCCGGCACGCTGGATGTCGAGGTCGCCTCGGCCGCGGTCGCCAACCGGGGCAACCCCGGCACGCCGGAGCTGCAGGATTTCGGCGAGGCGCTGCTGCGCAGCCCCGGCGCCACCGGCTATATCAGGATCGACTGGTTCACCCCGGATGGCTTGCCGACCTGGGGCGACGGGCGGCTGACCATCCTCGGCACCGAGGGCTATATCGAGCTGCGCAAATATGTCGACCCGACCGGCCAGCCCGGCGCCGACCACCTGATCCTGGTCGACGGCAAGGGCATGCAGCGGATCGACTGCAGCGCGGTCGAACTGCCCTTCGGCCGGCAGCTGGTGGCCGACGTGCTGAACCGGACCGAGACGGCGATGACCCAGGAACACTGTTTCAAGGCGATGGAGCTGGCTTTGCAGGCCCAGGAAATGGCGGAAGCCTCCGACGCGACCTTCCTGCGGCGGAGGATCTGACCATGGCGATCCGCAACGTCGCCGTCGTCGGCCTCGGCATCGGCCGCGGCCACATCGCCGAAGGCTATTCCGCCCATCCCGACAAGTTCCGGGTCGAGGCGATCTGCGACCTGGACTCGGAGCGGCTGTCCGCGGTCGGCGACGATTTCGTCGTGCCGGTGCGCACCAACCGCTTCGACGAGATCCTGGCGATGCCGGAGATCGAGGTGATCGACATCTGCACCCCGCCCGGGGTGCATCTCGACCAGATCCTGGCGGCGCTCGCGGCCGGCAAGCAGGTGATCTGCGAGAAGCCGCTGGTCGGGTCGCTGGCCGATCTCGACCGCGTCGCCAAGGCCGAGGCCGCAGCGCCGGGCCGGGTGATGCCGATCTTCCAGTACCGCTATGGCGACGGGCTGCAGAAGGCCAAGCGCATCATCGAAGCCGGCATCGCCGGCAAGCACTACCTGGCGACGGTGGAGACGGCCTGGAACCGCGGCGCCAAATACTACTCGGTGCCCTGGCGCGGCAAGCTGGAGACCGAGTTTGGCGGCGTGCTGCTGACCCACGCCATCCATTCGCACGACATCATGACGTATCTGCTGGGGCCGGTGGCCTCGGTCTTCGCCCGCACCACGACGCGGGTGAACCCGATCGAGGTCGAGGACTGCGCCGTGGCCAGCCTGGCCATGGCCGACGGCTCGCTGGTCTCGCTCGCCGCCACCCTCGGCTCGCAGATCGAGATCAGCCGGCTGCGCTTCTGCTTCGAGAACGTCACCTTCGAAAGCGGGCTGAAGCCCTATGCGCCGGGCGACGCCCCGTGGCAGATCATCCCGGCCTCGCCTGAGGTGGCGGAGCGGATCGAAGGCGCCCTGGCCGATTGGGACCCGGTGCCCTCGCGCTTCGCCGGCCAGCTCGGCCGCTACCACGCGGCGCTGGAAAGCGGCGGGCCGCTGCCGGTCACGCTCGACGACGCCCGTCGGTCGCTGGAGCTGGTGACGGCGCTGTTCGCCTCCGCCGAAACCGGCCGCACGGTCGAGCTGCCGATCCGTCCCGACCACCCGAAATACGCCGACTGGCGCCCGCAGCCGAAGGCCGTCGCATGAGCCTGCATCCGGACCGCCTGTTTTCGTCGGACCCGGTCCAGCGCGGCATCGCCCGCCGCCTCTATGCCGAGGTCGCCGGCCTGCCGCTGATCAGCCCGCACGGCCACACCGACCCGGCGTGGTATGCGAAGAACGAGGCGTTCGCGGACCCGGCGTCGCTGCTGATCATCCCGGACCACTACATCTTCCGCATGCTGTACAGCCAGGGCGTGCGGCTGGAGGATCTCGGCGTGCCGCGGCGCGACGGCGGCCCGGTCGAAACCGACCCGCGCGCGATCTGGCGCCGCTTCGCCGAACATTGGCCGCTGTTCCGCGGCACCCCGACCCGGATGTGGCTGGACCACACCTTCGAGACCCTGTTCGGGGTCGAGGAGCGGCTGACGCGGGCCAGCGCCGACCGCATCTACGACCGCATCGCCGACTGCCTGGCGAAGCCGGAGTTCCGGCCGCGCAAGCTGTTCGAGCGCTTCAACCTCGAGGTCATCGCCACCACGGAATCGCCGCTCGACCCGCTCGACCACCACTGCGCCATCCGCGACAGCGGCTGGAGCGGACGGGTGGTGACGGCGTTCCGCCCCGACCCGGTGGTCGACCCGGAGTTCGAGGGCTTCCGCGCCGGACTGGACAAACTCGGCGAGATCACCGGCGAGGACACGCTGTCCTGGCGCGGCTACCTCGCCGCCCTGCAGCAGCGCCGCGGCTTCTTCAAGAGCATGGGCGCGACCTCGACCGACCATGGCCACCTGACCGCGGCGACGGCCGATCTCGACCCGGTGCCGGCGGTGACGCTGTTCGAGAAGATCGTCACCGGCCGGTTCGAGCCGAAGGACGCCGAGCTGTTCCGTGGCCAGATGCTGACCGAGATGGCGCGGATGAGCCTTGAGGACGGGCTGGTGATGCAGATCCATCCCGGCTCGTTCCGCAGCCACAACCCGACGCTGTATCGCGAGTTCGGCCGCGACAAGGGCGCCGACATCCCGACCCGGACCGACTATGTCCACGCGCTGAAGCCGCTGCTCGACCGCTTCGGCAACGAGCGCGACCTGACGGTGATCCTGTTCACGCTGGATGAGACCAGCTACTCGCGCGAGCTGGCGCCGCTGGCCGGGCATTATCCCTGCCTGCGGCTGGGCCCGCCCTGGTGGTTCTACGACAGCCCGGAAGGCATGCTGCGCTTCCGCGAGCTGGCGACCGAGACGGCGGGCTTCGGCAACACCGTCGGCTTCAACGACGACACCCGGGCCTTCCCGTCGATCCCGGCCCGGCACGACGTGGCGCGGCGGGTCGATTGCCGCTACCTCGCCCAGCTCGTCGCCGAACACCGGCTGGACGAGGACGAGGCGGCGGAGGTCGCGGTCGACCTGGCCTACCGGCTGCCGAAGAGGGCGTACAAGCTGTAGGGGGCTCGCCGCCCTTCTTTCCAATGTCATCCTCGGGCTTGACCCGAGGATCCAGGGGCCACCAAGAGCCGCTCTCGATGGCCCCTGGATTGCCCGGTCAAGCCGGGCAATGACAGAAAAGAGGGTGCCGAGGGAGCCCCGTCATCGCGCCAACCGGTCGTGCAGCCCGGCGAACAGCAGCATCGCGCCGGGCGCCGCGGCCGACAGGCGGGGATAGCGCAGCGGCTGCGGGTCGGTCACCGGCACCGGCAGCGCCACCTCGTCGATCGCGCCCGAGAGGTGCTGTGCCAGGACCGGCCCCAGGGCGGTGTTCAGGGCGATGCCACGGCCGTTGCAGGCGGTAACCGCCAGGGCGCCGGGCCCGACCCGCCAGAAACGCGGCAGCAGGTCCGGCGTCACCGACGCCACGCCGTGCCACTGGTGCTCGAATCCCCCGACGACCAGGCCGGGCACGAAACGCCCGATCCGCTGCGCCATACGGTGCTGGATACGCTCCAGCGCGCCGAGCTGCAGGCTGGCCATGCCGCCGGTGACCAGGCGGCCGCCGGCAGCCGGCCGCAGCGAGAACAGGTCGGCGCGGGTGTCCGACAGCGACTGGCCGCCCGGCAGCGCCCGGCCGCGCATCTCCGGCGGCAGCGGCGCCGTGGCGCTCTGGTAGACATGCAGCGGCACCACCCCGGCGGCGATGCCGGGCGCCGGCGTGCCGCGCCCGGCATTGGTCGCCAGTAGCACCCGGCCGGCGCTGATCCGGCCGCCGCCCTCGGTGTCGAGACGCCAGCGGTCGCCGTCCCTTCGCAGCCCCGTCACCGGCGTGTCCTGGACGATCCGGGCGCCGGCCGCCATCGCCGCCCGGGCCAGGCCGCGGACATAGGCCAGCGGGTTGAGATGGCCGCCGGAGCGGTCGAGCAGGGCGCCGTGATAGCCGGGGATGCCGGTCATGGCCTCGGTCGCCGCGGCATCGAGCAGGTCCAGCCCGTCGCGGCCCAGCGCCTGCCATTGCCGCAGCCGGCCCTCCAGCCCGGCCAGGCGCGACCGCGCATGGGCCGGGCACAGCCAGCCCGCCTGCACCGGGTCGCAGGGGATGCGGTGGCGGCGGACCAGGTCGAACACCAGTTCGGCACCGCCGCCCAGCAGGGCCGACAGCCGGTCGCCGCGGTCCGCGCCCAGGGCGGCCCGGGCATCGGCCGGGCCGAGGCGGGCATAGTGCGGCACCACCAGCCCGCCGTTGCGGCCCGAGGCGCCCCAGCCGATCTCCCGCGCCTCGACCAGCACCACGGCGGTGCCGGCCTCGGCGAGGTGCAGCGCGGTGGAGACGCCGAGGATTCCGCCGCCGACCACGGCGACATCCGTGGCGATCGGCCCGTCCAGCGGCGGCGTCGCCACGCGGCTGCCGCCGGTCGCGTGCCACAGCGACCGGTCGAAGGTTTCGGGGGGCATGTCTACCGCCCGGGCGGCGAAGAAAGAAGTCCCCCCTCCCCCTGCGGGAGGGGGTAGGGGGAGGGGGGTGCCTCAGCCGGGGCCGGCTTGGCCATGGGGCCTGATCGGCGGCACGAACCCCCTCCCCCTAACCCCCTCCCGCGAGGGGAGGGGGGACTCAGAGGGGCTGGCTTGCCTGGCATAAGCTTCGGGCTCACTTCATCCCGGCCTTCAGCTTGTCGATCTCCGCGGCCGAGATCTCGCCGGTGGTCACCACCACGCCGTCCTTGATCTGCCATTCGCGGAACGGGCCGGTGATGTCGCCGTATTCGTCGAACGCGACCGGGCCGATCACCCCGACATAGCGGATCGGCTTGCCCTCGGCGATCAGGGCCAGCGCCTTCTTGAAGCCCTCGGGGCCGGCATGGATCTCCTCGCCCTTGGGGTCGAGCACGGCGCGGATGCTGTCGCGGATCGCCATCGCCTCCTTCGACTTGGCCTTGGCGATGGCCAGCCCGATGATGGCGGCGGCGTCATAGGCCCGGTCGGCGGCCGGGGCCTGCCAGTCGAACTTGTTCTCGGTGAAGGCGTCGTAATGGGTCGAGAAATACTCGGTCGACGCCGTCTTGGTGGTGCCGGAGGAGGTGCCGTAGGCCTCGTTGAGGTATTGCGGTCCGACGTCCTTGATGAACTCCGCCGAGTTCATGCCGTCGTTCAGCAGGAACTTGGCCGGTCCGCCCTGGCTGATCCAGGTGCGCGCCACCGTGGTGCCGTCGCCGGGATAGGCGATCAGGTACAGCCCCTTCGGGTCGCCCTCCAGCCCGGAGGTGACCTCCGCTTGATAGGACGCCTGGCTGGCGTTGTAGGGGGTGACGCTGGTGATCTTGCCGCCCAGCGCCGTGTACGACTTCTGGAACTCGCGCAGCATGTTCACGCCGAAATCGTTGTTGACGTGGATCACCGCCAGCGAATCCAGGCCCAGATCCATGGCGTATTTCGCCGCCGCCACGCCCTGCAGCGCGTCCGAGGTGATGGTGCGGAACCAGTAGCCGCCGGTGTCGCCCTTGCGCGCCACCTCGGTGAAGCTGGGGGAGGAGGCGGCGGGCGAGATCTGCACCACCTTGGACGGGCCGGTCACCGTGGTCAGGATCGGCATGGAGTCCGACGAGATGATGGCGCCGATGATCACCGGCACCTTCTTCAGGTCGACCAGCTGCCGCGCGCCGTCGACCGCGACGGTGCCCTGGGTCTGGCTGTCGCGGAAATCGACCGTCAGCTTGCAGCCGTCGATCACGCCGCCGGCATCGTTGATGTCGCGGAACGCCATCTCGATCGATTTCGACGCCGCCTGGCCGAACGGGCCGGCCGGGCCGGTCAGCGACAGCACCGACCCGATTTCGACCGTGCACTCCGCCATCGCCAGGCCGGGCAGCAGCACCGCCGCGGCGAACACGGAACCTGAAAGGATTTTCCGAAAATGCATGAAAGCCTCCTGTGGTTGGATGCGACCGGCTCGTTGGATCGGCCGGCCTGGGGGTGGTCAGGTCGCGGACGTCGGCTCCGCCCAGGTCTCCTGCAGGTGCCGCCACAGCACCCGGTCGTCACGGACCTCCAGCAGCGCCGTCGAACGGCGGGTGCGTTCGGCGCCGCGGATCCGCTGCCATTCATCATAGATGCACAGGCGGAAGCCGCCGGGCAGGGCGACGCGGATCGCGGCGTTGCGGATCTCGATCCGGAACGGGTGGGCCGGATCGGCGTGGGCACCGCGCGCCCGGCGCAGCCCGTCGGCCACGGCGGCGCGGTCCAGCACGGCGCCCTCCGGCGTCACCAGCATGAAGTCGGGGGCGATGGCGGCCTCGAACCGGCCGAATTCCACCGGTTCGGCCGCGGTGTCGCCCAGCCAGCGCTGGAAGAAGCGGTGCAGGTCGTCGATCTCGGCCAGGCAGCGGTCGCCGGTCGCCTCGGTCATGCCGCATCCTCGTTGAGGTTGTACTTCATGATCCGGCCGTGCCGGCCGCTGCGATCGCGCTCCAGCGTGTAGACATCGCCCTCCAGCGGCGTCAGGCGTGACAGCACGGCGTCCAGCTCGGCGCGGTCGGCGGCGTCCAGCGCCAGGCCGAAGGCGGCCAAGGTCTGCGGCAGATGGGCGGCGGTGCGGGCGCCGACGATGGCGCCGGCCACCCCGGGCCGGTCCAGCACCGCCCGTACCGCCACCGCTGATATGGTGGTGCCGTGCCGGTCGGCGATCCGCTTCAACGCCGCCAGCAGGGCCTGGAACCGGTCCCAGCCGCCGATGTCGTCGATCACCAGCTTGTACTTGATCAGCGACCGGTTGGTCATGGTCATGCCGGGGTCGGGCTGGCCCAGCCAGCGCTCCGAGAGGAAGCCGCCGGCCAGGGTGCCGTAGCACAGGAAGGCGATGCCGTGCGCCGCGGCCAACTTCGCCATCCGCTTGGCCGGCCGGGTGTCGAGCAGCGAGTACTGGACCTGCATGGTGCGGACCGGCACGCCGGCGTCGAGGATCTCGCACAGGCGATCGGTGTCGAAATTGGTGCCGCCGACCAGCTCGATCTTGCCGGCCTGCCGCAGCTCGTCGAGCCACTGCGCGGTCTCGACATAGTTCGGCGCGGCATAGTCCCACCAGTGGAACTGCACCAGGTCCAGCCGCTCGACCCCCAGCCGCTGCAGCGACCGGTCGATGATCGAGGCGACGTAGCCGCGGTCGATCGTGGCCAGCCGCTCCAGGTCGGGCACGAATTTGGTGTGGACCCGGATCCGCCGCGCCGCCTCGGCCCCGCGGTCGCGGCGGTATTGCGCCAGGAAGGCGCCGATCATCTCCTCCACCCCGGTGTAGATGTCGGCGCAGTCGAAGGTGGTGATGCCGGAATCGACGAAGGCGGCCATGCCGGCGATCGCCTCGGCCGGGTCGACCGGCCCGTGGTCGCCAGCCAGCTGCCAGCCACCCTTGAGGATGCGGGAGATGGTGTAGCCCGGGGCGATCTCGCGGGTCTCGGCGGTCACCGGTTCTTCTCCAGCGGCACGGCGGTGGTCTCGGAATGGCGGAAGCGGCGCTTGCCCAGCCGGGTGATGCGGAAGCGGGCGCCGCAATTCGGGTCGGGCGACGCGATCTCGGTGTCCGTCGTCATCCAGTCATGGGGATGGGTCTCGCGCTGCTTGGCCGGCAGCAGCGGCAGCAGGGCGGCCAAGGCATAGATCGGGAAGCCCTGGCCCGGCGGCAGCGTCATCATCTCGCCGGACAGGATGAAATGGTCGCCCGCCTTGTATTCGCCCATCATCGGCCGGTCGCCGGCGACGATCTCCACCTTCAAATCATAGAGCTCGAAGCTGTCGTCGGTGTTCATGCCAGGGCCTCGACCGTCACGGTGCAGGCGCCGGTGCGCCGGATCGCCTCGCAGGCGCGGCGCAGGTCGGCCAGGTCCTCCGGCACCACTTGGGCGACCAGGGAGCCTGCGACCCAGCCGACCGGCAGCAGCAGCCGGCCACCGGGGGCGTAGAACAGGCCGATGTCGAAGATCGCATGCGGCACCCCGCCCCAGGCGCGCGGCGGCACATAGGCCAGGATCACGTCGCCCGCGGCGGGGAACATCGTGGCGTTTTCCGGCGGCAGCACCGCATGGGCCCAGCCGGCGGGAATCTCCGCCTCCGGCAGCGGGCAGGAGATCTCGGGGCCGGTCCACATGGCGTGCAGGGACGGGATCGCCACCGGGCCGCCCGACAGCAGGTCGCCGAGGAATTCGCAGGATTGCGGCGCCTTGTCCGGCAGGGCGACGGCGCGGGCCGACAGGCCGCTCTGCGCCTCACGAAATAGGATCTCGCGCACCATGCCAACTCCGATTATCTTCTATCGAGATAGTCTAAACCTAAAACATTTTCGGTCGTAAGGACTCAGTGGGAATATATCCGCCGAGTGCTTGCATCCGAAGGATCGTTCGGTCAATTCGATCCACAACTCAACACGTTTCTGGCGCGAACCCGGCGAAGATCGGGGATCACGCGCCGGGGCGATCGGAACAGGGCGGCGGGGCGGATGGTGGGAGCATGCTGGAGCTGCAGGGCGTGTCCAAGGCGTTCGGGGGGCATCGGGCCGTCGACGGCCTGTCGCTGTCGATCGAACGCGGCCGCATCACGGGGCTGATCGGTCCGAACGGCGCCGGCAAGACCACGCTGTTCAACCTGATCGCGGGGGCGATGAAGCCGACCGAAGGCCGCATCCTGCTCGACGGCACCCGGATCGACGGGCTGCGCGCCGACCGGATCTTCAAGGCCGGCCTGGCCCGCACCTTCCAGATCCCGCGCCCGTTCCCCGAGATGACGGTGCTGGACAACGTGCTGCTGGCACCGGCGGGCCAGCTGGGCGAATCCGTGCTGCGGGCCTGGCTGACGCCGGGCGCGGTGCGGGCGCAGGAGCGGCGGCTGCGCGACCGGGCGATGGCGTGCCTCGATTTCGTCGGGCTGGCGCGGCTGGCGCAGGACCCGGCCCGGGTGTTGTCCGGCGGCCAGCGCAAGCTGCTGGAGCTGGCCCGGGTGCTGGTGGCCGAGCCCTCGGTCATCCTGTTCGACGAACCCGGGGCCGGGGTGGCGCCGGCGCTGCTGGACACCATCGTCGAGAAGATCGCCGCCCTGAACCGCGACGGCGTCACCATCCTGATCATCGAACACAACATGGATCTGGTGATGGGCCTGTGCGATCCCGTGGTGGTGATGGCCCAGGGCCGGCTGCTGATCCAGGGGCCGCCGCAGGCGGTGCAGTCCGACCCGCGGGTGATCGAGGCCTATCTCGGCGGGGTGGCAGCGTGAGCGCGGTGCCACGGACTGCGGTGCTGGAGACCACGGGCCTCGTCGCCGGCTACGAGCGTGGCCTGCCGATCGTCAAGGGCGCCTCGATCCGGCTGGGCGACCGCGAGATCGTCACCATCCTCGGCCCCAACGGCGCCGGGAAGTCGACCCTGATCAAGGCGATCGCCGGGCTGGTGCCGATCAGCGACGGCACGGTCTCGCTGTTCGGCCAGCGCATCGACGGCGTGCCGGCCCAGCTCATGGTCCGCCGCGGCCTGGCCTTCGTGCCGCAGACCGAGAACGTCTTCGCCCGGCTGACGGTGCAGGAGAATCTCGACCTCGCCGCCGGTGTCCTGCCGCGGGCGCTGCGGGGGGAGCGGATCGCCGCGCAATACGCCCTGTTCCCCGACCTCGCTCGGGCGCGACGGGAAGCGGCCGGCCGCCTGTCCGGCGGCCAGCGCCAGATGGTTGCGGTGGCCCGGGCGCTGATCCCCGACCCCAAGGTGGTGATGCTGGACGAACCTTCGGCCGGGCTGTCGCCGAAGCTGGTCGGGGTGGTGTTCGAGATGCTGCGCCGGGTGCGCGACCTCGGCGTCGCCATCCTGCTGGTGGAGCAGAACGCCCGGGCCGCGCTCGCCATCTCCGACCGCGCCTATGTCCTGGTCGACGGGCGCGAGCGGCTGGAACGGCCGGCAGCCGGGCTGATGGACGCGCCGGAGGTTAAGGCGCTGTATCTCGGCCATGGCGCCGCGGCGGGGGTGGCGTGATGCTGCAATATGTCGTCGACGGCCTGGTCACCGGCTCCACCGTCGCCCTCGGCGCCATCGGGGTGACCCTGACCCTGTCGATCCTGCGCTTCGCCAACTTCACCCATGGCGAGCTCTTGACCTGGGGCGCCTACATCGCCCTGACCCTGGTCGGGCTGATGGGGGCGGGGGCCGGGGCGCATATCGGGCCGCTGTCCTTCGGCTGGCCGCTGCTGCTGGCGCTGGCCGCCGCCATGGTGCTGACCGGCGGGCTGGCGGTGCTGCTGGACTGGGCGCTGTTCGGCCGGCTGCGCGGCAAGGGCGGGATGATGACCCTGGCCATCGCCAGCTTCGGCGCCGCCCTGGCGCTGCGCAACCTGGTGGTCTTCCTGTGGGGGCCGAAGCCCGATTATTTCAGCCGTGACATCCAGATCGCCCTGCCGATCCTGCCGCGCAGCGTGCTGGGGGGCATGCGCATCACCCCGGACCAGATCTTCGTGCTGGCCGTGGCGGTCGCCACCGTGGTCGGGCTGCACCTGTTCCTGACCCGCAGCTTCCTGGGCAAGGCGATGCGCGGCACGGCGGAGAATGCGGCGCTGGCCCGGATCACCGGCATCGACGTGCGCGCCGTGGTGCGCTGGGCCTGGATGATCGGCGGCGGCCTGGCCGCCCTGGCCGGCGTTCTGTCCGGCATCACCGTGCAGGTGCGGCCGCTGATGGGCTTCGACCTGCTGCTGCCGCTGTTCGCCGCCGCCATCCTCGGCGGCATCGGCAGCCTCTATGGCGCGGTGCTGGGCGGGCTGATCGTCGGCCTGGCGGAAAGCCTGTCGGTGCCGCTGATCGGCGCCGAATACCGTCAGGCCGTCGCCTTCCTGGTGCTGATCCTGATCCTGCTGGCCCGCCCGACCGGGCTGTTCGGGGAGCGCGGGGCATGACCGCCGACCTGCTGGGCCTGGCCGGCTACCTCGTCTTCTTCCTGGTCATCGCGCTGAACTACTCGCTGGTCTGCCTCGGCCTCAACCTGCAATGGGGCGTCACCGGGCTGTTCAATGTCGGCGTCGCCGGCTTCTTCGCCATCGGCGCCTATGCCACCGCGATCCTGACCGGGCCGGACTATGCCAGCTCGCTCGGCGGCTTCGGCCTGCCGGTGCCGGTCGGCTGGATCGGCGCCGTCGTGGCCTCGGGCATCGCCGCGCTGGTGGTCGGCATCCCCAGCCTGCGGCTGCGCCAGGACTACCTCGCCATCACCACCTTCGGCATCGCCGTCACGGTGCAGCTGATCGCGCTGAACTTCGAACCGCTGACCGGCGGCGCCTTCGGCTTGGGCTCGATCCCGCGGCCCCTGGCCGGCGCCTTCGCCACGCCCTTCGGCTTCAACCTGTTCTACCTCGGCGTCTCGATCCTGGTGGTGGCCGGGGTCTACGCCCTGCTCGAGATCCTGGTGCGCAGCCCCTGGGGCCGGGTGCTGCGCGGCATCCGCGAGGACGAGGCGGCGGCCCAGTCGCTGGGCAAGCACCCCTTCGCCTTCCGGCTGCAGGCCTTCGTCATCGGCTCGATGGTGATGGGGCTGGCCGGCGGGATGTACGCCAGCTTCGTCGGCTTCATCGCGCCGGAGGACTTCCTGCCGATCCTGACCTTCCAGGTCTGGACCATGCTGGTGGTCGGCGGGTCCGGCAGCAACAAGGGCGCGATCCTGGGCGGCATCGTGGTCTGGGGGATCTGGGCGGCGTCCGGCGCGCTGATCGACGCCACGGTGCCGACCGAGATGCAGGCTCAGGCCGCGGCGCTGCGCATCGTCCTGATCGGCGTGCTGCTCAGCGGCGTGCTGGTGGTCCGGCCCAAGGGGTTGATCGGTGGCGCCTGACTCCTTGCCGGTTCGGCGGGCGCCATGCTCCCGCCACCGTTTCATTGACAATTGTCTGGTAAAGGTCCGGAGTCGGGTCGAGCATCCCGCCCGTCGCGCGGACCGTTGAGAACAGGCGTTTCGATCATGAATTTCCAGCCCGGCCGAAGCGACGACGCCCCGGTCGTGGTCCCTGCGGCCCTGCAGCCCGCCGCGCCGGATCGCCGCATCGAGATCTCGGTCCTGGTCCTGACCGGGCTGGCGCTGTTCGGCACGCTGTGGGTCGGGCTGCTGGCGGCGCTGCTGGCCGGCCTGCTGATCCATGAGCTGGTGCATGTCGTGGCGCCGCTGTTCCGGCGCTTCGGCGCCACCCACAAGATCGGCCGCTTCATCGCGCTCGGGCTGCTCACCGCCATCATCATCCTGGTGATCACCTTCGGCATCATCGAGCTGATCTCCATGCTCACCACCCGGTCCGAAGGCCTGGTCGCGCTGATGCGCAAGATGGCCGATGCGGTGGAGGTGGCGAGCCAGCAGCTGCCGGCCTGGCTGCTGGCCTATGTCCCGACCAACGGGCGCGAGCTCGACACCATGGCGGCGCAATGGCTGCGCGAACACGCGCGCGACCTGCAGCAGGTCGGCACCATGGTCGGGCGCATCCTGGTCCACATCATCATCGGCCTGGTGATCGGCGGCATGATCGCCGTCTCCGACCTGACCAACCGCGGCGGCCGCGGCCCGCTGAGCCGGGTGATGGCGGAGCGGGTGCGCCTGCTGGCCCTGTCGTTCCGCCGGGTGATCTTCGCCCAGGTCCGGATCTCGGCGCTGAACACGGTGCTGACCGCGATCTACCTGGTCGGGGTGCTGCCGCTGTTCGACATCCACCTGCCGCTGGCCAAGACGATGATCGTCGTCACCTTCGTCGTCGGCCTGCTGCCGGTGATCGGCAACCTGATCTCGAACACCATGATCGTGATACTCAGCCTCAGCCTGTCAGTCTACACCGCGATCGCGTCACTGGTGTTCCTGATCCTGATCCACAAGCTGGAATACTTCATCAACGCCAAGATCGTCGGCACCCAGATCGAGGCCCGGGCCTGGGAGATCCTGATCGCGATGCTGGTGATGGAGGCGGCCTTCGGCGTGCCGGGGGTGATCGCGGCGCCGATCTTCTACGCCTACCTGAAGGTCGAGCTGAAGACCCGCAAGCTGATCTGACGGCGCGCCGAAGGCCGGTGTATCAGGTCGGGGGCACCAGCCCGTCCTTGCCGACCTGGAGCCCGTGCGAAACCATCGACCCGTCGGCGGCCTTGACCACCATGACGATGACGTGGGCGCCCTTGGTCAGCATGCTGCGGTCGCCCGGCTCATAGGTGATGACCGGCACGTCGGGCGGCACCACCAGGCGGGTCTTGACGCCCTGATAGGTCATGGTCACCACCCGGCCGTCGGTGCCCGTGACGTCGCCGGCGGTGGCGTTGGTCATGGTGCTGCCGGGCTTCAGGTCGAAGGGATGCTGGCCTTCACCGACGCCGCGCATGCTCTCCGGGAAGATCTGTACCTCCAGCGCCCGCAGGCTGCCGTCGTCCTGCGGCATGGCGGCGCTGCCGATATAGGTGCCGGGCTTGATGTCGGTGATGCTGGCGGGGGCGATCAGCCGGACCGTCGCATCGTCGGCCAGCGTCACGGTCGAGGTGCCGCCGCCGCGGGCGGTGACGGTGAGCTTGGACCCGTCGACCGCGTCGATGGTGCCGCGGATGCGCTGCGGCGGCGGCGAATCCTGGGCCGCGGCGGGAAGGGCTGTCAGAAGGCCGAGCAGGGCGAGACCCGCAATGGCGGTGCGCTTCATCATGGCTTCTCTCGGTTGAACGTCGACGTCCCCCGGGACGTCAGTACGCTGGAAGCCGGCCGGCGGTTACATGAATTCGTCGCTCAGGACGGGTGGCTGGCCCGTCCTGAGCCAGCCTCGCCCCTTGCCGTTACGCCGCCACCAGCGCCAGCACCCGCAGGGGCGAGCCGGAGCCGTTCTCGATCTTCAGCGGCGCCGTCACCAGCACGGTGCCGGTCGGCGGCAGCTGGTCGAGATTGGTCAGGCTGGCCAGGCCGAACTTGTTCGACCCGTGCATGATGGCATGGGCCGGGAAGGCGGGCTCGAAGGCGAAGGCCTGGCCGGCATCGGTGCCGACCGCCTCGACCCCCCAGCCGGCGACGTCGCGCTCCTTGGCCAGGAAGGTCACGGCGGCGACGCTGGGCCCCGGCACATGCGAACCGTCCTGCTTCATGTTCAGGAACTCGACCGGGTCGGTGCGCTTCGACCAGTCGGTGCGCATCAGCACCCAGGTCCCGGCCTGGATGCGGCCGTGCTTGGCCTCGAAGGCGTGGATGTGTTCCGGCTCCAGCAGGAAGTCGGGGTTGTCCTTGGCCTCGGCCGAGCAGTCGATCACCACCGCGGCGGCGATGAAGCGCTGCACCGGCACGGTGTCGGTGGTGGCGTTCTTGAGGTCCTTGCCGGTGACCCAGTGGATCGGCGCGTCGAAATGGGTGCCGGTGTGCTCGCCGCAGGAGATGTTGTTCCAGTACCAGCCGGGCCCGCGCTCGTCGTAGCGCGAGATCTCCTCGATCCGGAACGGGTTGGACGGCGCGAACATCGGCGGCAGCTGGATCACCGGCGTCGATGGCCGCAGCGTCTGGGTCAGGTCGACGATGCGGATGCGGCCGGCGGCGATGTCGGCGGCGAAGGCGAGAAGGTCGGTGCTCATCTGCTCAGCTCTCCCTGGGGTCTCGGGCGGTCGGGCCGCCGGTTCTTCGGTGATCTCGGCCGCCGCCGGGCCTTCGACGGCGAAGCGGCGGACGGCATTGCGGATGGCGCCGTCGACGGCGCCGATGTCGTTGACCGGCACCACCAGCCGGTAGCCCTCGGCCCGGCGTGCCATGGCGCCCTCGGCATCGAGGGTGAAGATCCCACAGGCCACGCCGGCGGTGCGGCAGGCGGCGAGCACCCGGGCGCAGGCGGCGCGGTGGGCGGCCTTGGCGTCCGGCCGGTCGCCGATCGACAGGCCGAGATCGCCGGTGCCGATCAGCACGAAGTCGATGCCGGGGACGGCGGCGATGGCGTCCGCCGCCGCGACCCCGGCCACGGTCTCGATCATCACCCCGATGGCGATGCGCTGGTTGGCGTCGCGGAAATAGCCGGGCCCCGCGGTCAGCGGCCGCACCCCGCCGCCGGAACGCTCGCCATCCGGCGGGTAGAGGGCGAAGGACACGGCGCGGGCGGCCTGTTCGGGCGTCTCGACCAGCGGCACCATGATGCCGTCGGCGCCGGCGTCCAGCGCCTGGGCGATGGCGGTCGCGCCGGTCTCGGCAACGCGGACGATGGTGTAGGCGCGCTTGGCGACCAGGCCGATGCCCATCTCCAGTGCGATGCGGTCCCACAGCCCGTGCTGGACGTCGAACACCACCGCCTCCGCCCCGGCCCCCGCGGCGATCTCGGCGACGGAGGGCGAGCCGAGGGCCAGCCAGGCCAGGCCCAGGCTGGGGCCATGGCGCAGGCGGGATTTCAGCGGTTCGCGGGTCGACGGCATCTCTCTCACCCTTCCCGCAGGCCGGCGCGCCGCAGCAGCGGCAGCACCCGGTCGCAGAAGAACGGCAGCTCGGCGGTGTAGTCGACGAAGGACAGGGCGGCGCCGGCATAGCCGGCCTCGGCGATCGCCCCGATCTGCTCCGCAATGCGCTCGGGGGTGCCGACCAGCGGATAGGTGCCGGCGCCGCCGGCGAAGCGCTGGCGGTACAAGGCGAAGGCGCGGTCGTCATGCGACTGGGCGAACTGCTTCTTCTTGGCCATGTGCTCGTCGACCGCGGCATGGTCGGCCTCGCGCACGGCGTAGCGGTCGTAATAGTCCTCGGCCTCGGCCTGGCTGTCGCGGCAGACCACGTGGCAGACGGTGTGGATGCCGACCTCGCGCCCGGCCGCGGCGGCCCGGCCGGCGATGTCGGCGACATGGCGGGCGCCGTCGGCGATGTCGGTGAAGGTCGAGAACAGGAAGTCGCAATGCCGCGCCGCGAAGTCCCGGCCCGGGGCGCCGAAGGCGGCGTTCATGGTGACCGGGCGGGGCCGCTGCAGGCTGGCCGGACGGCTGACCACCTGCTTCAGCCGGTAGTGCTGGCCGTCATGGTCGAAGGGCGCGTCGGCGGCGTAGGCGCGCTCGATGATGCCGATCCATTCCGCCGCCTGGCCGTAGGCGTCGTCGCCCAGGGTGACGCCGAACATGCCGAACTCGTCCGGGTTCCAGCCGCAGACGATGTTCAGGCCGGCGCGGCCGTTCGAGACATGGTCGACCGTGGCCAGCGCCTTGGCGGCGTAGACCGGATGCACCAGCGGCACATGCACGGTCATGAACAGGCCGATGCGCTCGGTCGCCGCGGCCAGCCCGGCGGCCCAGGTGAAGGTCTCGAACGACCATTCCCGGACATGGGTCCGGCCGCCGAAGCCCTTCCAGCGCGCGATCGGCAGCAGGAACTCCAGGCCGGCGCGGTCGGCGATGCGGGCGGCGGCCAGGTTGTCGGCCCAGCTGGCCTGCCAGCGCTCCGGCACCGTGGTGATCGCCAGCCCGCCATCGGCGTTGGTCGAGAACACGCCCAGCTTGAACCGGTTGGGCCCGTGCAGCGGATGAGCGGGGACGCTCGACATCGGTGTGGTGCTTCCCTGTTCAACCCGGGCCGGGCCGATACCCGCATTGGTCTGCGGTTCTGGTCTGTCCGCCGGGGCGCCTTTGGCAGGCCCTCCCGGACGATATGGTTTAACCCTAAAACAGTTTCGGCCGGCCGACAACGGCCGCGCGCCGGCAGCCTCCTACTTGGCCGGCGCCTTGGGCGACCACAGCACCGTCGCCGCCCCCTTCTCGTAGGCCATGCCGTCGGGATAGGAGATCAGCTCGAGCTGCAGCCCCCATGGGGCCAGGAAGTAGAGGATGGTCTGGCCGGCCTCCGGCCCTTCCTTCATCGGCACCGGGCCCATCATCAGGCGCACGTCCTTGGCCCTGAGATAGGCGGCGGCCGCCGCGATGTCGTCGACGTAGAAGGCGAGGTGGTGGCCGCCGGCATCGCTGTTCTTCGGCGGGGTCTTCGCCTGGTCCGGCGCCTCGTACTGGAAGATCTCGATATTCGAGCCGTCGCCGCAGCGGACCAGGGTGATCTGGTCGATCACCGCGCGCGGATGCACGTTCACCAGGTCCTGCATGAAGGTGCCCTGGTCGTCGCGGAACGGCCCGAAGGACATCGCCTGGCGGCAGCCGATCACGTCGGTGAAGAACGCGACCGCCTGCTTCGCATCCGGCACCGTGATGCCGATATGGTCGATGCCGCGCATGGTCGGGATGCCGGCCGACGCGGGTGCGGCCGCCGCCGCGCAGCAGGCGACGACGGCCAGGGCCGCCCGCCTGAACGCTCGTGACTGGGTCATCTCGCATCTCCTTCGCGCTGATCGCCTCGCCGGGACGGCCGGCGGCCGAATGACGCCGCCGATCGTCAGCCCGAGGCGGCGAGCGGCGGGATGTGGGCGGCCAGGGCCGGCCGGTCGAGCCAGGCCGGGTCGATCTCCGGCAGCGGCACCGCCTGCAGCAGGGCCGCGGTGTAGGCGTGGCGCGGCGCATCGAACACGGCGGCGCAGGGCCCGGCCTCGACCACCTCGCCACGCAGCAGCACCACGACCTCGTCGCACAGCACCCGCACCACCGACAGGTCGTGGCTGATGAAGACCAGGGTCAGGCCCAGGCGCCGGCGCAGATCCTCCAGCAGCAGCAGGATCTGCGCCTGGGTCGAGACGTCGAGGCCCGAGACGATCTCGTCGGCGACGATGAAGTCCGGCTCCAGCGCCACCGCACGGGCGATGCCGATCCTCTGGCGCTGCCCGCCGGACAGTTCATGCGGATAGCGGTCGAGCGCATCGCCCGGCAGCCCGACCAGGTCGAGCAGTTCGGCGGCGCGGGCGCGCCGGGCCCGCCGGCCCTCGAGCCGGCCGAACGCCTCCAACGGGCGGACCAGGGTGGTACCGATGGTCAGGCGCGGATTCAGCGCGGATTGCGGATCCTGGAAGATCATCTGCATCCGGGCCCGCAGCGCGCGCAGCGCCGGGCCCTTCGCCGCCGCCAGGTCGGCGCCGTCGAACAGCACCCGGCCCGCCGCCGGCGGCGCCAGCCCGACCAGGGCGCGGCCCAGCGTGGTCTTGCCGGACCCGGATTCGCCGACCAGCCCGACCGCGCCGCCGCGCGGCACCGCCAGGTCGACGCCGCGCACGATGTCGCGCGGGATGCGGCGGCCGAAGCCGCGCGACTGTCCGGGCACCGCGACGGTCAGGGCCTGGGCCTCGACCAGGGGGCCGGCGGTCATGCGGCACCTGCCGTGGCCGCGGCGTCGAAGGCATGGGCCTCCGCCCACAGCCGGTCGGTCAGCGCCGCCGGGATCGGCGCCGGGCGGTGCCCCGGCCGGTCGACCCGCGGCATCGCCGCCAGCAGGGCGCCGGTATAGGCGTGCCGCGGCGCCTGCAGGATGCGGGCGATGTCGCCTTCCTCCACCACCCGGCCGGCATGCAGCACGGTGACCCGCTGGCAGATCTTGGCGACCACGCCGAGATCGTGGGTGACGAACAGCACCGCGGAGCCGTAGCGGCCCTGCAACTGCCGGATCAGCCGCAGGATCTCACGCTGGGCGGTGACATCCAGCGCGGTGGTCGGCTCGTCGGCGACGATCAGGCGCGGCCGGCCGGCGAAGGCGATGCCGATCAGGACGCGCTGGCGCATGCCGCCCGACAGCTCGTGCGGATACTGCTGCACCACCCGCTCCGGCTCGCGGATCGCGGTCTCCGCCAGGATCTCGACCGCCCGCCGCGCCGCCTCGGCCCGGCCGAGGCCGAGGCGCAGACGCAGCACGTCGGTGATCTGCCGGCCGATCCGCCGCACCGGGTTCAGCGCCGCCGTCGGGTCCTGCGGCACCAGCGCGATCTCGCGGCCGAGCAGCCGCTGCCGGCCGCGCGGGCCGATCGCCGCCATGTCGAGCCCGCCATAGCACACCGTGCCGGCGGTGATGCGGGCGCCGCCGGGCAGCAGGCCCAGGACGGCGCGGCCGATCATCGACTTGCCGGCACCGCTCTCGCCGACCAGGCCGTGCACCTCGCCCGGCGCGACGGCGAGGTCGACGCCGCGCAGGATCGGCACGGCCCGGGCGCCGCGGCCGATCGCGACCCGCAGCCCCTCGATCCGCAGGATCGGCTCGGTCATCGCCGCCGCACCGGGTCGATGGCGGCGCGCAGCCCGTCGCCGAACAGGGTGAAGGCGAAGATGGTCAGCACCAGGCACCCCATCGGAAAGGCCAGCACCCACCAGGCCTGGCGGATCACCTGGCGGCCCTCCGCGATCATGCCGCCCCAGGTCGCGGTGTCGCCCGCGACCGACAGGCCGACGAAGGACAGGATCGCCTCGACGATCACGGCGATGCCCATCTCGACCGCCAGCAGGGTCAGGATCAGGGGCAGCAGGTTGGGCAGGATCTCGCGCATCAGGATCACCGGTCCCGGCAGGCCCAGGCTGCGGGCGACGGTGACGTAGTCCATCCGGGCCTGGACCATGGTCTCGGCCCGCACCACCCGGGCGAAGCGGGTCCAGTCGATCACCACGATGGCGGCGATCACCGATCCCAGCCCGGCGCCCAGCACCGCCGCCAGCACGATCGACAGCAGCACCGGCGGGAACGCCATCCAGACGTCGATCAGCCGTGACAGCGCCTGGTCCGCCGCCCGCCCGGCATAGCCGGCGACCAGGCCGAGGATGGATCCGATCAACCCGGCCAGGGTGGCGGCGACCAGCGCGACCACGACCGTGACCCGGGTGCTGTAGATCAGGCGCGACAGCACGTCCCGGCCCAGCCCGTCGGTGCCGAGCGGAAAGGCGGGGTCGCCGCCGGCCAGCCAGGACGGCGGCAGCAGGGTCGAGAACAGGTCCTGTTCCAGCGGATCGTGTGGCGCTAGCAAGGGTGCCAGCACGGCGCATCCCACCAGCAGCAGCAGACCGGCGCCGCCGATCGCGACCCGCGGGTTCAGGGCGGCGCGCCGCCGCCGCGGCAGGGCCGGGGTGGTCAGGTCAGCCACGGCGCAGCCTGGGGTTCAGCAGGGCGACGACGATGTCGACGACCAGGTTGAGGGCGATGAACAGCAGGGCGAAGGTCAGCACCAGCCCCTGGATCAGCGGCAGGTCCCGGTTGATCACCGCGTCGATCGCCATGTTGCCGATGCCTTCATAGGAGAAGATGCGCTCGACCAGCACCGTGCCGCCGAGCAGGAAGGTGACCTGCACCCCGGCCAGGGCGACCGTGGGGATGGCGGCGTTGGGCAGGGCCTCGACCAGCAGGATGCGGCGGCGGGTGAAGCCGCGGGCCCGGGCCATCAGGGCATAATCCTGCTGCTCGGTCTCGGCCAGCGAGGCCTTCAGCACCCGGGCGACGATGGCGGCGAAGGGCAGGGCCAGCGCCGCCGCCGGCAGCGCCGCGTGGCGCAGCAGCCCGCCGGCCACCGCCCACCGGCCGGTGGCGATGCTTTCGATCAGGTAGAAATTGGTCGAGAAGCCGGTCGCCATCCCCGGGTCGATCCGGCCCGACACCGGCAGCACCGGCGCCAGCACGGCGAACACCAGGATGAACAGCAGGCCCCACAGGAAATCGGGGATGCCGAGGGCCACGGCGACCACCGCGTCGATCAGCCATTCGCCGGGGGTCGACCGGAGATAGGCGCCGGCCAGGGCCAGCGCCCCGCCGGCGGCGACCGCGGCCAGCGCCGCCAGCCCGGCCAGCTCCAGCGTCGCCGGCAGCCGGCCGAGGACCAGCCCGAGCACGTCCTGGCGCAGGCTGATCGACCGGCCGAAATCGCCGCCGGCGACGCCGGACAGCCACAGTCCGAACTGGGCGGCGATCGACCGGTCGAGGCCGTAGAGGGCCCGCAGCCGGTCGATGTCGGCGGCCGAGGCGCCGGGCGGGATCATCATCGCGATCGGGTCGCCCGGCACGACCCGCAGCAGCACGAACACCACCACGGCGACGCCGAACAGGGTCGGCAGCACCAGCATCAGCCGCGACAGCAGCATCCCGCGCATCACGTCGTCCCCTCCCGCCGCGCGGCGCTCAGGCCTTGGTGATGCGCTGCGGCAGGATCATGCCGTTGACCTGCGGCGTCACCTTCAGGGTGTCGCGATAGAGGATCGGCTGGACATACTGGAACAGCGGGATGACGTAGCCTTCCTCGGCGATCTTGCGGTCGACCGCCTTGTAGCCGGCGATGCGCTTGGCCTCGTCCGGCTCGCTCCACAGCGGGTCGATCAGGGCCGACAGCTCGCGCTGGCGCCAGGCCGAATGGGGCGAATGGTCGTACATGGCGAAGCCGGTCGAGGTCGACGGATCGCCGATCGCATTGCCCCAGTTGTAGAAGGCGGCCGGGTCCAGGGCGTGGCGGGCGCGCAGCTCGAAATGCTGGGCGATCTCGTAGATCTCGATCGTCGCCTCGATCCCGACCTTGCGCCACATCCCGACGATCGCCTGGATGATCTCGTAGTCCTTCGGCTTGAAGCCGCGGGTGGTCTGGATCGGGAACTTCACTGGCTTGTCCGGCGAGAAGCCGCTGGCCGCCAGCAGCGACTTCGCCTTCTCCGGATCGTGGGCGACCGTGATCGACGGGTCGAAGGCGTCGTATTCCGGCGCCTCCAGGGTGCTGATCGGCACGCCGTAGCCGCGCAGCAGGCGCTGCACGATCGCCTGCTTGTCGATGGCGTGGTGCGCCGCCAGCCGGACATTGCGGTCCAGCATCACGCCGGTGTCGGTCAGGAAGATCATGGCGATGTCCGAGACCGGGGTGCTGGCCCCGTGCAGGCCGGGCGCCGCCTTCAGCCGGTCGAACTCCTCATAGGGGACCTCGAGCGTCACCTGGGACTGGCCGGATTCGATCTCGGCCACCCGGCTGGTGGCGTCGGGGACGAATTTGAACACCACCGTCTCGAAGGCCGGCGCGCCGCCCCAGTATTTCGGGTTGGCCTTCAGCCGCAGGAAGGCGTTGCGCTCGAACTGCTCGACCTGGTAGGGGCCGGACCCCACCGGCTTCGCCTCGAAGCCGTCCGGCCCGACCTTCTCGTAATAGGCCTTGGGCAGGACATAGCCGGTCAGGAAGGCCATCCACTTGAACAGGGTCGGCTCGAAGCGCAGCACGTCGCCGGTGATGGTGCCGCCGTCGACCTTGAAGTTGCCGATGGTCGACCAGACGAACTGGATCGGGTTGCCGGTCTCCGGCTTCGCCGCCCGCTGCAGCGACCAGACCACGTCCTCCGGCGTCACCGGGTCGCCATTGTGCCAGACGGCGCCGGGCCGGACCTCCAGCACGACCTTGCTGCGGTCGGCGTTCCAGCCCCATTTGGTCAGCAGGCCGGGGGCGAAGGACAGGTCCGGCGCTTGCGCCACATAGGGGTCGAACACCGCCTGGTACAGCGACTGGATGGTCGGGTTGACCGCGGACAGCCCGACCGTCGGGTCGAAGGACGGCAGGTTGACGTTGTAGGCGATGGTGACGGCCGATCCCTCGGCCTGGGCGAAGGCGCCCTGCGGCAGGAAGGGCAGGGCGGCCCCGGCGCCGGCGAGCGCCAGGGCGTGGCGACGGGACATCGTGGTTTTGGTCATGGTTGAAGCCCCCTGTTGGTTTTTGTGATTGTCGATCGATTGGGGCGGGCGCGCCCGCCCGGTCGGCTAGCTCCCGGTGTCGGCCGCGCTCTCCTGCCAGCGCGCCATCAGCGTGTTGGACGGCAGGGCTTCGTCGACCAGCTTCCTGGCCGTCTCGGCCCCCGCGACGGGCAGGCCCTGCGGGTCCAGCAGCCCGATCTGCACCAGGACCGAGGCCTGATCCCAGTAGATGTGCTCGTTGTACAGCTTGTCGCCGCGGAAGCGGACGATCGCCACCAGCGGGATCTCGACATACCGGCCGGTCGGCTTCACGCCGGGCAGCATCCAGTCGATCTCGATGTCGTGGGTGAAGCAGAACAGCATCTCGTCGACCAGCCGGTCGACCCCGACGGTGCGGCTGATCGGCACCAGCCGGGTGTCCTTCGGCGTCTTCGGGATGAAGTGGTTGGCGTAGAAGCGAAGCAGCTGGTCATGGCCGACGCCGCCGGTCATGGTCGGGATGTGGTTGACGTAAGGCTCGGCCACCATGGTCGCCATGGTGGCGCGGGCGTCGCGGGTGGCGAACTCCAGCTCGGTGTGCCGCTCCCACAGCGCCGGCAGGTCGTAGCTCGGCCCCATCACCCGGCGGAACAGGGCCAGGCTGCGGGAATGGGCCATCAGCGACGCCGGTTTGTCGAAGCTCGCCCGCTCCGGCACGTTGAAGCCATGATCGGCGCCGGGATAGACGAAGGTTTCGACATCGCTGCGGCCGGCGAAGGCGGCGGCGATCGCCTCCCGCGTCTGCGGCGGTATGTGGCGGTCCAGCTCCGGGAAATGGAACACCATCGGGCAGCGGATCGCGGCGGCCTCGCCCAGCAGCGGGTCCAGCCCGGTGCCGTAATAGCTGACCGCGGCGTCGACATGGGTGCGCGCCGCGACCTGATAGGCCAGCCTGCCGCCTAGGCAGAAGCCCAGTGCGCCGACCTTGCCGCGGCATTCGGGCAGGCGGCGCAGCGCCGACAGGGCGGCCACGGAATCGGCGACGGCGCGCTCCACGTCGAGGCCGGCCCGCAACTCGCGGGCGCGGGCGGCGCCGGCCTCGTCATAGCCCAGCGAGACCCTGGCCTCCTGCCGCCAGAACAGGTCCGGCGCCAGCACGACATAGCCCTCCTCGGCATAGAGGTCGGCGACCGCCCGGATGTGCGCGTTGACCCCGAAGATCTCCTGCAGCAGCAGGATCCCGGGGCCGGAGCCGGCGGCCGGCACGGCGAGATAGCCCTGGAAGCGGCCGCCGTCATCGGCCGGGATGTCGACCCATCTGCTGCTCATGACCCTGGTTCCCGATCTGGTGTCCGGAGGCGGCTGGTCCTGCGGAAGGGGCGGTCCCGGGCGGCATGGTATCCGGGGGCTGCATCTTCCGCGGTTATACTTTAAACTTAAAACAGATCGGGTGACCACCAGCAGCGTTCAGGACCGAAGCGCGATGATCGACGCCGAGACCACGGTCACCGACCGGCCGAAGGACCACCATGTCGAGCTGCGGCTGTGGCTGCGGCTTCTGACCTGCAGCACCATGATCGAGCGCGAGATCCGGCGCCGCCTGGCGGACAGCTTCGACACCACCTTGCCGCGCTTCGACCTGATGGCGCAGCTGTACAAGATGCGCAGCGGCCTGACGCTGGGCGAGCTCAGCCAGCGGCTGATGGTCTCCAACGGCAACATGACCGGGCTGGTCGAGCGGCTGGTCGAGGGTGGGCTGGTGGCGC
The DNA here is from genome assembly GCF_052115705.1 of Inquilinus sp. 2KB_23. Lineage (NCBI taxonomy): Bacteria > Pseudomonadati > Pseudomonadota > Alphaproteobacteria > Rhodospirillales > Rhodospirillaceae > Inquilinus > Inquilinus sp. 2KB_23. The sequence goes on along the minus strand of NZ_JBFRHF010000014.1, from coordinate 156,274 downwards.
GCGAGCAGTCGCAGGCGGACCGGCGCAAGCACGTCATCCGCCTGACCGACGAGGGCGAGCGCCAGTTCACCGCGATGGCGGCGGCGCATGGCGACTGGGTCGCCGAGATGCTGGCGGGGATGGACACCGGCCAGATTGAGCGGCTGATGGAGCTTTTGGGCACCGCCAAGGCCTCGGTGGCGGGCGCCACGGTGCCGCGCGGCCGGGGCAAGGCGGGTTAGAGAGCAGATTCCGCTTGCGGTCGGCCGCCGTCCCGGGTCCTACTTTACATTATAAAATTGATTGCACTTGGGGATTTTGCCATCTGGCGCCTGTGGATATCGACCGCTGAGCGGGCACTGGGACATTGAACGGACCTCCGCAGGCCGGAGCACATCGCCGATGCTGGGCGTGGTGGATACAACCGAGGCGCTGCAGGAGATCCTGAACGCCATTGCCAATCCGGTCTTCGTCAAGGATCGCGACCACCGCTTCGTCGTCGTCAACCAGGCCCTGTGCGACATGCTGGGGCGCGACAGCGCCGCGCTGATCGGCCGCTCGGATTTCGATTTCCAGCCGCGGGAGCAGGCCGCGGTCTTCTGGGCCGTCGACGACGAGGTGTTCGCCACCGGCCAGACGCATGAGAACGAGGAGGTGGTGACCGACGGCACCGGAATCATCCGGGTCGTGGTCACCCGCAAGCGGCTTGTCCATCTGCGCGGTCCCGATGGCGATCTGGTCCCGTTCCTGGTCGGCGTGATCTCCGATGTGACCCGGTTCCGCGACGCGGAAATGCGGGCCTACTATCTCGCTCACCACGATCCGCTGACGGGCCTGCCCAACCGCATCCTGTTTCGCGAAAAGCTGGATGCGGCTGTGGAGGCCGCTTGCGCCGCGGGATCGCGCTTCGCGTTGCTGCTGATCGATCTCGACGAGTTCAAGGCGGTGAACGACAGGCGCGGCCATGCCGCCGGGGACGAGGTGCTCCGCATCGTCGGCGAGCATCTGGCGGAGGTCGTCCGCTACGGCGACGCCGTCTCGAGGTTGGGCGGCGATGAATTCTGCATCCTGCAGATGCTGGATGACCAGCCGGCGGCCGGCTTGCAATTGGGTGGGCAACTGCTGGACCTTCTGTCCAAACCGGGTGCTGCGGGGATTTCGATTGGCGCCTCCATCGGCATGGCGGTCTTTCCTGAGGATGCCGGGGACGCCGACCTGCTGCTGCACCGGGCCGACCTCGCGCTCTATGCGGTCAAACGCGGCGGCCGGCACGGCTGCCTCCGCTATGACCAGACGATGACCGCCGCGGCAGGCCGGGACCTTGCCGCGCCTCATGGTTGGGCGCTGGAGGATGACCTTCGCGCCGCGATCGGCACGGGGCAGCTTTCTCTCGCCTACCAGCCGCTGGTCGCGGCGGAGGACGGGGCCCTGCGCGGGTTTGAAGCGCTCATTCGCTGGCGGCATCCGCGCCGGGGCGACATCCCGCCTGCGGTCTTCATTCCGATCGCCGAGGCGAACGGGATGATCCACGCGATCGGCGAATGGGTCCTGCACGAGGCTTGCGCCCACGCGATGCGGTGGCAGTGGAACGCGCAGCTGGCGGTCAACATCTCCGCCGTGCAGCTCCGCACCAGCGGGTTGCCGGCGATCGTGGCGGCTGCCCTCGCCGCATCCGGCCTGTCCGCCGAGAGGCTGGAGCTGGAGATCACGGAAACCGCCCTGCTCGACGGGTCGGACCAGGTCGTCGAGGCCTTCACCCAGCTCAAGGCGCTGGGGGTGCGCTTCGCCCTGGATGATTTCGGCGCCGGCTGGTCTTCGCTCGACATGCTGCGCCGCTTCCCGTTCGACCGGATCAAGATCGATCGCAGCTTCGTGGCGAGCATGCAGTCGGAGACGCGGTCGGCGGCGATCGTCCGCACGGTGCTGGGGCTGGGCCAGGCCCTCAGCCTCCCGGTGACCGCCGAAGGGGTGGAGACCGTGGCGCAGTTGACCACGCTGCGCCAGCTGGGGTGCGACCAGCTGCAAGGCCACCTGATCGGGCGGCCGAAGCCCAAGGCCTCGGCACCCAGCCGCCAGCCCTGGGCGGCGACCGGGTGCCCCGATACGGTCACGCCGTCCGGGCGACGCGGGGTGCGGCGACGAGGTTGACCACGACGGCCACCGCGATGTTGGCCGCCAGGGCCAGCAGCCCGGCATAGACCGTGATGGTGGTGCCGCCGAAGCTCAGCGCCTGCAGCGGCTTCAGCCCGTTCTGCCACACGATCCAGCTGCCGCCGAAGAACCCGACCGCCCAGCCGACCAAGAGGGCGGGGGCCCGGAACCAGCCGAAGAACAGGCCGAACACGAGCGCCGGCAGGGTCTGCAGGATCCAGACGCCGCCGAGCAGCTGCAGGTCGAGCGCGAACTGGGTGGGCAGGAAGACGATGACAAGCAGCGCGCCGACCTTGACCACCAGCGAGGTGACCTTGGCCACCTGCGCCTCGCCGGCATGGCTGACGCCGGGGTCGACATAGGCCTTCCAGAAGTTGCGGGTGAACAGGTTGGCGGCACCGATGCTCATCACCGCCGCCGGCACCAGGGCGCCGATGGCGATGGCGGCGAAGGCGAAGCCGGCGAACCAGCTGGGGAACAGCGTCTGGAACAGCGCCGGCACCACGTCGTTCGGGCTGGAGACGTGGATGTTGGCGGCGTGGCCCATGTAGCCGAGCAGCGCCAGCAGGCCGAGCAGCAGGGTGTAGGCCGGCAGCAGGGCGGCGTTCTTGCGGATGGTGTTGACGCTGGCCGAGGCGAAGATGCCGGTCAGGGTGTGCGGATACATGAAGGCGGCGAGGGCCGAGCCGAGGGCCAGCGAGGCATAGGCCACCATCTGGCTGTCGCCCAGCAGGATGCCGCCCGATCCCTTGGCCTTGAACGCCTCGTCGGCGACCTGGAACACATGGGCGTAGCCGCCGAGCTCCCACGGGATGAGCGCGATCGCGGCCAGCACCGCGATGTAGATCATGATGTCCTTGACGAAGGCGATCAGCGCCGGCGCGCGCAGGCCGGCCGAATAGGTGTAGATCGCCAGGATGACGAAGGCGATGGCCAAAGGCAGCTCGCCGGTCAGGCCCAGCGCCTTGATCACCGCGGCCATGCCGACCAGCTGCAGCGCGATATAGGGCATCACGGCCAGGACGCCGGTGATGGCGACCGCCAGCTCCAGCCCGCGCGACCCGTACTGGCCGAACACCACGTCGCCGGCGGTGACGTAGCCCTTCTCCTTCGCCCGTTTCCACAGCTTGGGCATCACCAGGAAGACGAAGGGGTAGACGATGATGGTGTAGGGCAGGGCGAAGAAGCCGTAGGCGCCGACGGCGTAGACCAGGGCCGGCACCGCGATCACGGTGTAGGCGGTGTAGAAATCGCCGCCGACCAGGAACCAGGTGACCCAGGTGCCGAAGCGGCGGCCGCCCAGGCCCCATTCGTCGATATGGGCCATGGTCGCGCCGCGCTGCCAGCGGGCGGCGAGGAAGCCCATCACGGTGACCAGGATGAAGAAGAAGGCGAAGACGGAGATCGCGACGACGTCGAGCTCAGTCGTCATGGCGCACGCTCCGGTAGACGATCCAGATGATCAGGGCGGTCAGCGGCACCCAGGCGAACTGGTACCAGTAGAAGAACGGGAACCCCAGGATCTCCGGATCGTGCCGGTTGTAGAACGGCACCCACAGGAGCCCGAGATAGGGCAGAAGCAGCAGCCACAGGGCCGGCCGCCGTGAACGCTCTGGCATGGCGAATCTCCTCCGCGGGCCCCGGTTCCTCACCGGTGCCGATTCGGCGGCCAGCCTGCCACCGTCCGGCGGCAAGTTAATAGGAATAAACACATGGCGGGGTTGCCGGCAGCGGCCCCTGCGGCCTCAGGTCAGGAACGCGCCGGCGCTGAGGATGGTGGCGGCGATGACGATCGGGGCGGTGGACCGGTTGTCTGTCGCGATCGCGATCTGGCCGGAGGCGTCGAAGCGGACGCTGGTTTCGGCGCTGGCGACGTCGAGATAGTAGGGCCACAGCCCCGCGGCGGCGCTCAGCAGGATCAGCGCCTGGTCGGCGGCGCTGAAGGCGGCGGTCGAGGTGACCCGGACCTTCAGCCCGGATGCCACGGTGAGGGCGGCCAGGAAGCGGGGCATGGTGCCGTTCGGGCCGAAGGTGGAGTCCCAGGTGACTGTCGAGCCGGACGGCCAGGGCGCGCCGCTCCTGGTGTTGTAGGCCAGCGACATCGCCGACGACACGTACCAGTCGCCCGGGGTCGGTGCGAAGTTCAGCACATGGTCGAAGGCCAGGGTGGCGGAGACGTTGCCGGCGGCGAATTGCACGCTCGGCCCCAGGGCCGGGGCGCTGCCGGCCCATAGCCCCCAGAAGCCGGACTCCGGCCCCTCCGGGCTGCTGAAGGGGAAGGACAGCGATGGCGCCGCCTTCAGCTGTTTCGCCAGGCCGGCGCTGCCGACGCTCCAGGCCGGCGGCTTGGTGCCCCAGTCGGCCAGCCGGCGCTTGGCCGCGGCGATCGGGTCCAGCGGGTTGGTGCCGGCGATCAGCGCGCCGATCAGCGTCGAATAGGCGGTGAAGAATTCGGTGCCCGAGGCGGTGTAGAGCGGCGTGTCCAGCGGGATCGCGTCGAACAGGGACCACAGGGCCTGGTCGTCGCGGGCCGGCAGCGGCAGGGCGGGCTGCAGCACCCGGCCGGTCGGCGATGAGCGGCCGAGCGCCGCGAGCTCCGCCGCGACGAAGCGGGCCTGCAGGTCGTCGAACGAGGTCATGGCTCTTCCTTTCCGCCCGGGTCGCGGGCGGCGTCATGCGGGAGAGAGGCGGGAGACGGGGGGCGGCGATCGGGCCGGAGCCCTGACGGATGCAGGCACCCGTCAGGGCAGGACCGCCGCGGCGTGATCCGCCCACGCCGCGGCAGTCCGTCCGGGCCGAGGACTAGGTCCTCGGGTAGTAGGTGCGGGCCAGGGCCTTCGCGGCCTGGGCCTCATGGCCGAGATAGACCGCGGCCGACAGGACGGTGCAGCCGATCACCACCGGCGCGCCGGCTTCGCTGGTGATCTTGACCTCCATCTCGCCGGTGGCCTTGAAGGTGACGGTGGTCGACGAGCTGCTCGACCCGCCGCTGCTGTAGAACGGCCACAGGCCGGCGCTCGAGTTCTGCTTGATCTCGGTCTGCTCATTCGTGCTGTAGGAGGCGAAGGAGGTGACCGTGATCTCCATCTGGTCGGCGATCAGCAGGTTCGACGCGAAGCGCTGCATGTTGCCCTGCGGGCCGAAGGTCTTGTCCCAGTTGATCGGGTTGGCGGGGTTCCACGGCGCCGCACCCGGGCTGTTGTAGGCCAGGCCGAACGCTGAGGAGCTGTACCAGTCGCCCGGCGTCGCGTTGAACGGCAGCACGTGCTGGAAGCTCGCCGTCAGCGACACGCCGCCGGAGGCGAACTTCTCGCTCAGCGTCGAGGTCGAGCTGCTGCCGCCCCACAGGCCGAAGAAGCCGCTGTTGGACCCGCCGGTCCAGGTGCTGGAGACATTGGTGCTCCAGTCGCCGGCCGACACGCTGAACGACCGGCTCGGGGCCTTCTTCAGCAGCGCCAGCATCTTCTGGTAGCCGGGCACGAAGTCCACGTTTTCCGTACCGGCGGGCTTGTAGGGCAGCACGTTCATCTGGGCCGCGAACACCGGGTCCAGCATCGCCGCCGCCAGGGCCGAGGCGCCGGAGACGGCGACGCCCGAGCAGGTGCCGTTGTACAGGGCCCAGTTGCGGAAGTTCATCGGGCCGGGCTTCACGTCGCCGGCCGCCAGCGCCTTCTGGTAGGCCTCGAAGCAGGCCTCGCCGATGGTGGACTGGAAGTTGTTCGGTGCCGACTGCAGGGCGGACATCACCCCCTGGTAGTTGGCCAGGAACTGGTTGCCGCCCGACACCGAGGTGTTCTGCGTCAGCGACGCCGGGGGGAGGTTGTTGAGGTAGTTCCACAGCAACTCGTCGCCCAGATTGCCGCCGGTGAGGGGGGGCGATGGCTGAATCACTTGAAACGGATCACTGGGCGAATAACCCAGGCCCTGCGCCAGGGCGTTGTAGAAGCCGGCCTGCAGGTCGACGAAATTCTTGGGGTCTGCCATGGTCTGAAATCCTGATGTTGAAATGAAGGATCAGAAAAAGCCGGATGTCGAAATCCGACATCGGTCCGGTGCCGGTGATTGCGGAAGGCCTGCGTCCGGCGCGCAGCCTCCCGTTTCCGGGCGCGGCGGGCCAAGCGCGGCAGCGGCGATCGTTAAAATCAGTTTAAATATAGAACTTACATAATATAGTATTTATCAGATCATTGATTCCAAATTTCGTGTCCGCAATCGAGTTCTATTCTGCATGAATCGGTAAACGAGTCAACGGATTCTCAGGCTCTGTAATACTCGTTCGATTTTAAATAGAATGCTGTGACTGGCCGTTCATATGGCTTCCAGGGCCATCGGGCGGCGGCCGGGCGAGGCAAACGCGATCTTGTCACCGAGATGTTTTAAACTTAAAGTATCTCGGGAGGTGGCGATGACCGATCCGAACGGACTGAAGGGCAGGCACGCGCTGGTGACCGGCGGCGGCAGCGGCATCGGCGCCGCGATCGCGGCGGCGCTGGCGGGCCGCGGGGCGACCGTCACCGTGGTTGGCCGCACCGAGGCGCGGCTGGCCGAGACCGTCGCCGCAGGCCGGGCCCTGGCCTATGCCGTGGCCGACGTCACCAAGCCGGACCGGCTGGAGGCCGCCTTCGCCCGGCTGGTCGCCGACCATGGCCCCATCGACATCCTGGTCAACAATGCCGGGGCGGCGGAATCCGCGCCCTTCGCCCGCACCGACCGGGCGATGTGGGACCGGATGATCGGCCTGAACCTCGGCGCGGTGTACGAGGCCACACGGCTGGTGCTGCCGGGGATGGTCGAGCGCGGCTGGGGCCGCATCGTCAACGTCGCCAGCATCGCCGGGCTGGCCGGCTATCCCTATGTCGCCGCCTATTGCGCCGCCAAGCACGGGGTGGTCGGGCTGACCCGGGCCCTGGCGCGCGAGGTCGCGGCCAAGGGCGTCACCGTCAACGCCGTCTGTCCCGGCTACACCGACACCGAGCTGGTGCGCGACGCCGTCACCCGGATCGAGGCCAAGACCGGCCGCAAGCCGGACGAGATCCTGGCCGAGTTCACCCGGGTCAACCCGCAGGGCCGCCTGGTGTTGCCGGAGGAGGTCGCGGCCGCCGTCGCCTGGCTGGCCGGGCCCGACGCCGCCAGCGCCAACGGCATCGCGCTGCCGATCGCCGGCGGCGAGGTCACGTGAGGACGAGATGCTGGTCTCTGGTTCCTTCTTTCTTTGTCATTCCCGCGAAAGCGGGAATCTCGTCGGCATCGTCATGCCGGGCGGCAAGGAGATCCCCGCTTTCGCGGGGATGACGATGGTTTTTGGTTTCCGGTGCGTCTCGAGGCCAGAATGACCGATCCGATCGTCGCCGCGCCGCTGAGCGGATACCGCGCCCGCCACTTCCTGTGGTCGGTCGAGGGCAAGGTGGCGACTGTCACCCTGAACCGGCCGGAGCGGAAGAACCCGCTGACCTTCGACAGCTATGCCGAACTGGTGGCGGTGTTCCGGGCGCTGGCAGCCGACACCGAGATCAAGACGGTGGTGGTGACCGGCGCCGGCGGCAATTTCTGCTCCGGCGGCGACGTGTTCGAGATCATCGGCCCGCTGCTGGACCGCGACATGGCGGGGCTGCTGGAGTTCACCCGCATGACCGGCGACCTGGTCAAGGCGATGCGCGCCTGCCCGCAGCCGATCGTGGCGGCGGTCGACGGTGTCTGCGCCGGTGCCGGGGCGATCCTGGCCATGGCTTCCGATTTGCGGCTGGGGACGGAGCGCAGCCGCACCGCCTTCCTGTTCACCCGTGTCGGCCTGGCCGGCTGCGACATGGGCGCCTGCGCGATCCTGCCCCGCATCATCGGCCAGGGAAGGGCGTCAGAGCTGCTGTTCACCGGCCGCAGCATGGGCGGGGCGGAGGCGGAGCGCTGGGGCTTCCTGAACCGGCTGGTCGAGCCGGAGGCGCTGCAGGACGAGGCGGCGGCCCTGGCCCGCTCGCTGGCCGATGGCCCGACCTTCGCCCATGCCATGACCAAGCGGATGCTGCACCAGGAATGGGACATGGGCGTCGACCAGGCGATCGAGGCCGAAGCCCAGGCCCAGGCGGTGTGCATGCAGACCCGGGATTTCCGCCGCGCCTTCGACGCCTTCGCCGCCAAGTCCAAGCCGGTGTTCGAGGGAAACTGAGCCATGGCCGACCGCAGCTTCCTGGACTGGCCGTTCTTCGAGGACCGGCATCGCGCTTTGGCGCTGGAGCTCGACACCTGGGCCGCCACGGCGCTGCCGGGCCTGATCGACCATCATGATGTCGATGCCTCGTGCCGCCGCCTGGTCGCGGCGCTGGGCGAGGCCGGCTGGCTGCGCCATGCCGTGCCGGCCAGCCATGGCGGGGTGTCGGCGCGGCTCGACGTCCGCAGCCTGTGCCTGATCCGAGAGACCCTGGCCCGGCATGACGGGCTGGCCGACTTCGCCTTCGCCATGCAGGGGCTCGGCACCGGCTCGATCAGCCTGTTCGGCACCGATGCCTTGAAGGACCGCATCCTGCCGCCGGTCCGCGACGGCCGCACCATCGCCGCCTTCGCCCTGTCCGAACCCGATGCCGGCTCCGACGTCGCTGCCATGAGCACGACCGCCGTGCCGGACGGGCCGGATGCGGTGCGGATCGACGGGGTGAAGACCTGGATCTCCAATGGCGGCATCGCCGACCACTATGTCGTGTTCGCCCGCACCGGCGAGGCGCCGGGCGCCCGCGGCCTGTCCGCCTTCCTGGTGCCGGCCGACGCCCCCGGCCTGACGGTGGCGGAGCGGATCGAGGTGATCGCGCCGCACCCGCTGGCCACGCTGCGCTTCGAGAATTGCCGGGTGCCGCTGTCCGACCGCATCGGCGGGGCGGGGGAGGGGTTCAAGGTCGCGATGGCGACGCTGGACGTGTTCCGCTCCACCGTCGGCGCCGCGGCGCTCGGCTTCGCCCGCCGGGCGCTGGACGAGGCGCTGGGCCGCGCCCGCAACCGGCAGATGTTCGGCGCGCCGCTCAGCGACCTCCAGCTCAGCCAGGCGGCTTTGGCCGACATGGCGACCGAGATCGACGCCAGCGCCCTGCTGATCTACCGCGCCGCCTGGGCCAAGGACCGGGGCGCGCCGCGGGTCACCCGTGAGGCGTCGATGGCCAAGATGTACGCGACCGAGGCGGCGCAGCGGGTGATCGACCGCGCGGTGCAGCTGTTCGGCGGCCTCGGCGTCATGCGCGGGGTGAAGGTCGAGGAGCTGTATCGCGAGATCCGGGCGCTGCGCATCTACGAGGGCGCCACCGAAGTCCAGAAGATCGTCATCGCCCGCCAGTTGCTGGCGGAGGCTGAAGGACACACGGATGGGCGGCTTTGTCGCTGACCTTTCCTATCTTGTCATGCCACGGCTTGACCGTGGCATCCAGGGGCGGCCGGAGCGGCTCTTGGTGGCCCCTGGATTGCCCGGTCAAGCCGGGCAATGACAAGGAAAAAGGGGTGGCAGAGATAGAAACGGGAGAGGCGTGATGGAGACGATAAGCGCGCATATCGACCGCTTCACCGGCGACAACCTTCCGCCGCGGGAGCAGTGGCCGGAGTTCCGCTTCACCCTGCCGGCGCTGCAGTATCCGGCGCGGCTGAACTGCGTGGCCGAGCTGCTGGACCGCCATGTCGCCGAGGGCCGGGGCGAGCGGCCCTGCCTGATCGGCCCCGGCGTCGAATGGTCCTATGCCGAGCTGCTGGACCGGGTGAACCGCATCGCCCATGTGCTGGTGCGGGATTTCGGGCTGGTGCCCGGCCACCGCGTGCTGCTGCGGTCGGCCAACAACCCGATGATGGTCGCCTGCTACCTCGCCGCGCTGAAGGCCGGGGCGGTGGTGGTCGCGACCATGCCGCTGCTCCGCGCCAAGGAGCTGGCCTTCATGATCGAGAAGGCACGGATCGGGCTGGCGATCTGCGACGCCAAGCTGCTGCCCGACCTGGAGGCGGCGCGGCCGCTGGCCCCGGCACTGCAGGACATCCTCAGCTTCGGCGGCGACGGCGCCGATCTCGAAGCCCGCATGGCCTCGGCCCCAACGGAGTTCGCACCCGTCGACACGGCGGCTGAGGATATCTGCCTGATCGGCTTCACCTCGGGCACCACCGGGGTGCCCAAGGGCACCATGCACCACCACCGCGACCTGCTGGCGATCTGCGACGCCTATTCCGGCCAGGTGCTGCAGCCGAACGAGTCGGACCGCTTCATCGGCAGCCCGCCGCTGGCCTTCACCTTCGGCCTGGGTGGGCTGGTGCTGTTCCCGATGCGGGCCGGGGCCTCGACCGTGCTGCTGGAGAAGGCGTCGCCGCCGGAGCTCTTGGACGGCATCGAGCGCTTCCGCCCGACCATCTGCTTCACCGCGCCCACCGCCTACCGCGCCATGCTGGGGCAGAAGGCGGGGCGCGACCTGTCCAGCCTGCGCCGCTGCGTCTCGGCCGGCGAGGCGCTGCCGCCCGCCACCTTCGAGGCGTGGCGCGACGCCACCGGGATCGAGATCACCGAAGGCATCGGCGCCACCGAGATGCTGCACATCTTCATCGCCTCGCGCCCCGGCGCGGTGCGGCCGGGCGCCACCGGCACGGTGGTGCCGGGCTATGAGGCGAAGATCGTCGACGCCGGTTTCAACACGCTGCCCGACGGCGAGGTCGGGCGGCTGGCGGTGCGTGGCCCGACCGGCTGCCGCTACCTCGCCGACGACCGCCAGCGCGCCTATGTCCAGGATGGCTGGAACGTGACCGGGGACACCTATCGCCGCGATGCCGACGGCTATTTCTGGTACCAGGCGCGGTCGGACGACATGATCGTGTCCTCCGGCTACAATATCGCCGGGCCGGAGGTGGAGAACGCGCTGATGACCCATCCGGCGGTGCAGGAATGCGGCGTGGTCGGCGTGCCCGACCCGGACCGCGGCCAGATCGTGAAGGCCTATGTCGTGCTGAAGCCCGGCACGCCCGCCGATGCCGAGACGCTGAAGGCACTGCAGAACCATGTGAAGGCCGAGATCGCGCCCTACAAATACCCGCGGGCGATCGAATTCCTCGATCGGCTGCCGCGCACCGAGACCGGCAAGCTGCAGCGCTTCCAGCTGCGCCGCATCGCCGAAACCCCTGCCGCCGCGGTCAAGGCCTCATGACCGAAGCCCGCCCCCCGCGCGCCCGGCCCCTGGCCGCCGCCGACCTGCCGGCCGCCGCCTTCACGGCAAGGCAGCCGATCCGGTTCGAGCATTGCGACACCGCCGGCATCGTCTTCTTCGCCCGCTACTTCACCATGATGCAGGGCGCGGTGGAGGATTGGTTCGGGGTGGAGCTGGGGCTCGACTACGCCGGCATCATCCAGCGCCGGCGGGTCGGGCTCGGCTATGCCCATGCCGAATGCGACTATTTCAAGCCGGGCCGGCTGGGCGATGTGCTCGGCCTGACCGTGCTGGTCGACACGGTCGGGCGCAGCTCGATCGGCCTCGCCATCCACGGCCATCGCGACGGCGAACCGGTGCTGGTCGGGCGGCTGGTGCTGGTGACCACGGATATCAACGAGGCAGCGGCGATCCCGGTCCCGGACGACATCCGGAGCGCGGTGGAATCCTATCAGCGGAGATGTGCGACGTGACCATGATCGGGCGACCCGAAAGCCGGGGGCCGGGCGGCCTGGTGGCGCTGCAGCCGGAAGGCTGGCCGGCGCCGAAGGGCTATGCCAACGGCATGATGGGGCGCGGCCAGGTGATCTTCGTCGGCGGCCAGATCGGCTGGGATGCGGAAGGCCGCTTCGCCGACGGCATGGTCGGCCAGATCGCCCAGGCGCTGCGCAACATCCTGGCGGTGCTGGCCGAAGCCGGGGCCGGACCGCAGCACATCGCCCGGCTGACCTGGTACGTCACCGACCTCGAGGCCTACCGCGCCAACCTCAAGCCGCTCGGCCGCGCCTATCGCGAGGTGATGGGCGCGAACTACCCGGCCATGGCGGTGATGCGGGTGGTCGAGCTGGTCGAGCCCGACGCCCTGGTCGAGATCGAGGCCACCGCGGTGCTGCCGGAGTAAGGTCATGACCACCCTCCGCTACGACGATCCGGACTGGTGCGAGCGGGAGTACAACCCACGGGTCACCATCCCCGACCTCGCCGCCGTGTTCGGCCGCTGGGTCGAGAACGCCGCCACCACCCGGGCGCGGCTACCGCACCAGTCCGGCCTCGCCTATGGCGACGATCCGCGCGAGGTGCTGGACATCTTCCGCGCCGACCGGCCGCGCGGCACCGTGGTCTTCATCCATGGCGGCTACTGGCGCGCCTCGTCGAAGGACGAGGTGTCCTGGGCCGCTGCGGCGCTGGTCCCGGCCGGCTTCACCGTGGTGGTGCTGAACTATCCGCTGTGCCCGCAGACCACGATCGCCGGCATCACCGAAAGCTGCCGCCGCGCCATCGCCTTCGCCTGGACGCGACTGCTGGACGAGGCCGAGCGGCGGACGGTGATTGTCAGCGGCCATTCCGCCGGCGGCTACCTCACCGCCGCGATGCTGGCCACCGACTGGGCGGCGCGCGGCCTGCCGGCAGCGCCCTTCGCCGGCGGGGTTTCCATCTCCGGCGTGTTCGACCTGCGGCCGCTGCTGCGCACCAGCATGAATGAGCTGATCCGCCTGACCCCGGAGCAGGCGGCCGACTGGAGCCTGCACGAGACCCCGGAGCCGATTCCTAGCGTGCCGCTGGAGCTGCTGGTCGGCGGCGCGGAGCCATCGGAGTTCCACCGCCAGTCGGCGCTGATGGAAGCGGCCTGGCCGCGCCTCGCCCGCACGCCGATCGCGGTGCCGGGCCGGCACCATTTCGACGTGGTGGAGGAGATCGGCCGCCACGGCACGTCGGTGTTCGATGCGGTGCTGCGGCTGGCGCGGAGCTGAGGCCATGACCATCGACCGCGCCCAGTGCCAGGCCCTCGACCGCGACGACCCGCTGCGCGGCTGCCGCGACCGCTTCCTGCTGCCGGACGGTGTGCTGTATCTCGACGGCAACTCCCTCGGCGCCTTGCCGCAGGGCGTGGCCGCGCGGGTCGGGGCCACGGTGACGGAGGAGTGGGGGCGGGGGCTGATCCGGTCCTGGAACACCGCCGGCTGGTATGCCTCGCCGCAGCGCGCCGGGGCCAAGACGGCGCGGCTGATCGGGGCCGGGGCGCATGAGGTCACGGTCACCGACGCGATCTCGATCAACCTGTTCAAGCTGCTGGTCGCCGCCTGCCGGATGCGGCCGGACCGCAAAGTGATCGTCGCCGAGGCCGGCAACTTCCCCTCCGACCTCTATGTCGTCGACAGCGTCGCCCGGATGATGGGCTGCAGCGTCCGCCGGGTCCGGGCCGGGGAGGTCGCGGCGGCGATCGGCGACGACACCGCGGTCGCCACCCTGTCCGAGATCAACTTCAAGTCGGCCGAGCGCCAGGACATGGCGGCGGTGACTGCGGCAGCCCATGCCAAGGGTGCGCTGATCCTGTGGGATCTCGCCCATTCCAGCGGCGCGGTCGACGTCCAGCTGAACGCGGCCCGGGCCGACTTCGCCATCGGCTGCGGCTACAAATTCCTCAATGGCGGCCCCGGCGCGCCCGGCCATCTCTTCGTCGCCGAACGCCATCTCGCGGTGGTCGACCAGCCGCTGACCGGCTGGTTCGGCCATGCCGAGCCCTTCGCCTTCACCGAGGATTTCGCCCGGGCCGACGGCATCCGCAGCCTGCTGTGCTCGACCCCGCCGATGCTGTCGCTGGCGGCCTATGAGACGGCGCTGGAGGCGTATGACGGCATCGCCATGGCGGATGTCGAAGCCAAGGCGCGGGCGATGGGCGACCTGCTGATTCGCCTGTTCGACGAAAGGCTGGCGCCGCTCGGCTGTCGGCTGGAAAGCCCGCGCGACGGGGCGCGGCGCGGCAGCCATGTCTCGATCGGCCACAACCAGGGCTATGCCGTCATGCAGGCGCTGATCGCCCGCGGCGTGATCGGCGACTTCCGGGCGCCGGATGTGATGCGCTTCGGCCTGACCCCGCTCTATCTCGGCTATGCCGATGTGTTCGACGCCGTGGCGGCGGTCGAGACGGTGATCGCCGGCCGGGTGTACGAGGCGCCGGAATTCCAGCGGCGCCACGCGGTGACCTGAGCACGGGCATAGGCAAGGCCGGAGCGCCGGTTCTAGACTGGGGCATGACCCCGAGACCGGCCCATGGCTGACCCGACCGCCCCGTCCCTGGCCCCATCCCTGATGGACAGCTCCCGCGCCGTGCTGCGGGTGCTCGCCGCCTCCGGCCCGATCACCCGGCCGCGGCTGGGCGCGATCCTCGACCTGTCGAAGCCGACCATGTCGGCGGCGGTGTCGGAGCTGAGCGCCGCGGGGCTGGTCACCGCCCACGGGTCGCACAAGGGCGCGACCGGGCGCACCGCCACGATCTACGGCCTCGGCCCCGCCGCCGGCTATGTCGTCGGCATCGATGTCGGCGCCGCCCAGGTGCGGGCCGTCGCCCATTCGCTCGACGACCGGCCGCTGGCGACGGTCGAGCAGCCGATTCCGCGGCCGAGCGGCGCCACGATCGACGAGATCGGCGAGGTCATCGACTCCGTCGCCCGCGCCACCATCCTGGCGGTGGGCGGGGAAACCCTGCGCAGCGTCGCCGTCGCCGTGCCGCGCATCGTGTCGACCCAGCGCCTGGGCCAGCGCAAGGGGCCCGAGGCGGTGCTGCGCCAGCTGCGCGCCCGGATCGACGCGCCGATCCTCTTGGAGAACAACGTCAACTGCGCCGCGATCGCCGAGCACCATTACGGCGCGGCGCGGAACCACGACGTGTTCTCCTATCTCCAGGTCGGGGTGCGCATCGGCCTGGGCATCATCGTCAACGGCCGGCTGCTGCGCGGCTTCAACGGCGCGGCGGGCGAGATCGGGCGGCTGCCCTTCCCGTGGTCGCCGCACGAGATCCCGACCCGGGAGGGGCTGGAGCATTATCTGGGATCGGCCGCCCTGGTCGAACGCTGCGCCGCGGACTGGCCGGAGGCGGAAGGCCTGCCGCCGGCCTCGGCGAAGGAGCTGTTCGCCCGGGCCGAGGCCGGATCGGAGGCCGCGCTGCTGTGGGTGGCGCGGCACGCTGCCGACATCGGCCGGCTGGTCGCCGGCTGCGTCGGCATGCTCGACCCCGGGCTGATCGTGCTGGGTGGCGGTGTCGGCCAGAACCCGCTGATGCTGCGGGAGGTCCGGCGCGTGGCGAAGCAGCTGACCTGGCCGACCGAGATCGCGGTCAGCACGCTCGGCGCCCATGGCACCGCCCTGGGGGCGATGCGCCTGGCGGCGGATCACGGGCTGGGCCAGATCCTGGGCGAGAACCGCCACCCCGCCGTGGTCCTGCCGCCGCTCGATCCCGCAGGGGACAGCGCGGCGGCGGAGTAACAGGCCTGGGAGATCGTTTGGAAATGCGTTGGCGTGAGTCGGCTGGTGGTGGTTTCGAGACCCGGCGCGCAGCGGACATGGTCGTCCGTGAGCACCGGAAGCGCAGAAACCGCCATCAGACGGCCGCGCCGGCGCATTTGCAGACGGTCTCCTACACCTCGGTCGGCGACCAGGGCTTGAGCTTGGTGTCGGTCTGGCGGTAGCGGAAGGTGATGTTGGTCAGGCCGGCGGTGTCCTGCATCTCCGCGACGATCAGCTGCGCCGCGACGATCTGCAGGATCGCATCGGCGATGGGGTTGCCGAACTCCGGCACATGGATCACCGTCAGCTCCTCGGCGGCCTCGACGTCGTGGCGGCCGGTGATCAGCACCGACGGGCAGCCGAACCCGGCCATATCCAGGGCGATCTGGACCTCGCGCCCGGTGCCGAAGGCGACCAGCCCGGTGCGGCCGTCCTGCGATTCCATCGGCCCGTGCAGATAGTTCAGCGTGTCCCAGGCGCAGGCCGGCACCCGCACCGCCTCGCGGATCAGCAGCGCGGCCTCGCCGGCGGTGGCGAAGGCCGCGCCGGCGCCGACCAGGTCGATCGAGGCGCGCCGGTAAAGGCGCTTTGCGGCCTGCTTCGCCGGCTCGGCCGCGGAGGCCAGCAGAGCGCCCACGGCTTCGGGCAAGGCGGCCCAATCGGCGGAGGGCGCGCCGCCCAGAATCCGGTCTGCCAGCAGGCCGATCGCCAGCAGCGTCCCGGTGTAGCCGGTCGAGCTGGCGCCGTTGTCGGCGCCGGAGGCCATGCCGACGGCCAGGCCGGTCAGCGCCGCCAGCGGGTTGTCGCTGCCGCGGCAGATGGCGATGCGCGGCAGGTCCGCCCGCATCCGCATCACATCGGCGGTCTCGCGGCTCTGGCCTGAGGCGGAGAGGGCGATGAAGGCGTCGGCGGCGGCATCCACCCCGTCATAGAGATCGGTGGCGCAATAGGCGTAGGCGCGGGTGCCGCGGGTGCGCAGGAAGCAGGCGCCGGCGATCGCCGCCTGGTAGCTGGCGCCGATCCCGGCCAAGCCGATGGCCTTGCCGGCGAAGGCGCCGAGGTCGAGCGCGTCCAGCGCGCGGCCGATGGCAACCCGGCCCTCCTCCAGGCTCTCGGGCTGCCGTGCGACGGCGTCGCGATATCCAATGCGCTGCATGGGTCTGTCTCCGGTCGGGATTCAGGAAGTCTGGTCGGCGGCGTGCACGGCGCGCTCGGCCAGCGCCAACGCGCCCAGCACCGGCGGGTCGCGCAGCACCACGACGTCGCTGGCCGGCGACACCTCGGCCATGGCGGCCCTGAAGGCCTGCACCAGGCGCGGCTGTTCGGCGATCACCCCGCCGCCGGCGACCACGCTGCCGGCATCGGCGCCGCGCGCGATCAGGATGCCGACCAGGGCCGCCAGCGCCGTCGCGCCCTCGGTAATCACGCCGATCGCCAGGGGCGACCCGGCATCGGCTGCCGCGAACACCGCGCTGGCATGCTGGCCCCAGACCACGCCGTTGCGGGTCTCGTTCAGCAGCCGGCCCATCATGGTCGGGTCGTCGGTGCCCAGCGCCCGCATCAGGGCGTCGGTCAGCGGATCGTCGGGCGTGCCGCGGTCGATGGCGCCGCGCACCGCCCGCGCCGCGTCGCGGACCAGGGCCGGGGCGCTGCCCTCGTCGCCCAGGATCCAGCCCCAGCCGCCGGCCGCCAGCATCCGGCCGTCCGGCGTCCGCGCCACCGCGATCGACCCGGTGCCGACCACCACGCCGATGCCGCCGAAGCGGCCGGCCGCCGGGGCCATCAGCTCGGAATCATTGACCACCTGGACGATGCCGCCCAGGTGTCGCGCCAGCCCGGCCTGGAAGGCGCGGCACTGGTCGTCGGTGTCGCAGCCATGGGCGCCGACCACGGTCGCGGCGGGATCGACGCCGCCGCACAGCGACCGGACCAGGGCGCTCAGGGCCGCGGCATCGGTCTCGACCTCGCGGATGCGCCAGCTGTCGGTCGCCAGCGTCCGGTCGGCGACGGTCTCGCCGCCGCGGGACGCCATCATCCGGGTCTTGGTGCCGCCGATATCGACGCCTGCGATGAGATGTGGGCCCACGGTCTTCCCGCCATTCCTGAGTTAGTTAGGCAGATTTACAAACTATCTAGCCAGCCGGCAAGAACTATGATTTCCTGTCCCTGCGCATAAGCACCGCAGCGGTGCAGGGGAGGCGAAAAATGAACATCTGGCGTATTGGCGGGCGTATCGGGCGCGTGGCCCTGGCCGCGGCGGCCCTCTGGGGGTTCGCCGCGACCGCCGCACAGGCGGTCGAGCTGTCGTTCTGGACCTGGCGGCAGGAAGACAAGGCCGCCTACAACGAGCTGTTCGCGGATTTCACCAAGGCGAACCCCGACATCACGGTCAAGTTCGAGTCCTTCCCGGACGAGAGCTATCCGACCATCGTCTCGGCGGCGCTGGCGGCCGGCCATGGCGGCGACGTGATCCACACCCACGCCTATGGCTGGCTGGAGCAGTTCGTGAAGGCCGGCTATTTCGTGGCGCAGGACCAGGCCACGGTGCCGTCGCTGGCCAACATGCCGGCCGACGCGCTGATCGCCGGCACCTACCGCGCCGACGGCAAGGTCTACTCGCTGCCCTTCGCCTCGCAGACCCTGGGCCTGTTCATCAACAAGGACGTGTTCGCCAAGGCCGGGCTGACCCCGCCGAAGACCTGGGACGAGTTCCTGACCGTCAGCAAGGCGCTGAAGGACAAGGGCATCATCCCGCTGGCGAACGGGCTGGGCACCAGCTGGTTCAACGAGATGTTCGTGGCCATCTTCACCAATCCGTTCCTGGGGCCGGACTTCGTCACCGACCTCACCACCGGCAAGGCCACGTTCAAGGACCCGCGCTACGTCGCGGCGCTGGGCAAGCTGCTGGAGCTGCGCGACGTGATGTCCCCCGGCTATGAAGGCATCGACTACGACACCGCAGGCCAACTGTTCGTCACCGGTCGGGCGGCGATGCTGGCCGGCGGCAGCTTCGACATCGCGACCTACCGGGCCGAGAATCCCCAGATCAGCATGGATTTCGTGGCGCCGCCGACGCCGAAGGCGGGCGACCCCGGCACCGTGACCAAGTTCTATGACGGCGGCTACGCCGTGAACGCCGCATCGCCCAAAAGGGACGCGGCGCTGAAGCTGGTCAACTGGATGGGCACCAAAGAGTTCGGCGACAAGTTCTCGGCGCTGCTGGGCAACATCTCGCCGATCAAGGGCGTGGTGATCAACGACCCGCTGCTGGCTGAGGTCGCGGCCCTGAACCAGACCGCGATGCCGCACATCAACGTGGTCTATTTCCGCTTCCAGAAGCCGACCGGGTCGGAGCTGCTGCAGGGCGACATCACCAAGATGATGGCCGGCAGCATCACCCCCGACCAGCTGGGCGCCGACCTGACCACGGGCATCGCCAAGTGGTACGCGCCGTTCCAGGGCAAGTGACATGATCCACGACCGGCGCCGCCTGTCCGATCTTCTGCCCCGGCGCCGGTCGCTCTGGATCGTCTTCCTGCTGCTGCCGGCCGCCGCCATCATGTCGGTGTTCGTGGCCTGGCCGCTGCTGTCGGCCTTCCGCCTGGCCTTCTACCGCTTCGACGGGCTGACGCCGTCCGACTTCGTCGGGCTGGAGAATTTCCGCCAGGTGCTGACCGAACCGCCGTTCAGCGACTGGACCTGGAACGCGCTGCACCACAACGTCATCGTGTTCTGCGCGCTGATGGTGCTGGAGAACGGGACCGCGCTGCTGCTGGCCTTCGCGCTGCTGAAGGCGCTGCCCGGCCACCGCGTGCACCAGGTCATCGTGTTCCTGCCGGTGGTGCTGTCCTCGGTCATCGTCGGCTTCCTGTGGAAGCTGTTCCTGCACCCGCTGTTCGGCCTGGTGAACCAGGCCCTCGCACTGGTCGGCCTGCACGGGCCCGCCTGGCTGGGCCAGGAATCGACCGCGCTGGGCAGCATCATCCTGGCCAATGTCTGGCACTGGCTCGGCTTCCCCACCTTGGTGCTGCTGGCCGGCATGCAGCGCATCAGCAAGGAGGTGATCGAGGCGGCGCGGCTGGACGGCGCCGGCGACGGCACCCTGCTGCTCAGGATCATCTGGCCGCTGCTGGCGCCCAGCGTCACCATCGTCACCATCCTGACCTTCATCGGCAGCTTCAACTGGTTCGAGCTGCCCTACATCATGGCCGGGCTGACCGGGTCGCCCGGCGGGTCGACCGACGTGCTGGGGCTGTATTTCTACCGCACCGCCTTCGGCAGCACGACGACCGGCATCCAGGATTTCGGCCAGGGCAGCGCGCTGGCGGTGCTGATGTTCCTGCTGATCGCGGGCGTCACCGCCATCGCCCTCCGGATGCTGCGCCGCCGCGAGGTGGAGCTGTGACCGCGGCCGTGAGCCAGGCCGCCGGCCCCGCCCTCGACCGCCGCTGGTCGGTGCAGACCGGCGCCATCCAGGCGCTGCTGCTGCTGAACGCCTTCGTCATGGCCTATCCGCTGGTCGTGATGGTGATGTCGTCCTTCAAGACCAATGCCGAGATCTTCACCTCGCCCTTTGCCCTGCCGCAGACCATCTCGCTGGCCAATGTCGAGAAGGTGTGGACCGAGACCAACTTCGTCCGCTACCTCGCCAATTCGGTCGGCGTCACCGCGGCCTCGGTGCTGCTGATCCTGGTGGTCGGCACCATGGCGGCCTATGCCATCGCCCGGTACAAGTTCCGCTTCAGCACGCTGGTGCTGATGTTCTTCCTCAGCGGCATGACCGTGCCGCTGAAGCTGGCAATCATCCCGCTGTTCATCCAGCTCGACACGCTGGGCCTGACCAACTCCTATGCCGGGCTGGTGCTGGTCTACACCGCCATGGGCATCCCGTCGGCCGTGTTCATCATGACCGGCTTCCTTGCCAGCCTGCCGCGCGAGCTGGAGGAATCGGCCCGGATCGACGGCGCCAGCGAGCTCCGGGTGATGCTGTCGATCATGCTGCCGCTGGCGCGGCCGGCCATGGTGATCGTCGCCATCCAGAACGCGGTGCCGATCTGGAACGACTTCTTCTTCCCGCTGATCCTGATCACCTCGGACAACCTGAAGACCCTGCCGCAGGGGCTGACGGTGTTCATGGGCGAATTCACCACCAACTGGGGCGTGCTGTTCACCGGCCTGTCCCTGGCGGCGCTGCCGATCATGCTGGTCTACATTGCCCTGTCGCGCCAGTTCATCGCCGGCATCACCCAGGGCGCGGTCAAATAGCCGGACACACGAGGGATCATCCAGTGGCTCAGCAGAACAAGGTCATCATCACCTGCGCGGTGACGGGGTCGATCCACACCCCGTCGATGTCGCCGCATCTGCCGGTGACGGCGCAGCAGATCGCCGACGCGGCGGTCGAGGCGGCGGAGGCCGGGGCGGCGATCGTGCACCTGCATGCGCGCGACCCCAGGGACGGCCGGCCCGACCAGTCGCTGGAGGCCTTCACGCCCTTCCTCGGCGTGATCAAGCAGCGCTCGAACTGCGTCATCAACCTGACCACCGGCGGCGCCGCGACCATGACGGTGGCGGAGCGGGTGCGCCCGGCCGCCACGTTCCGGCCCGAGGTCGCGTCGCTCAACATGGGGTCGATGAACTTCGGGCTCTACCCCATGCTGGGGCGGTTCAAGACCTTCGAACACGCCTGGGAAGAGCCCTATCTCGAAGGCTCGCGCGACCGGGTGTTCCGCAACACCTTCGCCGACATCGAGCACATCCTGTCGACCTGCGCCGAGAACGGCACCCGCTTCGAGATCGAGTGCTACGACATCGGCCATCTCTACACCCTGGCGCATTTCGTCGAGCGCGGGCTGGTGAAGCCGCCGTTCTTCGTGCAGAGCGTGTTCGGCATCCTCGGCGGCATCGGCCCGCATCCGGAGGATGTGGCGCATATGAAGCGCACCGCCGACCGGCTGTTCGGCGCGGACTACCACTGGTCGGTGCTGGGCGCCGGCCGGCACCAGCTGCCGATCGCGGCCCAGGCCGTGGCGATGGGCGGCAATGTCCGGGTCGGGCTGGAGGATTCGCTGTGGATCGGCAAGGGCCGGCTGGCCAAGTCGAGCGCGGAGCAGGTCCGCCAGGTGCGCCAGATCATCGAGGGCCTGGGCGCGGAGATCGCCACGCCGGACGAGGCCCGCGCCATCCTGAAGCTCAAGGGCGGCGACGCGGTCGGGTTTTAGTCATCAACCTTCATTGTCATTGCCGGGCTTGACCCGGCAATCCAGGGGCCACGGAGAGCTGTTCTTGAAAGCCCCTGGATCCTCGGGTCAAGCCCGAGGATGACAATAAGGGGGATGGCCCACCATCATTCCACCGGCGCCAGCGAGCCGCGGTAGCGCACGATCAGCCCAGTCCAGGGATGGCGGATCTCGACATGGAAGCGGAAGCGGCCCTCCGCTTCCGTCTCCCAGGCCTCACCGTTCGGGGCCAGCGCCAGGGGCAGCGGCAGACCGAACAGGCTCCAGCGCCGCACCACCAGGCGCAGCCGATCGCCCTCCAGCACCAAGGCCATGCCGACCCGGACCGGGCCGAAGCGCTCGACCACCAGGCCTTCGGACCGGCCGTGGCCCTCCTCCTGGGTGCTGGCGAAGCGCCGGCCGGCGAAGCGGCGCTGCCAGGTCTCGACGCCGTCCCGGACCTGGAACGCCACCTCGACCGGCACCTCGCTGCCGGCGGCGGGAAAGCCGATGACCGCCGCCACCAGCCGCGACGGCAGGCCGGTGCCCCGGTCGACCGTGGCTTGGCCCGCCACCCGCGTCTCGCCGTGGAGGTCGTGCAGCGCCCGCACCGGCGCCGGCAGCCGGTCCCAGGCCTCGCCAAGGAGGCGACGGTACAGCGGCTGCCGCGCGGTCTCCGCGGTGACCTCACGGCGGCCCGTCACGATCGCCCGGCCGGCGAACAGCGGCGCGTAATCCTCGAGTTCCAGTTCCGTGGTCGCGGGGCGGGCGCCGGGGGCGGGGCGGATGCCCTGCAGCCGGCGCCGGATCACCGCGGCCGCGGCCATCGCCGGGATCAGCGGCCCGTCATCGCCCTCGGCCAGCAGGTGCCAGGACCGCTCGACCGGCTGCCCGGCCCCATCGCAGCCGGTGACGGCGACGATCATGCCGCTGCGATGTTCGCCCCAGCGCAGCCGCCGGTTGGCGGCGTGCAGCAGCGGCGCCAACGGCAGCAGCGAGGGCAGCAGGCCGATCCGCACCAGCCAGGCCAGGCCGCTCAGCGCCCGGTGCAGGATCTCGGGCACCGGGCCGGCCCCGACCCAGATCGACCGCAGCCCGGGCCATAGCTCCGGCAGCAGCCGCAGGTCCGGCACATCGACGAGCGAGAAGCGGGTGCTGTGCAGCGGCAGCTTGCCGGGCGGCGCCACGGTCCGGCGCCGAGTCTCGATCAGCGCCCGGCCCGTCGCCGGTCGCCCGTCGCGCAGCAGGCCCACCGGCTTGCCGGCGTAGGAGGCGACGGCGCGGGTCACGTTCGGCCCCAGCCCGGCATAGGGCGACGGGGCCAGCCCGGCCATGATGGTCTCGACCCGGTCCAGGCCCTGCGCCAGGTGCCGCACCGCGGCGGCGGTCAGCGCCGGAAAGCTGCTGACGCCGGACAGCACCGCCACGCCGCGCGCCCGCGCGACGGCGTCGAGCCGGCCGATGCCGGCGACGAAATCGGTGCCGTCCGCCAGATCGAGATAGTCGACGCCCTGGGAGATGCAGGCCTCGGCCACGCGGTACGGCGCGCCGCCATAGGCCTGGAACGGCCCGGCGGCGTCGACCACGATGTCCGGCGCGGCGGCGGCGATCTGCGCCGCCACATCGCCGTCGCGGTCGAAGGCCAGGGCTTCGGCCGACCCGCCGAGGCTTCGGCAGGCCGCCTCCGCCTTCGCCGCCGACCGGCTGGCGACCAGCAGGGTCAGGCCGGGTTCGGCCGCCAGCAGCCGCACCAGCCGGCCGCCGAAGCTGCCGGTGCCGCCGATGACCAGGACGCGCAGGAGCTCAGTCACGTCAGGAAGCGGTCTTCCTGGCCCGGCGGCGCCAGCATGCACACGTCTCTCCGCCCGAACAGACGGAAGCGGTTGCGCGCCACCAGGCCGTACAGCCGGTCGCGCCAGCCTTGGGGCAGGATCCGCAGCGCCGCCACCAGCGACCAGGGCAGGCCGAGGCCCAGGGCGGTGCGGATCACGCTTTCCGACTTGAACCAGGCGATGCCGTCGGCCAGCAGGATGTTGGTCTCGTAGTCCTCGGGGTCGAGCCCGTAATGGACATACAGCGCCCGCCCGGTCGGCGACTGCGCCGGCAGCAGCCGGAACCGCCTGGCCCGATCATATCGCAGGATGAATCGCGCCCAGCCGGAGCACATGACGCAGTGCCCGTCGAAGATGATGACCGGCCGGTCGTCGGGGAAGGGCGGCACCGCCGGATCCTGCCGCCAGCTGTAGGGTCCCTGGGAGATCATCCGGCGCTCCGGTTGGTGTCATGGGTGCCGGATGGAAAGCCTAGGGCATCGGCAGCGGCAGAGCTATGGGATCGGGTCGCGGCGTTTTGATGACCTGGCGTTCTGGACGGGATGCCGGAACACACCATTATTGTGTCAGGCCCTGATGGGCACGGCGAGAGCCGCCGCCTCGGGCCGGGGCCCTGGAACCGGGGAGGCCTGTAGGCCTTCCCCCAAGATGACAGTGGGGAGCGAAACGCATGCCGATGTCGCTGGCCGACCATGTCCGCCTGATGGCGCGCAACAACGCCTGGGCCAATGCCCGGCTGCTTGCCGCCTGCATCCGGCTGACGCCGGAGGAGTTCGCGGCGCCGCGCACCGGCTTCTTCCCGTCGCTGCGGCGGACGCTGAACCACATCCTGGTGGTCGACCGCGCCTACCTCGCCGACCTGAAGGGGCCGGGGCGGCAGACGGCGGCCAATCCGATCCCCTATCCCGACGCCGTGGACCTGGCCGCCGCCCAATCCGAGACCGACCGCGAGCTGGTCGGCTATTGCGACGCCCTCGACGACGCCGGGCTCGACCGGGTGGTGGCGATCGACCGCAAGGACGGGGTCGCCTACCGCGAGACCGTCGCGGCCATCCTGGCGCACCTGTTCCAGCACCAGATCCACCATCGCGGCCAGGCCCACGCCATGCTGTCGGCCACCCGGGTGGCGCCGCCGCAGCTGGATGAATTCTTCCTCGCCTCCGACGCCCCGCGGCGGGAGGCGGAGCTGCGCCGGCTGGGGCTGGAGGGGCGATAGGCCGAGGTCGAGCCTGGGAAGGCGGGGCGAGCGCGGCTATCCTGCCCCGACCCGTTTGACCCGAGGGCCGGCCATCGTGACAGCGCGAACCTTCCTTCTCTTCGCGGCTGCCGCGCTTCTGGCCGCCGGCTGCGTCCCGGCCGGTCCGTCCAAAGCGGTGGAGCAGGAAAGCCGGATGCCCCGTCTGAGCCGCGGGGAGGAGGGGGCGATCCGGGACAGGATCAAGCGGTGCTGGAATATCGACGTCGCGGCGCCGGTCCTGCCGGTGGTGACGCTTCGCGTGACCAGGGTGAAGCCCGACGGCACCGTCTCGCCTGACACCGTCAGCATCGTCGACGATGGCGGCAACCCCGATGTGGCGCGGAATGCCGTCCGCGCCGTGCTGAATCCGCTCTGTCAGCCGTGGCCCACACCGCAGGGTGGGTGGCCGGACGGGCCGTTCACCCTGGTGTTCGATCCACGGGGCCTATAGGGGCCGAGCCTCCGAGGGAGGGCCACCTCAACCCGCCTCCGCGCCGCCCCGTCCCAGCTGCGCCTCGACCAGCGCCTCGGCCGCCCAGGCGACGGCCTTGCCCGGGCCGTCGCGGCCGCCCAGGGTCTGGCTGATGGCGTAGGCGCCCTCGACCAGCAGCACCAGGCCGTCGGCCAGCAGCTTGGGCTCCGGCGCGCCCAGCGCCTCGGCCAGCCGCAGCAGGCGCAGCCGCAGCTCGCGTTTGTTGGCCTCGGCGACCTGGCGGCCGGGATGGCTCGGCTCCGGGAACTCCGTGGCGTCGTTGGTGAAGGGGCAGCCGCGGTAATCCGGCGCCGTGGTGCGGTCGGCCAGATGCTCCATCATGGCGCGCAGCTGGGCCCGCGGGTCGCCTTCGTGCTTGGCGAAGGCCCGATCCCAGCGCCGCCAGTAGTCGGCGTTGCGGTCCGCGAGATAGGCGACCACCAGATCGTCCTTCGACGGGAAGCTGCGGTACAGGCTGATCTTGGCAACCCCCGCCTCTTTGACGATCGCGTCGACCCCGACGGCGCGGATGCCGTGGCGGTAGAACAGGTCGTCGGCGGCGGCGAAGATCCGGTCGCGGGCCCGCAGCGGGGATGCCTCGTCCTGCGGCGCTCCGACCGTCTTCGGCTTCGACATAACCACACCTCTCGGGCCTTGACATGTAACCGATCGGTTCGTACCTCTTGGCAGCCGACGAACCGATCGGTTACATTTGGGCCGGACCGGGGCTGTTGTCCAGTCGCAACGACGGGGCGCCCGGATCGGGAAGAGGGCTGCTGATGACCACCTTCGTCGCGCGCCTGGTGTCGGGCCGGCTGCATTACGGCTGGATCGCGGCGGCCCTGGCCTTCCTGGTGCTGCTATCCGCCGCGGGTATCCGGGCCACGCCCAGCATCCTGATCGTGCCGCTGGAGAACGCCTTCGGCTGGGATCGCGCCGGCATCTCCTTCGCCATCGCGGTCAACATCTTCCTCTACGGGCTGATGGGCCCGTTCGCCGCCGCGGCGATGCAGCGCTTCGGCATCCGCCCGGTGGTGCTGTTCGCCCTGGCGCTGCTGGCCGTCGCGGTCGCGGCCTCGACCCTGATCACCCAGGAATGGCAGCTGGTGCTGACCTGGGGCGTCTTCGTCGGCTTCGGCAGCGGCATCGCCGCGATGGTGTTCGGCGCCACCATCGTCAACCGCTGGTTCCAGGAGCGGCGGGGCCTGGTCATGGGCCTGCTGACCGCCAGCGCGGCCACCGGCCAGCTGGTGTTCCTGCCGATCCTGGCCGCGATCGTCGAGGATTACGGCTGGAAGCCGGTGGCCTGGACCGTCGCCGCCGTCGCCGCGGCCGTCTTCCCGATCGTCTACTTCCTGCTGCCGGAACGGCCGCAGGACATCGGCCTCACCCGCTACGGCGAGCCGGCCGGCGCCCAGCCGGTCGTCACCACCGGCAACCCGCTGGTCACCGCCTTCCGCATCCTCGGCCGGGCCGCGAAGGTGCGCGACTTCTGGCTCCTGGCCGGCAGCTTCTTCGTCTGCGGCCTGACCACCAACGGCCTGATCGGCACCCATCTGATCTCGGCCTGCCTGGACCAGGGCATCCCGGCCACCACCGGCGCCGCGCTGCTGGCCGCCATGGGAATCTTCGACCTGTTCGGCACCACCGCCTCGGGCTGGCTGTCCGACCGCTACTCCAGCCGCTGGCTGCTGTTCTGGTATTACGGGCTGCGCGGCCTGTCGCTGATCTACCTGCCGTTCTCCGGCTTCAGCTTCTACGGCCTGTCGATCTTCGCCGTGTTCTACGGGCTGGACTGGATCGCCACCGTGCCGCCGACCCTGAAGCTGACCAACGACGCCTTTGGCAAGGAGGATGCGCCGGTGGTGTTCGGCTGGATCGCCGCGGCCCACCAGGTCGGCGCCGCCACCGCGGCCTTCGGCGCCGGGGTGATGCGCACGGCGCTGGACGGCTACCTCGCCGCCTTCATCATCGCCGGGCTGATCTGCGTCGGCACCGCCTTCCTGGTGCTGGCGATCGGCCGAGGCTCGCGGCCGGTGCGGGGTCGGCTGGTCGAAGCAACGGCCTGATCGGGCCTTCCGGGATCAGGTCGCCCGGCAGATCATCTCGACCGGTGCGACCACCCCGGCTTCGATGGCGGCCGCGAGATGGGCGATCTTCCGCCCGGCCTCCGGCCCCATCACCAGGTGGAGCCCCAGCGGTGGCTGGCCATGTTCCGCCATCCGGGCGCGCTGGCGGCGGAAGAAGTCGATGGCGAAATCCCGCCGGTTGCGCTCGGCGGCGACGCTGAAGCCGGCGCCCGCCAGGGCTTGGCGATAGGCGTCGGGGGTGGCCAGGGCGCTGCCCGCCGCGGTCGTCGCCCAGGGCACCGGATAGGCCGGCTCGCCGTCGCCGGTGCGCATCACGTCGTAGACGCCGAAGACGGCGCCGGGCTTCAGCACCCGCCGCGCCTCGGCGAACAGCGCCGGCTTGTCGGCGATGTTCATGCCGACATGCAGCAGCGTCGCCGCGTCGAAGGTGCCGGCGGGGAAGGGCAGGGCCAGCGCGCTGCCCTCGATGTAGCGCACCCGGTCGGCCAGCCCGACGCGTCCGGCCAGGCTGGTGGCGACCGCGACGAAATCGGCGGTCAGGTCGACGCCCCAGGCGCGGCAGCCATGGGCCTGGGCGAAATGGCGCGCGGCCCCGCCGAGGCCGCTGCCGATGTCCAGCAGCGCCTGGCCGGGGCGAAGGTCGAGCTGCCCGGCCAGCGCCTCGGTGGCCTCGCGGCCGCCGATGTGGAATTCGTCGACCGGCGCCAGATCGGCCGGCGCCAGCCGCTCCGGATCCCGGCCGGCGGCGCGCAGCCCGGCCAGGATCGCCGCCTCCAGCCCATCCCGCGCGTAATGCGCGGCGACATCCGTTTCCTCAGGCATCGCGTCGTCTCCCGTTGCCGGCGCGATCCTGGCGCCGGTCGGCCGTGCGTTGCCAGCGGTTTCGTCCGCCGGCGCCGCAAGGCTCAGGCGACGCAGATGTCGGGGACGCCGACCTTGCGGAATAGATGCGGCGTCGCCACCGTGCTGGCGGGATAGTTGGCCAGCGCGTCGCGGAACGCCTTCTGGCCGAACGCCGCCCGGAAATGCGCCGTGCTTTCCCACACCGCCTGGTTCAGGAAGGCGGAGCTGCCGGCGATGCCGCGATGCAGCTGGGTCGAGATGAAGCCGGGCTGCGCCTTCATGATGGCGGCGTCCCGCGTCCAGGCCGCGAGCAGGGCATCCGCCTCCTCGGGCGCGACGCTGAAGCTGTTGATCAGGATGACGGGACCGTCCTCGTCCGCAAGCTGCTGTGCCAGCGTCACATGGGCGTCGAGTTCGACGAATTTCGGCATGGTGGGGCTCCTTGGGTTGGGGGTTGGCCGGATCAAAGGGCCTCGGGCGGCTCGGCGCGGTCGAGGCGTTCGCGCAGCTGCGTCGCGACGCGCAGCGCCGCGGCGATCTCGCCGGCGTCCAGCCCGGCGCTCAGCGACGCGGCCCAGGGGCGCTGCCGGGCCATGGCATCGGCGAAGGCCTGCCGGCCCTTGTCGGTCAGCACCAGCAGCTTGGCACGGGCATGGTGGGGGTTCGGGTCGAAGCGGACGAAGCCCTCGCCGGTCAGCAGGTCCGCCAGGCGCTGCACGCCCTGCCGGCTCAGCCCCATGTTGCGGGCGATCGAGGCGACGGGCAGCGGCACCGGCGACGCCGCGATGGCCCCCAGCACCTGCCAGCGGGCGGAGGTGAGGCCCAGATCCGCCACCAGCCCGTCGCCGGCGGCGAGCAGGCGGCCGTTGAGCCGGAACGTCTCGACGATGAGGTCGGTGAGCTGGTCGACAGGGGTCATAATGACAATATATTGTCAAATTGGTGCTTAGTTGTCAACTATCATCATCGTGATGGGCTGCCGCAGCGGTCGTGGGGGTGGTCATCGGCGGGCGGTCGCGGCAGTCTCTCCGGCAAACGAGTCGCGACAGCGGGGGAGAGGTTTCATGGCTGACAATTGCGCCCAGGCGATCATCGACGCCTTCACCCGCAGCGGCGTCGACACCGCCTTCGGCATCCCCGGCGTGCACACGCTCGAGCTGTACCGCGCCCTCGGCCGCAACGGCGTCCGCCATGTCGCCGTGCGGCACGAGCAGGGGGCCGCCTTCATGGCCGACGGCTATGCCCGGGCCAGCGGCAAGGCGGCGCTGTGCGTGCTGATCACCGGCCCCGGGCTGCTGAACGCCGCCACCGGCATCGGCCAGGCCTATTCCGACAGCGTGCCGATGGTGGTGCTGTCCACCGTCAACGCCCGTGCCGATCTCGGCCTCGGCCGCGGCGAGCTGCACGAGATGCGCAACCAGCGCCAGGCGATGGAAGGCCTCGTCGGCTCCGCCCTGCTGGTCAGCGATCCGGCCCAGGCCCGCGCCGTGGCCGATCTCAGCCTCGCCCGCATGACCCTCGGCCGGCCGCGCCCGGTCTATATCGAATTGCCGCTCGACGTCGCGACCGGCGCGGTGGCCGACGATCCCGGCGCGCTGCCGGCGTTGCCGCTGCCCGCCCCCAACCCGGCGGCGTTGGCCCAGGCGGTGGAGCTGCTGCGCGGCGCGCGGCGCCCGATGATCCTGCTCGGCGGCGGTGCGGCCTCCGGCGCGGCGGCGGCCCGGCGGCTGGCGGACAGCCTCGGCGCCGTGGTCGCCTGCTCGATCGCCGGCAAGGGCATCGTGCCGGATGACGGGCCGCATTCGATCGGGTCGCGCATCGGCACCGCCGAGGGCCAGAAGCTGATCGCCGAGGCCGATGTCGTGCTCGCCGTCGGCACCGAACTGTCGATGAACGACCGCTGGTCGCCGCTGCAGTTCAAGGGCGCGCTGATCCGGGTCGACATCGACCCCGACGTGCTGGTGCGGGATTTCCGGCCGACCGTGCCGCTGCTGTGCGATGCGGCCCAGGCGCTGGAAGGGCTGGCCGCGGCGCTGGCCGACCGCAGCGGCCGCCCGGCCTGGGCCGGCGACCTGGCGCCGCTGCGCCGCGCCGCCGACGAAGCGGAGTTCGGCGACAAGGCCGATCACCTGGCGTTGCTGGAGCGGCTGCGCGACGCGCTGCCGGACGATGCGGTGGTGGTCAGCGACATGACCCAGATCGCCTACACTGGCAATGTCTGCTTCCCCTCGCGGCAGCCGCGCGGCTGGCTGCACCCGGTCGGCTTCGGCACGCTGGGCTACGCCCTGCCCGCGGCGATCGGGGCCAAGTTGGCGCGGCCGGAGGCGCAGGTGGTGGCGCTGGCCGGCGATTACGGCTTCGGCTTCACCTGCCAGGAGCTGGGGACGGCCGCCGATCTCGGCCTGGGGCTGCCGGTCGTGGTCTGGAACAACCGCGGCCTGGGCCAGATCGCCTATGGCATGGACAAGGCCGGCATCGCCCGGCTGGGCGTCGACATCGCGCCGCCGGCTTTCGACGCCATGGCCGCGACCTATGGCTGCGGCTATGCCGCCGTCGAGGATCCGCGCCACCTGCCGCAGCGCCTGGCCGCCGCCTTCGACGACACCCGGCCCACCCTGATCGAGGTCAAGGCCGTCTGAGAGACCGCATGGAAACGCTACTGGTGTGGCCGTCTGACGGCGGTTTCTGCGCTTCCGGTGCTCACGGACCCAAATGTCCGCTGCGCTCCGGTTCTCGAAACCACCGCCAGCCGACTCACACCAGCGCATTTCCAAGCGGTCTCTGACCGCCCCTTCCGCTTTTGCTACCCGAGGATCGCCGATGCGCGCCTTCTTCCATCCCGACCAGCGCCTGCACACGCCGCAGCAATTCATGCGGGCGGGGCGTCTGGCTGCGCCGCAGGACGTGCCGGCGCGGGTCGACCCGCTGCTCGCCGCCCTGGTCGCGCGCGGCATCGCGGCCGAACGGCCGGCCGATCGCGGCCTGACCCCGGCGCTGGCGGTGCACGCGCCCGACTTCCTCGATTTCCTGGCTGGGGCCTGGGGCCGTTGGGCCACGCTGCCCAATGCCGGGCCGGAGGTGCTGCCCAACCTGTCGCCCTATTGGAACGGCACGCCGGGCACGGTGCGGCCGCCCTGTCGCTCCGCCTCGGTGGTGGCCCAGGCCGGCCACTATCTTGGCGACCTCGCGGTGCCCTTGGGCGAGGCCAGCTGGCCGGCGATCCTGGCCTCGACCTGGACCGCGGCCGGGGCGGCGGAGGCCGTGCTGGGCGGGGACCGCGCCGCCTATGCGCTGTGCCGCCCGTCCGGCCACCACGCCCGGGCCGACCGGGCCAGCGGCTTCTGCTACCTCAACAACGCCGCCATCGCCGCCCAGGCCCTGCGCGGCCGCTTCGCCAGGGTCGCGGTGCTCGACATCGACGCCCATCACGGCGACGGCACGCAGGAGGTGTTCTACGGCCGCGGCGACGTGCTGACCGTGTCGCTGCACGCCGACCCCGCGGTCTACTACCCGTTCTATACCGGCTATGCCGATGAGCGCGGGGTCGGGGCCGGGGAGGGCGCCAACCTGAACCTGCCGCTGGCGCCGGGCACCGGGGATGACGGGTTCCACGCCGCGATCGACCGGGGGCTGGCCGCGGTGCGGGATTTCGGCGCCGAGGCGCTGGTGGTCTCGCTCGGCTTCGACAGCCATGCCGCCGACCCGATCGGCCTGCTGAAGGTGGCGACCGACGGCTTCGCCGGCGCCGGGTTGCGCATCGCCGCCGCCGGCCTGCCGACCGTGGTGGTGCAGGAGGGCGGCTACGAGGTCGGCGTGATCGGCGACTGCCTCGGCCGCTTCCTCGACGGCTTCGGCGGCGTGTAGGCCATGCCGTCCAGGGCGGATCTGTTTCTCGAAACGCTCACGCCCTGGGCCGAGGCGGAGGGCGGCATCCGCTTCGCCATGATCGTGGGCTCGCAGGCCCGGCGCGCCGACCCCGCCGATGAATTCTCCGACATCGATGTGGTGCTGTCCTGCGCCGATCCCCGGCCCTATCTCGACGCGTCGGACTGGCTGGCGCCGCTCGGCACCCCGCTGCTGTCCTTCGTCGAACCCACGGCGGTCGGCGGCGAGTTCGAGCGGCGGGTGCTGTTCGACAGCGGGCTGGATGTCGATTTCGTGCTGCTGCCGCACGCCACGCTGGCGGGCTGGGCCGCGGACGGAATGCCGCCCGAATTCGGCACCGTCGCTGCCCGCGGACTGCGCATCCTGGTCGACAAGGACGGTATCGGAGCGCGTCTGGTGGACCGGCTGCCGCCGAAGGCGCCGCCCGACCGGATCTGGAGTGCGGCGGAGTTCGCCGGCAAGACCCAGGATTTCCTCTACCACTGCCTGTGGGCGGCCCGGAAAGCGGCCCGTGGTGAGCTGTTCGTCGCCCTGCAATGCCTCAACGGTCTGCTGCGGCCGCATCTGTTCGACCTCGCCCGCATGCATCTGCGGCTGACCCGCGGCGAGGCGACGGACTGGTACGGGGCCCGCATGATCGAGCGCTGGGCCGATCCCGTCACCATCGCGGCCCTGGCCCGGACCTGCGCAGGGCATGACCGGGCCGGCATCCTGTCGGCTCTCGATGCGGCGATCGATCTTCACGCTTCGCTGGGGCGGGAGGTCTGCGACCGTCTGGCGATCTCATATCCGGCCGAGGCCGCGGCGCAGATCCGGGAGATGGTCGCGCGGGTCTGATCCCGGCCGGAACCACCCGCCGCCAGGAACCATTGCCTGAATGGGCGGTGCGCGATTCCCTGACCGCTCGTTCAAGCAATGGAGACTGGCATGACCGAACGTCTCTTCGGACGCAGGATCGCCGTCATCGTCGCCAACGGCTTCGAGCAGGTGGAGATGACCGAGCCGGTCAAGGCCCTGAGGGCGGCCGGCGCCGAGGTCGAGATCGTCAGCCCGGAGCCGTCGCAGGTGATGGGGCACAATCATTTCGACAAGGGCGACAGCTTCGCGGTCGACGTCCAGCTCGACCAGGCGGTGCCCGAGGGCTATGACGGGCTGCTGATCCCCGGCGGCGTGCACAGCCCGGACCAGCTGCGCACCGACCGCCGGGCGCTGGACTTCGTCCGCGGCTTCTTTGAATCCGGCAAGCCGGTGGCCGCGATCTGCCACGGCCCGCAGCTGCTGATCAGCGCCGGGGTGATCGAGGGCTGCGAGATGACCGGCTTCAAGGCGATCCAGCTCGACCTGCGCAACGCCGGCGCCACTGTGTACGACCGCGAGGTCGTGGTCGATGAAGGGCTGGTCACCAGCCGGTCGCCGGCCGACATCCCGGCCTTCAACGACCGGATGATCGAGGAATTCGCCGAGGGCCAGCACCGCGGCTTCGCGTCCTCGCTGCACTGAGCCTCAGCGCTGCCGTTCGCGGCGGATTGCGGCGAGGCGGGCGGCGACATCGGGTTCGGCCAGCGCCTCGCCGGCCGGGCGTGTCAGCCGGCGGCGCCAGTTCGGGTGCTCGTCGATGGTCCCGGGCAGGTTCGGCTGCTCCTCCAGGCCCAGCACGTCCTCCAGCGGCACCAGCGCCAGCCGGCCTGGGCTGCGGGCGACGAAGCGCAGCGCCGCGTCGACCACCGGGGCCGGACTCTCCGGTGGCGGGGTGGAGTCGCCGACGGCCTGCCACAGCGCCGCGCGGTCGGTGGCGCGCTGCGCCTGCTCGGCCACGCCGCCATCGGGATACTGGTCCAGCGCGGCGCGGGCGGCGATGTCGGTGCCGCGCCACCAGCCGGCGACCGGCGGCAGGTCGTGGGTCGAACTCATCGCCACCGCGGTCGGCGACCAGTGTTCGGCCGGCTTGAAGCCGCTGCCCTCGCGCTCGAACCACAGCACCCGCATGCCAGCCACGGCGCGGTCGGCCAGCTGGTCGGCGAAGCCCCAGGGCAGGGTGCCGAGATCCTCGCCGATCACCACCGCGCGGTGGCGGTGCGATTCCAGCGCCACCAGCCGCAGCAGGTCCTCGACCGGATAGGAGAGGTAGGCGCCCTCGGTCGGCGCCAGGCCGTCCGGCACCAGCCACAGCCGGGCCAGCCCCATGACATGATCGATCCGCACCCCGCCGGCATGGCGCAGGGCGGCGCGCAGCGTGGCCAGGAACGGGGCGAAGCCGGTCTCGCGCATCGCCCGGGGCGAGATCGCCGCCAGCGTCCAGTTCTGCCCGGCGGCGTTGAAGGCGTCGGGCGGGGAGCCGATGCTGGCGCCGCCCAGCACGTCCGACGGCCGGCTCCAGGCATGGCTGCCGGTGGCGTCCATGCCGACGGCGAGGTCGGCGACCAGGCCGATGCGCATGCCGGCCGACCGGGCCTGGGACTGGGCGTCGGCCAGGGCGCGGTCGGCGACCCATTGCAGGAAGGCGTGGAAGCGCACCGCGCCGGGATGCGCCGCCGCGAACTCCGCCACCGCGGCACTGCCGGGGTCGCGCAGCGCCGCCGGCCAGCGCCGCCAGTCGCGGTCGGCCGGGTCGGCGGCGAGGCGGGCGGCCTGCAGCGCCTCGAACCGGGCATGGTCCTCCAGCAGCGCGCCGCCGGCCTGGACGAAACCGGCGAAATCGGCGGCCAGCGGGCCGGCCTCGGTATCGAAGCCGTCATAGAGGGCGCGCAGCAGGGCCAGCTTCGCCTGGGCCGCCGCCGGCCAGTCGATCAGCTCGGCGGCCTCGCAACGGCGGCGGGTGTCGTCCAGCCCGGCCGACCGGATCGCGGCGGCGACGCGGCCGGCGCCGAACAGCGCCGCCGGGTCGGCCAGCAGCGGGTTCAGGAACAGCCGGCTGGAGGGGGAGTAGGGGCCGAAG
This sequence comes from Inquilinus sp. 2KB_23, assembly GCF_052115705.1. NCBI lineage: Bacteria > Pseudomonadati > Pseudomonadota > Alphaproteobacteria > Rhodospirillales > Rhodospirillaceae > Inquilinus > Inquilinus sp. 2KB_23. The sequence goes on along the minus strand of NZ_JBFRHF010000014.1, from coordinate 121,202 downwards.
CGCTGCGGCTCGGCGGTGAACAGGGCGTGGGTCGGGCTCAGCGCCAGGGCGTCGGCGCCGCGCCGGCCGGCGGCCCGGGCCAGCGCCGCCACCCCGCCGCTGTCGCCGATGCCGCCATCGCCGACACCCCCATTTCGGGAGCGTCGCAGCCCATAGATCTGGGCGGCAAGGCCCCATAACCGGCCGCCGCGGGCGATGTCGTCGAGGCTGAAGCAGCGCGGCGGCGCCACCGCCAGAGTGATCTCGCGATCCTGCAACTGTAGGTGGTGGTAGCCGGGCTCCAGGATCGGCGACACCCAGTTGCGGCCGTCGTCGCCGCGATGCACGGCGATGTCGATGCGCGCCCCGGATTCCAGCACCAGCAGGGCGGCGCCGTCCCCGGCCGCGGGCGGCAGCGGGATGGCTTGGCCGGTCAGGCCGGTGACCAGGGGCGGCACGGCCGCCGCGGCGTCGGCGTCACCGATCCGCTCCAGCAGCCGGCGCAGCGTCTCCGGTGCCACGCTGCGGGTCTGGCCGGTGACGTCGGTCCAGTCCGGGGCAATCCCGGCCCAGCGGGCCCGGTCGTGCAAGCCGTCATCCGCGAGATCCACTGCAGCAACCCTTCCGATCGCTCGTGCCAGGAACAAGGCACGGCAGCGATCATAGGGCGCGCCGGGCACATGGCCAGCAGGGAAGACGGGGACGGGCGCGCAGGCCGCATTGCCGGACCGGCTGAGGGCCACAACCCCGAATTGTAGGGGATTGTGGTCCTATTCGAGGTCTCGGACACTGCCCGGACCGGCGAGGGAACAGGTCACCCCTGCGCCGCATCTGACTTCGGGGAGACGCGACGATGAGAAGACACGCAGTGGCTCTGGCGATCATGGTGGCCGCCTGGCCGGTCGCCGCGGAGGCCCAGCAGGCCGCCGCCTGCCGCAGCGACGCGGCGCGGGAGATCCCGGTCACCGGGGTTGCCGGCAGCCTGCAGAATCCGTGCTTCGCGCCGGACAGCCAGTCCCTGGCCTTCACCAACTTCAAGCGCCGCTACAACCTTGGCGGAGCCATGGTGCGCACGGTCGCCGCCACTGGCGGGGCCCCGATCCGTACCCTCAGCCCCGGCACCGGGGCGCAGAGCGTCAACCTGCCGGGCCAGTGCTGGAGCGCCGCGGGCAACAAAGTGGTCTATTCCTCCGACGTCGTGGACCGCGACGAGGTCTACATCGTCACCGGCACCGGCGGCACGCGCACGCGCGTCACCAACCGGCCGGGCCAGCTGGCCTGGGAACCGTCGATCTCACCGGTCCTGGCCGATCGCAGCCAATGGATCGTGTTCGAATCGCATGCCGAATCGAACCCCGACGCCGCCGGTGAGATCTGGAAGGTGAAGGTCGACGGCAGCGGACTGACCCGGCTGACGCACGGCTTCAACGACCGCCAGCCGCAATGGTCGCCGCGCGGCAACCGGATCCTGTTCCAGCGCCGGACCCAGCCGGGCCGGGTGGATGTGATGACGGTCGACACCGCCGGCGGCGGCCTGCTCACCGTCACCGGCCAGGCGGCGGGCGGGGACAACAGCGACCCGTCCTGGTCCCCCAGCGGCGCCTACATCGTCTATTCCGGCGACGGGTCGGACATCGACAACGCCAACCTGTTCGTGGTCCCGGCGGTCGGCGGCGTGCCCGTCCGCCTCACCCGCAGCTGCGGCTATGACGGCGCGCCGGGCTGGTCGCCCGACGGCCGCAGCATCGCCTTCGAATCCGCCGCCTTCGATCCGGACAAGATGGGCAGCACGACGCTGTGGGTGATCGCCGCACCTGCCGGCGTGCGGTAGTCGCTGGGACCCGGCTCAGGGCATCCGTTCCTCAGCCCCGTCACTCAAACCGGGCGTCTTCAGGCAGGCCAAAAGATCTGTCAGGCGGGCGTCACCACCCACCCGTGGCGGTGTTCACCGTAGACTGCCTGCGATGGCGCAGGAAACAGTGGGTCGGCGAAGCAGCCGACGGCGACCGCGACCGCCGCTGGCCTTCGCGACGGGTACCAGAACACCGTGGACCCGCAGGTGCCGCAGAAGTGGAACGTGACGGGGAAACCGCTGTCGGAATCGCGCCGATACGAGTGCGAGGATCCTGAGACCTCTGTCGAGCCCGCGTCGAAGAACGCCGCGATGCCGAAGGGGCTTCCGGTGCGTCGCTGGCAGTCCAGGCAATGGCACAGCGAGACCTTGGTCGGTTCCCCGCTGCAGCGGATCTGTAGCTGGCCGCAGGCGCAATGGGCCACGCGCGTCATCCTGGCTTCCTCCCCTTGCAGCCCAGGGAAAATAAGCCGGTTCGGCGGGGTTGGGGAAGGGGGGCTTGACCGGCGCTCCGATCGCCTCAGTCCCACACCGCCAGCATCTGGCGCTGGACGTAGTCGAGATGGGCGGCCATCGCCGCGCGCGCACGGTCCGGGTCCCGGTCCCGGATCGCCGCCGCGATGGCGTCATGGTCCGCCATGATCTGGTTCAGCAGCGCGGGCTGGCGCGAGAGGTGCCGGTGGAAGGCCGCGCTCAGGCCCTCCTCGCGGTTGCGCCACAGGGCCAGCGCAATCTCCTTCAGCGTCTGGTTGCCGCAATGCTCTGCGATCAGCATGTGCAGCGCCCGGTCGGAATCCTGCGACCATTCCTGCCGGCCGGTCTGGCCGCGCATCGCGGCGACGACGGCGGCCAGTTCGGCCAGCCCGTCTTCGGTGACATGCCGGGCCGCCAGCGCCGCCAGCTCCGGCTCCACCACGGCGCGGGCCTGCATGATCTCCAGCGCCGAATGGTCCGAGATCGGCAGGTGCCGCCGGGCGCCGGCCGGGGCGCGGACGAAGGCGCCGACCCCGATCCTGACCTCGACCAGCCCGGCCACCTCCAGCGCGATCAGCGCCTCGCGCACTGTTGGGCGGCTGACCCCCAGCTCCTGCGCCAGGTCGCGTTCGGACGGCAATTGCCGGCCCGGCCCGAATTCGCCGGATTCGATCAGCGACGTGATCTGCTCGGCGATCTGGATGTAGAGCTTGCGATTGACGACCGCTTGAAGGGGCATGGCGCCCTGCTGGCTGAAATGGAGACCGAAATCGGTACTGGACCTGCCGGGGCGGGTTCGACAAAATCGAAGTCTAAATCCCACTTGAACTGGCCTGACCACTTGACAGCCTAGCCGGGCCCACTCCTAATGCAAAGGCCCGTCGACATCGTCGGCGGGACGAACCGCCGGAAGAGCGGGGCTGGAACGCCGCCAGCCAGGGCCGTCACGGATCGTGGGGCCCGCCATCGTGGGGAGGGACCAGCGCCCATGGGTGAGAGACCCGGATAGCGTCCCGATGTCGAGATCGATCGCGCCGTGCCCGATGGGCCGGCGGCATTTGTCGAGATGACGGAGACCGCTTTGAAGATCGACCGGATCAGCGTCCTGGATGTCCGTTTCCCGACCGCAAGGCGGTTGGACGGGTCCGACGCCATGAATCCCGACCCCGACTATTCCGCCGCTTATGTGGTGCTTTCGACCGATGGCGGGCTGGAAGGCCATGGCTTGACCTTCACCATCGGCCGCGGCAACGACATCGTCTGCGCCGCGATCGAGGCGCTGAAGCCGGCCGTGCTGGGGCAGGACCTCGCCGACTTCACCCGCGACATGGGCGCCACCTACCGCCGCCTGACCGGCGACAGCCAGCTGCGCTGGCTGGGGCCGGAGAAGGGGGTGATGCAGCTCGCCACCGCGGCGATGCTGAACGCGATCTGGGACCTCTGGGCCAAGGCCGAGGGCAAGCCGTTGTGGCGCCTGCTGGCCGACATGACGCCCGAGGAGACGGTGCGCTGCATCGACTTCCGCTACATCACCGACGCGCTGACGCCGGACGAGGCGGTAGAGCTGCTGCACCGGCAGCAGGCGGGCAAGGCCGAACGGATCGAGCGGCTGCTGGCCGAGGGCTATCCGGCCTACACCACCAGCGCCGGCTGGCTGGGCTATGACGACGACAAGATCCGCTGGCTGGTGCGCGAGGCGCTGGCCCAGGGCTTCAAGGCCTTCAAGATCAAGGTCGGGGCCGACCGCAAGGCCGACCTGGCGCGGGCGGCGCTGGTGCGGGCCGAGATCGGCGACGACCTCACCTTCATGGTCGACGCCAACCAGGTCTGGGATGTCGGCCAGGCGATCGAATGGTCGACCGCTCTCTTGCCCTTCAAGCCGCTGTGGGTGGAGGAACCGACCAGCCCTGACGACATCCTGGGCCACGCCGCGATCGACCGCGCCCTCCGGCCGCACGGCACCCGGGTCGCGACCGGCGAGCACGTCCACAACCGGGTGATGTTCAAGCAGTACCTGCAGGCCGGCGCGTTCGGCTTCTGCCAGATCGACGCCGCCCGGGTCGGCGGCGTCAACGAGAACCTCGCCATCATCCTGATGGCGGCGAAGTTCGGCGTGCCGGTCTGCCCCCATGCCGGCGGCGTCGGCTTGTGCGAATACGTGCAGCACCTGTCGATGTGGGACTTCGTGGCGGTCAGCGGCAGCAAGGACGGCCGCTTCATCGAGTATGTCGACCACCTGCACGAGCATTTCGTCGACCCGGTGCGGATCGCCGACGGCTGCTACGTCGCGCCGACCGCGCCCGGCTACAGCATCGCCATGAAGCCGGCCTCGCTGCAGGACCATCTCTATCCCGATGGCATTGCCTGGCGCGGCGAGGCCAAGCCGTGACCGCCGCCACCTTCCTGCCCGAGGAGAAGAAGGCTTGGTTCGTGCAGGACCGCTTCGGCCTGTTCGTCCATTGGGGCCTCTACGCCCTGCCGGCGCGGCACGAATGGGTGAAGAGCCGGGAGGAGATCGGCGACGATTCCTACCAGGCCTATTTCGAGCATTTCGACCCCGACCTCTACGACCCGCGCGACTGGGCGGCCCGGGCGCGGAAGGCCGGCATGAAATACGTGGTGCTGACCGCCAAGCACCATGAGGGCTTCTGCCTGTGGGACAGCCAGGCCACCGATTACAAGGTGACCAACACTCCCTATGGCCGGGACCTGATCAAGCCCTTTGTCGAGGTGTTCCGGGCCGAGGGGCTGAAGGTCGGCTTCTATTACTCGCTGCTCGACTGGCATCACCCGGACTTCCCGATCGACGTCCACCACCCGCAGCGCAACCACCCGGAGGTGGCGGCGCTGAACCGGGGCCGGGACATCCGCCGCTACGCCGCCTACATGCGCGAGCAGGTGCGCGAGCTGCTGACCGGCTACGGCAGGATCGACATCCTGTGGTTCGACTTCAGCTACTCCGACCGGCCCTACCAGGGGCTGCCGGGCAAGGGCCACCGGGATTGGGAGAGCGAAAAGCTGCTGGCGCTGGTGCGCGAGCTGCAGCCGGACGTCATGGTCAACAACCGGCTCGACCTGGACGAGGTGCTGGGTGTGCCGCCCGACATCACCACGCCGGAGCAGTTCCTGCCGCGCCAGGCGCCGCAGGTGCTGGGCCGGGCGGTGACCTGGGAATCCTGCCACACGCTGTCCGGCTCCTGGGGCTACCACCGCGACGAGGCGAGCTGGAAGAGCCCGGAGCAGCTGGTCCAACTGCTGGTCGAGACCGTCGCCCTGGGCGGCAACCTCTTGATGAATGTCGGCCCGACCGGCCGCGGCCGCTTCGACGACCGCGCCGTGGCCGCGCTCGAGGCCTATGGACGCTGGCTCGGGCTGCACGGCCGCAGCATCTATGGCTGCGGCCCGGCCGGCCCGGAGATCGCGGTGCCGCGCGACTGCCGGCTGACCCGCAACGGCAACCGGCTCTACGTCCATATCTTCGCCTGGCCGTTCCGCCACCTGCATCTCGACGGGCTCGGCGGCAAGGTCGCCTATGCCCAGCTGCTGCATGATGCCAGCGAGGTGAAGCGGCTGGAGCCGGTCGATCCGGCGCTGGGCGGCAACACCCATGTGCCGCTGACCGCCGGCACCCTGACCCTGGAGCTGCCGGTGCGGCGGCCCGACGTGACCGTGCCGGTGGTGGAGCTGTTCTTGAAAGACGGCTGAGAATCGGCCGGACCACCCATCAAGCGGCCGCCCGGCAGAAGGCGGCCGCAACAGGAGGACAAACGCCATGAAGACGCTGACCGCCATTCTCGGCCTCGCCGTTGCCGCCGGCGCGGCATCTCTTTCCGTCACCCCGGCCCAGGCCGAACCGGTGACGCTGACCTGGCAGATGTGGGCTTCGACCGATGCCGAGGTCGCCGCCTGGAAGCACGTCGCCGAGATGGTCACCGCCAAGCACCCGGACATCAAGGTCGAGCTGCGCACCGCCCCGTGGCGCGACTACTGGACCAAGCTGCCGACCTTCGTGGCGTCGAACCAGTTGGCCGACATCGTCAGCATCCAGTCCCTGCGCCTGCCCAACTTCACCACCATCTTCGAGCCGCTGGCCGAGTATGCGAGCAAGAGCGGCCTGGATCTCGGCCAGTTCGACCGCTCGATCATCGAGGGCATGAGCGCCGACGGGCAGCTCTACGCGCTGCCCTATGATTTCGGGCCCTTCATGCTCTTCTACAACCAGGACCTGTTCGAGAAGTACCAGGTGCCGCTGCCCAAGCCGGGCTGGACCCAGGCAGAGTTCCTGGCCGCCGCCAAGGCGCTGACCCGGGACGGCAATTACGGTTTCGGCGCCACGTCGGTCGACTACTGGCTGCCCTTCGTCCTGTCCGACGGGGCGAACTACCTGACCGCCGATGGCGAGCTGAACTTCACCGACCCGGCGTTGCAGCAGGTGTTCCAGTCCTGGGTCGAGCTGGTGACGAAGGATAAGGTGGCGCCGGTCATCGCCGCCAGCGGCCAGCCCTCCAACGAGATCATCGGCGGCCGCTTCGCCTCCGGCAACGTCGCGATGTATTTCGACGGGCCGTGGAGCCTGATCAACAAGCGCAAGTCGGTGACCTTCCACATCGGGCTGGCCCCGGTGCCCGCGGGCAAGAGCGGCAGCGTCACGCTGACCGCCGGTTCCGGCTTCGGCATCGCCAAGACCAGCCAGCACAAGCAGGAGGCCTGGGAAGCCATCCAGATTCTCACCGGGCCGGAAGCGGAGCAGTATTTGGCCTCGGAAGGCCGCGCCTTCGCCGCCCGGACCGAGCAGCAGAAATACTGGTACGACGTGGCCGCGTCCGGCGTCGCCGGCGCGCGAGAGGCGATCTCCTTCGCCCTGCAGAACGCCAAGCCCTATCGCACCACCGCCAACTGGAACACGGTGGCGGAACTGCTGGAGCAGTATGTGCCGCTGGCCTTCGGCGGGTCGCAGACCGGGCCGCAGGTGCTGGACACCGTGCAGAGCCTCGCCTCGGAATGAGCGTGCAGGCCGGCAATCTCGACGTGCGGACCGGGGCGGGCGCAGCCGCCCCGGTCCGGTCCCGGCGCCGCGGGTTCCGCAGCGAGGGCCGGGCCGCATTCTGGTTCCTGTTGCCCAGCCTGCTGGGGTTCCTGGCCTTCCTGCTGCTGCCGCTGCTGGCCTCGCTGGCGCTCAGCTTCACCAACTGGCAATTGCTGGCCCAGCCCAAATTCGTCGGCCTGGCCAACTACATCAGGCTGTTCACCGTCGACCCCAGCTTCTGGCACGTGCTGCGGAACACGGCGCTCTACACCGTGGAATACCTGGTCCTGAACATCGTGCTGGCGGTCGGCATGGCGGTCTGGATCTCCAGCCTGCGCTGGGGCAAGCGGTTCTTCCGGCTGATCTTCTTCCTGCCGACCTTCACCCCGATGATCGGCGTGTCGGTGATCTGGCTGCTGATCTTCACCCCCGGCGGGCTGATGGATTGGATCGTCGGGACGCTGGGCCTGCCGATCCCGAATTTCCTGGTCGACCCGGCCTGGGCGATGCAGGCGATCGTGATCGTCTCGCTGTGGTCCGGCTTCGGCTACAACCTGCTGCTGTTCGGGGCGGCGCTGGATTCGATCCCGCAGACCTATCTCGACGCGGCCAAGATCGACGGTGCCACCGCCTGGCAGCGCTTCTGGCGGATCAAGCTGCCGCTGATCTCGCCGACCCTGTTCTTCGGCACTGTCATGACCGCGATCACGGCGCTGCAGGTGTTCGACCAGGTCTATTCCATGACCCGCGGCGGGCCCGGCGTCGCCACCGCCACGCTCGGCTTCTTCATCTACCAGAACGGCTTCACCACCTACCGGATGGGCTACGCGACCTCGATCGCCTGGGTGATGTTCATCATCATCATGGCGCTGACGGCGCTGCAGTTCCGGCTGCAACGGAAGTGGGTGCATTATGACGCCTGATCGCAGTCTGGCGCGGGGCCGTGGGCGCAACGGCCCCGTCACCGCGGGCACGCTGGTGTCCCAGGGGGCGATGTCCCTGGTGGCGCTGGCCTTCCTGTTCCCGTTCTTCTGGATGCTGACCAACGCCATCCGGTCCAATGGCGAGGTGCTGGCGGTGCCGCCGCGGCTGCTGCCCAGCCAGTGGCAGTGGGGCAACTTCATCGACGCCTGGTTCTACCTGCCCTTCGGCCGCTTCTTCCTGAACAGCGCCATGGTGGCCGCGGCGGTCACCGTGATCGTGCTGACGGTCTCCAGCCTCGCCGCCTATGCCTTCGCCCGGTTGCGCTTCGTCGGGCGGGACACCCTGTTCCTGACCTATCTCGGCACGCTGATGATCCCGCAGGCGGTGCTGGTGATCCCGCTGTTCCTGCTGATGAGCCGGCTGGATTGGGTCAACACCTTCCAGGCGCTGATCCTGCCGGTCGCCTTCGGCTCCTTCGGCACCTTCATGCTGCGCCAGTTCTTCAAGAACATCCCGCGCGAGCTGGAGGAGGCGGCGCTGTGCGACGGCGCCTCGCGCCTGCGCATCCTGGTCAGCATCATCCTGCCGATGTCGCTGCCGATCCTTGGCCTGCTGGCGCTGTTCACCTTCACCGCCCAGTGGAACAGCTTCCTGTGGCCGCTGATCATCGTGAACGGGACGGAACACGCGACCATCCCGCTCGGCCTCACCTTGTTCCAGACCCAGCAAGGCACCCAGTGGAACTACATGATGGCCGGGGCCGCGATCTCGATGCTGCCCGGCATCGTCCTGACCGTCCTGCTGCAGCGCTACATCTTCGGCGGCATCGCCATGAATTCGGGCTTTGGGGGGCGGTGATGCCCCCGTTTGTCGTCATCGCGAGCCCGCAGGGCGTGGCGATCCAGAGATCGAGCCGCTGGATCGCCACGCCCTGCGGGCTCGCGATGACGAGGGTGACGGTTTCTAGATAGGATTTATGATGAGATTCCGATTGCTAAATCCCACTTAGAGAGTCAATCTTGGCCATGACCCGGTCAACGGGCCCGAACGATACAGCGCCGCGCCACAGCCATCGACGCCGCGCCGGATGGGAGAGACACCATGGACATGCATGTTCCGGCGCAGACCGAGACGCCGCGGCTGCTCACCGACGCGCAGATGCGCCAGTTCCTGGCCAACGGCTATCTGGTGCTGCAGACGGCGCTGCCGAAATCCTTCCACGACCAGATCTTCCGGCGCTTCGACGACCTGATCGGCGACGACCGGCACGAGAACCCCGGCAACAACCTGCTGCCGCTGGTGCCCGAGATCAACGCGGTGTTCGAGGATGCGGTGGTGAAAGGTGCCCTGACCAGCGTGCTGGGGCCGGACTACATCATGCATCCCCACCGGGCGCTGCATAAGAACCCGCCGGGGTCGCCGATCCAGCATTTCCACAAGGACAGCTACTGGGGCTACATGCGCCGGGTGCGCAACCACCGGCCGCGCTGGGTCATGATCATGTACTACCCCCAGGACACGCCGGCCGAGCTAGGGCCGACCGGGGTGGTGCCGGGCAGCCACCTGCTCGCCGCCGGGATCAAGGATCCGGATGCGCTGGAGCGGAACGGGTCCGGCCCCGCCGGGTCGGTGCTGCTGATCCACTACGACATCTGGCACAGGAAGATGAAGAACCTGACCGCCGACAAGCGGTTCATGATGAAGTTCGAATTCATCCGCATGGCGCCGGTCGGCGAACCGGACTGGCACCATGCCGACCCGACCTGGCAGGCGGTTGAGCAGGCGCCGTCCTTCGCCATGGAGGCGGTGTGGAAGGCGCAGTGGCGCTGGCTGACCGGGACGACGGCTGCCGGCGGCAGGGCCGATCTCGACGCGCTGCGGGCGGCCCTGGCCGGAACACCGGCCGAAGCCGCGGCGGCGATGTCGGCGATTGCCGATCTCGGCGCCGGGGCCGCCGCCCTGGTGCCGGCGCTGCTGCCCTGGCTCGAGGGCGACGACGAGGCGCTGCAGCTCGACGCCGCCTATGCTCTCGGTGCGATCGGCGAGGCGGCGCTGCCGGCGCTGCTGGACCGGGTCGGGGCCGACACCAGGCGCGATCCGGAGGATGGCACGCAGAAGAGCGACGCCGGCCGGCTGACGCCGAAGGACTGCATCGCCCTGTCCGCCGGCTACGGCTTGGTCGAGATCGGCCTGCCGGCGGTGCCGGCGCTGCTCGATCTGCTGAAGAGCGGCACCGACCGGGCGCGCAAGCTCGCCGCCTTCGCGCTCGGCGAGATCGCCGGGACCGGAGCCGAGGTGCGCGACTCCCTGATCGCGGTGCTGGATGATGCCGACACCCATATCCGCATCGCCGCGGTCGAGGCGCTGGGGCTGAAGCCGGCCGACGATGCCATCGTCGCCGCACTGGCCCGCAGCCTGGACGATGCGGATGAGGAGGTGCGGTTCGACGCCGTGCTCGGCCTGACCCGGATGGGGCCGGCCGCCGCCGCCGCGGTGCCGGCGCTGGGGCGGGTGCTGACCACGGATCCCAACCGCTATGTCCGCGGCTATGCGGTCGAGGCGCTGTCGCGCATCGGGGATGACGCGGCGCTTCGGGTGCTGGTACCTTATCTCAGGCTCTCGCGCTGGTGTCCGATGACGACCTCGGCGAGCATCTTCTGATTTTCATTTCGATGGCGTGGCATTGACGGATCGACGGGCCCTCCTCTCCAGCGGATCGGAACCAGGGGGAGGGGACCCGGACGGGCTGGTCGCCATCCTCGAGCGCACGCTGTCCGGCGATCCCGGCCGGTCGCTGGCGGGCGGCGTGGTGCGCCAGACCGTCCAGGCGCTGGGCCGCGCCATCGTCGCCGGCCGCTATGCCGAGGACGGGCCGCTGCCGACCGAGACCGAGCTGGCCGCCGAATACGCGGTCGGACGCAATGCGCTGCGCGAGGCGATCAAGGTGCTGGCCGGCAAGGGCATGATCCGCACCGCCCGGCGCTACGGTTCGCGCATCCGGCCGCGGCCGGACTGGTCGATCCTCGACCCCGACGTGCTGGCCTGGCATCTGCAGGAGCCGGACGGAATCGGCCGCTTCCTGGTCGATATCGCCGAGCTGCGCGAGATCATCGAGCCGCGGGCGGCCGAACTGGCGGCGCTGCGCGCCACGGCGGAGGAGGCGGAGGAGATCGTGGCGCTGGCGGCGCGGCTGGCGGTGGAGACCATGCCGCAGGTGCTGGACACTGATGTCCGCTTCCACCTGGCGGTGCTGAACGCCTCGCACAACCGCCTGCTGTCCGGCTTCGCCCGGTCGCTCGACGTGCTGCTGCGGGTGCAGTTCGTGGTCTCGGCGCACGGCATCGCGCCGGAATTCGCCTACAGCGCCTCGGCCGACTACCACATGGGCATCGCCGAGGGCATCCGCGGCCGCGACCCCGAGAAGGCGCGCGGCGCGGTGATGGCGATGCTGACGCGCAATCGCGGCATCGCCGAGAAGGTCGCGGCGCCGGGCGGCCCGCTCTGAGAAGCGGGCGCCCGATGCCGGTTTTGCTTGGTTAGGCCAGCGTCAGCGAGCGCGGCATCACCACCGTGCGGGTGCGGCGACGCTCCACGACCACGGCGCTGCCGCTGTTCGAGCGGACGGTCGAGGTCATGCGCATGGTCGAGCGCTTGGCCATCTCCGCCGCCTGGGCGTCGGCCACGGCGCGGACCTCGTCGACCGAGACGCCGCTGAGTTCGGCGGCGATCTGCAGCCGCTCCTCGTAATCGGCGGTCAGGCCTTCGGCGGCGTAGAGCGCGTCTTCCATCGTCGGATATTCGCGCTTGGTGACGTAACGGACGTTCTTGACGGCAGGCATTGGATTGCTCCCGAAACCTTCACCTGTTGATCCGGATCATCCGACTTCGCCCTGAAAGGCGTACCGGTCGAATGCCCGTAAAATGTGTTGCAAAGAGGGCGGGGCTGGGGCCGCTGAGCGGCTTCTGGGCTGCGTCTCTATGCATTGACTGAATGATCCTACCATTTCGCACTGCAACATAGATCTGCGTCAAATGCTGCGGTGCAATGCGATTGGCGAAGGGCTCGCTTCGTTCCGCCGGATTTTGTCGACAAATAAAATACAGAAGGTATTCTAAGTCGGCCGACCCAGGCGGCGGCGGATCACAAGGGGATGACAGGGCGATGGGCGGACAGCGCTGGGCCGGGGTCTACACGGCGATCACCACCAAGATGGATGCGCGGCAGGAGGTCGACCTGGCCGAGGTGCGCGCCGATGTCGCGTTCCAGATCGACGCCGGCGTTGACGGCATCATCTGCTGCGGCTCGATCGGCGAGGCCAGCACCCTGACCGCCGACGAGAAGATGGCGATCGCCAATGCTACCAAGGAAGCCGCCCGCGGCAAGCCGGTGCTGCTGACCGTGGCGGAGGATTCGACCCGTGCCGCGGTGGCGCTGGCCGAACGCGCCAAGGCCGCAGGCATGGACGGGCTGATGCTGCTGCCGGCGATGCGCTACGTCTCCGACCGGCGCGAGACGATCCAGCATTTCCGCACCGTGGCGCGGGCCACCGACCTGCCGATCATGGTCTACAACAACCCGGTCGCCTATGCGGTCGACATCACGCCGGAGATGTTCGCCGAGATGGCGGACGAGACGAACTTCGTCGCGATCAAGGAATCCTCGGGCGACGTCCGCCGCATCACCGACATCCTGAACACCGTCGGCAACCGCTACGACATCTTCACCGGCGTCGACGATTTGGCGCTGGAAAGCCTGATGCTCGGTGCCGTCGGCTGGGTCGCCGGCCTGGTCTGCGCCTTCCCGCGCGAGACGGTGGCGATCCACAAGCTGGTTGCCGCCGGCCGGATCCCCGAGGCGCTGGAGATCTACCGCTGGTTCATGCCGCTGCTGCACCTCGACGTCTCGCTGCGCTTCGTCCAGAACGTGAAGCTGGCCGAGGCCATCGTGCGCGGCACCTCGACCGTGGTGCGCCAGCCCCGGCTGGAACTACAGGGCGCCGAGCGCGACCGGGTCGAGACCATCGTCCGCACCGCCCTGGCCAAGCGGCCGGACCTGGCGAAATACGGGGTCTGAGGCAGAAGGGGTTCAGCCTGGCGGCGGGGCGGCCTCGAACAGGCTCAGCCCCGCCACCTGCCCGGCATAGGCCCGGATCTGGTCGTCGGCGGTGACCAGCGCCAGCCGTTCGACCACGGCCTGGGCGATCAGCATCCGATCGAACGGATCGGCATGAAGGCGGGGCAGGGCGGGCGCCGCCTCGGCGTGGTCCACAGTGATGTCCAGCGACGCGAAGCCGTTGTCGAGAATCGTCTGTGTCGGCTTGCGCGTGAATCTGAGCTTGCCGAGATCCCGCTTGATGCCGATTTCCCAGACCGAGACGGCGCTGACGACGACCCGGGCGCCGGGATCGGCGATGGCGTCCCGGGTGCGGGAAGTCAGTCGGGGATCCTGATCGATCCACCACAGGAAGATGTGGGTATCGAGCAGAAGTGACGTCATTCGACGCCGAACGCCTTGAGGATCTCCGCAGGCAGCGGTGCGTCGAAGTCATCCGCGACATAGGTTAGGCCGAGGCTGTTGACCGGCTTGCGAGGTTCCCGCTGCTCGGGCAACCCGACGATCCTCGCCACTGGTTTGCCGTGGCGGGTGATGACGATCTCCTCGCCGGACTCGGCTCGGTCGATGAGGGAGGACAATTGGGCTTTGGCTTCTGCCAACGGGACAGGGACGCTCATGGAAGCCTCCGTTGCTCTGCAACTGTCCTAGAATTGGTCATTTTGACCAAATTTTCAAGTGCGATCGAGCGTCAACGGGACCACAGCGTCTCCAGCCGTTCCGGCACCGCCAGGCCGTCGGGCAGGGGATCGTCGGGTTCAATCGTGAAGCTGGCCTCGCCGGCATAATGGCCGCGGCCGGCGACGCGGGCGACCACGCCGTCGGCCGTCAGCCGCGCGATGCGCCCGGTGAAGGGCGCGCCGGACAGGCCGCGGACCTCCCAGTCGACACCCGACGCGATCCGACCCTTGGCGTGTTCGAGCGCGAGGCGGGCGGTGACGCCGGAACCGGTCGGTGACCGGTCGATCTGGCCGTCGCCGAACCAGCACAGGTTCCAGCTCGGGCCCTGGCCCGGCACGGCGTCGTCGGTCAGGATGGTGCCGTAAAGGAAGCCGAGATCCGGCTCGCGCGGATGGCGGATCGTCTCGGTCGCCCGGAGGTGGCCGGTGATCCGGGTCATGGCGTCGTGCAGCGCCGCCACCGGCGTGCGCCGCAGGTCGAGCCCCAGCCGCGACGCCGGCAGGATGGCGTAGAAGGCGCCGCCATAGGCGATGTCGAGCGTCACCGGGCCAAGTCCCGGCACCTCCACCCGCAGGTCCGGCACCGCCAGGAAGGCCGGCACGCTCTCGAAGGCGACGTCGCCGATCCGGCCGTCGGCATCGACCGCGACGAAGACCTCGACCGGCCCGCACGGGCATTCCAGCACGAAGCGCGTCTCCGGCGCCTGCTTCGGCACCAGCCCCTGGTCCAGCACCCAGCGACCCAGCGCGATGGTGGCGTGGCCGCACATGGTGGAATAGCCCTCATTGTGCGTGAACAGCACGGCCAGGGCGGCGCCGGGGTGGCTCGGAGAGGTCGGCCACACGCCGTACATCTCACGATGGCCGCGCGGCTCGAACATCAGGTGGCGGCGCACGGAATCGTGGTTGGCCATGGCGTCGCGCCGCTTCTCCAGCAGGGTCGCGCCCCGCAGCTCCGGCACCCCACCGGTGAAGATCCGCACCGGCTCGCCCGCCGTGTGCATGTCGGTGACGGTGTAGCGGATGGGCGCCATCACAGCACCGTGAAGCCCTTCACGAACGGGTCGCGATCGTCCAGGAAGATGGTGTTGTAGCCGGTGATCCAGGCCTGGCCGGCGACCGACGGGATGATGGCGTCGTGGCCGCCGACCTTGGCCGTGTCCTCGACCCGGCCATGGAACAGGCTGCCGATGATGCTCTCATGCACGAAGGCGTCGCCGGTCTTCAGCTGGCCGCGGGCCGCCAGCTGGGCCATGCGGGCCGAGGTGCCGGTGCCGCAGGGCGACCGGTCGATCGCCTTCTCGCCGTAGAACACGGCGTTGCGGGCATGCGCCTGCGGGTGCTTCGGCCGGCCGGTCCATTGCACATGGCGCAGCCCCGAGATGGTCGGGTCGTCGGGGTGGACGAAGTCGTAGCGCTCGTTCATCAGCCGGCGGACGATCGGCGACAGGCGCTGGATCTCGCCGGCCGACAGATCCTCCAGGTCGGCATAGCCCGGCTGCGGCTCGACGATGGCGTAGAAGTTGCCGCCATAGGCGACGTCGGCGACCAGCGGGCCGAAGCCGGGCAGGTCGATCGCCAGCTTCTCGGCATGCAGGAACGACGCGACGTTGCGGATGCGGACCGAGACGACATGGCCGGCCGCGTCCTGCTCGTATTCCGCCTCGACGATGCCGGCCGGCACCTCCAGCCGCAGCCGTCCCGGCTGCTTCGGCCGCACCAGCCCTTCCTCGATCATCACGGTCACCGTGCCGATGGTGCCGTGGCCGCACATCGGCAGGCAGCCCGAGGTTTCGATGAACAGGATGCCGGCATCGGTGTCGTCGCGGCTGGCGGGGTACAGGATCGACCCCGACATGACGTCATGGCCGCGCGGCTCGAACATCAGCCCGGTGCGGATCCAGTCGAACTCCGCCAGGAAGGCCTGGCGCTTCTCGCTCATGGTCGCGCCCTTGAGCGGCGGGCCGCCGCCGGCGACGACGCGGACCGGGTTGCCGCAGGTGTGGGCGTCGATGCAGAAGAAGCTGCTCTTGCTCATGGTCCGGGTCTCACTGAAACCGTTCGATGCCGAAGGGGGCGGGGGCCGGCGTGCCGGAGAGGATAGCCGAGACGAGGCGGGCGGTGGTGGCGGACAGGGTCAGGCCGAGATGGCCATGGCCGAAGGCGAAGACGATGCGCCGGTCGCGCGGATGCGGGCCGATCACCGGCAGGCTGTCGGGGGTGGACGGGCGGCGGCCCATCCATTCGGTGCCGCCGGTCTCCGGAATCCCTGGCAGGTAAGCCCTGGCCTTCTGACGCAGCGCCCGGGCGCGGGCGTAGTTCGCCGGGGCGTCGACCGCCGCCAATTCGACCGCACCGCCGATGCGCAGCCCGTCGGCCAAAGGCGAGGCGACGAAGCCGTGATCGGCGAACACCACCGGCATCGGCAGGCGCACCAGCGCCTCTGGGATCGTGGTGTTGTAACCGCGCTCGGCCTCCAGCGTCACCTTCAGCCCCAGGCCGCGGACGATCTCGCGCGACCAGACACCAGCCGCCACCACCACGGCGTCGAAGGTCTGGGTCGTGCCGTCGGCGAGGCGGACGCCGACCCCGTCCGGGCCGGGCTCGACCGCGGTCACGGCGCCGGCCACCAGCCGGTCGCCCAGGCTGCGGCGCAGATCCTGCAGCACGGCCAGCGGGCTGTCGACCATCCAATAGGCGCGGCACAGCACGGCGCGGGCGAAGCTGCCGGTCAGGTCGGGCACCAGGGCCCGGGCCTCGTCCGCCGTCATCGGCTCGAAGTCGTGGCCGCCCAGGCGGCGGCGCAGCTCCCATTCCGGCAGCGCGGCGCGGAAGCTGGCCTCGTTGTCATAGACATCCATCGCCCCGGTCTGGCGCAGATGGTTCGGAAGGCCGGCCCGGCGGGCCAGGTCGTGATGGTCGTCCAGCGCGCCGCGCATCAGCCCGCCCAGCGCGGCGGTCGACCGTTCGACCTGCCCGGCCCGGGCCGCGGCCAGGAAACGCAGCAGCCAGGGCGTCAGCGCCGGCAGGTCGCGCCAGCGCAGGGCCAGCGGCCCCAGCGGGTCCATCAGCCAGCGCGGCACCGACCCCAGCACGCCCGGCCGGGCCAGCGGCGTGATCTCCGGAAAGGCCAGCAGCCCGGCATTGCCGGCGGAGGCGTGGCGGTCCTCCGCCCGGCGCTCATAGACCGTGACCGCATGCCCGTCCGCCGCCAGCCAGGCAGCCGCGGCGCAGCCGATCACGCCCCCACCGATGACGGCAATGCCGACCATCCGTCAGCCGACGATGCGCAGGTCGCGAGGGAAGCTGGTCAGGCTGTCGACGCCGGTCTCGGTCACCACCACGTCGTCCTCGATCCGCACCCCGATGCGGCCGGCGTGGTAGAGGCCGGGCTCGATGGTGAAGACCATGCCCGGCTCCAGCACCTGGTGGTTGCCGCGCATGATGTAGGGATCCTCATGGATGTCGAGGCCCAGGCCGTGCCCGGTCTTGTGGATGACATGGTCCTTGAAGCGTGACGCCTCCAGCAGCGACAGCACCGCGTCGTCGACCGCATGGGCGGTGACGCCGGCCCGCGCCGTGGCGTGGCCCAGCCGGTTGGCGGCCAGCACGGTCTCGTAGAATTCACGGGACTCGGCATCGGCCTCGCCGACGAAGACGGTGCGGGTGATGTCGGCGCTGAAGCCGTCGACCGAACCGCCGAAATCGAACAGCAGCGCGTCGCCGCGCTTCACCTTTTCATCACCGGCATGGGCATGCGGCTCCGCCGCCTTGCCGCCGGCCGCGACGATCGGGGAGAAGGACAGGGCATCGGCCCCGCCGGCGAAGAGATGGCCGATCAGCAGGCCCTGGATCTCGCGCTCGGACAGGCCGATGCGCACCGCCGCCAGGGTCTGCTCCAGCGCGGTTTCGGACAAGGCGATGGCGCGGCGCAGCGCCGCGATCTCGGTCGCGTCCTTGCGCAGCCGGATGGCGGAGATCGCCTTCTGCGCGTCGACCAGTTCGACACCGGGCAGATGGCGGGCCAGGGCGATCTGCACGAACACCCGCATGCCCTGGCCTTCGACGCCCAGGCGGCGCAGCGCCAGCCCGTCCGCCGCGGCGCGGAAGGCGGCGTCATAGCCGTCGGCATCCTGCCAGGGGAACACGCGGGCCGGGAAATCGAGGGCGTTCCAGCTGTTGCCCTCCAGCACCGGCAGCACCAGCCGGGCTTCGCCCTCCAGCGGCAGGATCAGCACGATCGGCCGCTCATTGGTGCCGAAGCGGCCGCCGGTGACGTATTGGAAGTTGGCGCCGGGCACCAGGGCGACGGCATCCAGCCCGGCGGCTGCCATGGCGCGGCGCAGGGCGCCCAGGCGGTGTGGTCTTGCGGTCATGATCGGGCCTTTCAGGCGGGATGCGAAGCGGCGGGAGGTTCGGCGGCGGGGCCCAGGGCGACGTCGCCGCCGACGCCGCCGGCCAGGAATCCCTGGATCTGGCGCACGACCTGGCCGGCATGGGCGCGGGCCAGGCTGTCGGCCCGTTCGGCGTCACGATCGATGATCGCCTGGATGATGGCCTCGTGCTCGGCGACGAACTCCGCCGGCAGATGGTCGTCGAAGGAGGCGTAGTAGATCCGGTTCAGCCGCCGCCCTTCGTCCAGCAGCCGGCCGAACAGCTCGGTGTAATAGGCGTTGCGGCCGGCTCGGGCGATGGCGAGGTGGAAGTCCCGGTTGGTGTCGGACATGCCGATGGCGTCGGCCCCGGCCACCGTGCGGGCGAATTCGGCCTGGTGCGCCCGGATCTCCTCGAGATCCCGCGGCGTCCGGCGCAGCGCCGCCAGCCGCGTCGTCACCCGGTGCATCAGGGTCAGCGCGTCGAAATGGGCGGGCAGGGCGGAAAAGTCGATCGGCGCGACGATGGTGTTGCGGTTCGGCAGGGTGGTGACCAGCCCTTCGCCGGCCAGCCGCACCAGCGCCTCGCGGATCGGCGTGCGCGACAGGCCGAAGCGTTCGGCGATGCGGGTCTCGTCCAGGGCCGAGCCGGGGGCGACGACCAGGTCGAGGATGTCGTGCTTCAGCGCCTCATAGACCGTGGCGACGCCCTTGCCGCGGGTGCGCGGCTCGGCGGGTTCGGCCGTGCCGTGATCGCCCCGTGTCTTCGACGTCCGTGCCAAGGGCGTATCCTTCCCGCAACCTGCTTTGCGGAATGATAGGCTCGGAGAATGCAGTTTGTCGACAAGCCTGCGCAGGCTCAGAAAAAAGGAGCGGCGAAGATCTCGCCGCCCCTTTGAGGCTGGGCCGCGCGCCGGGCCTGGGACGGACCGGAACGCAACCTGGGAGACGCGTCGAGGGTGCTCGATCGTCTCGAACGATATATTTCATGGAATACATCGAATGGTCAACGGTCGGGATGCTGGACTCGCGGATAGGGACCGGCTCGACGCATACTTGGCGCAAGGCGCCGGACGAAGCACGCATAGGAAGCGCCTGCCAGACTGCAGGGGGGACGCATGCTCAGAGAAGATCATCAGGCGCCGAGGGAATGCCTTCTGCCGCCCATCCCGGAATTGCGAGAAGCCGCCGACTTGCTGAGCGAGGCAGCGGACGGTTTGCTGGTAGGCGATGAGGAACTCGTCCGGGATCGCATCCAACGTGCGGATATGCCCGTCGTCCACGACTGGGCATCGCGCATCATGGGAAGCGTGGACCACGATATCCATCGGTACCGGCGTATCGAGGGGCAAGCCGATGCCGTGTTGCCCCTTGAAAAGATTCCCGAGCGCATGCCGGGCCGCGCGATTGCAACGGCGATCTATGCGCGGGACGGCTACCACTGCCGATTCTGTGGCAGCCGTGTCGTCCTGCCGATTGCACGGTTCGCTATTGCGGCCAAGCTTCCCGGCGCCATTCGCTGGGGGGACAAGAATAGGGAACAGCACGCGGCCTTTTTTGCCCTGACCGCGACGATCGATCATCTCGTCCCGCATGCGAAGGGAGGCGGGAACGAGCCGGAGAATCTTCTGACGACCTGCCAAGCCTGCAATTTTGGCAGAGGCGTCTGGCTGATCGCTGAAGTTGGGTTGATGGACCCACGGACCCGCCCGCCGATTGTGGATTCATGGGACGGCTTGATGCGACTTGCCACCAGTAAACCCCGAAAGGCTGGGCAGGCCCGAGCGGCCACCACAGCACTGACGGCTGCAAACGACGTTGCCACACCTTCCGCGGTTGCCGATGTATCGAACAAGCAGGCGGCCTGGTTTTCCAGTCTGGATCATGCCTTGGGCACATCTTCGGCCCGA
Organism: Inquilinus sp. 2KB_23; assembly: GCF_052115705.1. Lineage (NCBI taxonomy): Bacteria > Pseudomonadati > Pseudomonadota > Alphaproteobacteria > Rhodospirillales > Rhodospirillaceae > Inquilinus > Inquilinus sp. 2KB_23. The sequence goes on along the minus strand of NZ_JBFRHF010000014.1, from coordinate 100,871 downwards.
TTGCTGACATTCCTGCGGGACTGCGAACCTCTCGAGGTCACCTGGAAACTCGAAAAGGTGTTGCTGGTCAGCATGAATGCTCGCGGCCGGACGTTAAATGTCTTTGGCATCGAGCCGGACGGAGAGATGGAAATCCCTTGGTCTATCGGCGAAGAAAAGGATCGGTTTCGCGGTTTTGCAGAGACCCTGGCTGCCGCGATTCCCGGAGCGGTCTCCTATGAGACGCCGAAGATGTGGCGCGTCGGCAAGGGAGGCGGAAGGTTGAATATTCTCGACATCCTGAACGCAACCGATGTGGTTCTCGAAGCGCTTCGGAAGCTACGCGAGACCTTGGAGAACTAATCACCCCACAGCACCACCCGCCCGCCGCAGCTCGCCGGGGCGGATGCCGTAGCGGCGGTGCATGGCGCGGCTCAGCGCGCCTTCCGACTGGTAGCCGACCTCGGCCGCGACCTGCGCCACCGAGGCCTTGCCCCGCAGCAATTGCTGGCGAGCGAGCCCCAGCCGCAGGTCGGTGAGGAAGGCCAGCGGCGGGGTTCCCGCCGCGGTGCGGAACGCCCGCACCAGGGTCGCGCGGGATGCAGCGGCCTGGGCGGCCAGATCGTTCAGCGTCCAGTCCCGCGCCGGCTCGCGCAACATGGCCAGCACGGCGCGCGCGGCGGCGCGGTGGCCGAGCAGCCGCAGCAGGCCGTCGGACGTGCCGCTCGTCGCCAGATGGGCGCGCAGCATCATCACGAACAAGGCGCTGGCGAGGTTGATGGCGATCGCCGCCGCCCCGGCGCGATCGGTGTCGAGCTCGTCGCGGACGCTCTCCAGCAGGATGCGGCTGCGCTCCGTATCCGGCCAGTCCGCCGCGCGCAGCACGATCACGTCGGGCAGGGCCGCGACCAGCAGGCTCTCGGACGCCGCCTCGAACTGCAGCCGGCCGCAGACCAGCTCGGTGTCGGGCTCGACGCCCAGGCTGGTCTTGTGGCGGATGGCGTTGCGGTATTCCCGGGCCATGCCGGGGGCGCCGCCGGCCGAATCCGGGCGGGCCCGGACGATGTGCGGGTCGCCATGCGGCAGCAGCAGCACGTCGCCGGCCCGCAACTGCAGCGGGCCATGTCCGACGCGGTCGAGCAGGCATTCGCCGCGGGTGACGATGTGGAAATAGGCCCAGCCCGGGCCCTCCGCGTCATGCGGCGCGGCCCAGGTGCCGCCGAACCGGCAGAGATCGTCGAGCACCGGCCGCACCCGCAGCAGCGGGGCCAGGCTGCTCAGGGGATCGTCGGCATCGTCGGCGGCCATGGTCTGAAAATCCGTGATTGATCCGGTCGGCCATACGGTTGCGCCTCGCGGGCATCCTCAAGGCGCAGGCCAGGGCTCATCTTTGCATCACCAACCAACGGAGACCATCATGCACATGCTCGATTGGAACACCTACCGGCAGCAGCTCATCGCCGGTGTCGGCGACCTCGGCAAGCTCAGCCCGGACACGGTCCGCGGCTATGCGGCACTCGGCGGCGCCGGGGCCAAGACCAATCATCTCGACGCCAAGACCCGCGAACTGATCGCGGTCGCCGTCGCCATCTCGCTGCGCTGCGACGGCTGTATCACCGTCCACACCGAGGCCGCGCGCAAGCTCGGCGCCACCCGCGAGGAGATCGCCGAGGCCCTCGGCGTCGCCATCAGCGTCAACGCCGGTGCCGCGCTGGTCTATTCCACCCGCACGCTGGACGCCTTTGCCGCAGCCCAGGAAGGCTGAAACGGGCGTCCTGGGAGAACCATAATGATCACCCTGATCCGCCAGGGGCTCGGCCTGATCGCCGGGCCCCGGTCCGACCGCATCGGCATCGACGCCATGCGCATCGCCATCGCCATCGTCTTCCTCTGGATCGGCGCCCTGAAATTCGCGCCCTACGAGGCCGACAGCATCACCCCATTCGTCGCCAACAGCCCGGTGATGTCGTTCTTCTACGAGCACCCCGAGGACTACAAGGCGCACCTCACCCATGAGGGCGAGCTCAAGCCCGACGACCGCGCCTGGCAGACGGCCAACAACACCTACGGCTTCTCGCGGGGCCTCGGCTCGGTCGAGATCCTGATCGGCCTCCTGACGCTGGCCGGCCTCGTCTCCGCCCGGATCGGGTTCGTCGGCGCCGGGCTCGCCTTCCTCACCCCCTTCGTGACCCTGTCCTTCCTGGTCACGACGCCGGAGGCCTGGGTGGCGGCGCTGGGCGATGCGCAGCACGGCTTTCCATACCTGTCGGGCGGCGGCCGGCTGGTGATCAAGGACGTCACGATCCTGGCCGGTGGCTGGCTGGTGCTGGCGGACAGCGCCCGGGCCATCCTCCGGCAGCGTCCCGGCCGCGCCGTCGAGATGCGCCAGGCCTCCTGATCCTTCTGGTCGACAAAGCGCGGGATCCCATCCGGGGTCCCGCGCTTTGCGACGTCACCGCCGCCGGCGCCATGCGAACCGTGCCGCGGGATCTCGGAGATCTAGATCTGGCCGATCCCTATCAAGCCGATCAGGGCGCCGGCGGCCAGCACGGCCAGCGGATGGATCCGTGTTGTCAGGGTCACCACGGCGCCGCCGGCGACGATCGCCGCCAGGATCGTGTCCTGCGCCGACGCCTCGGTGATGACGGAAGCGCTGGCCGCGACCAGCCCGACCGTCACCGGCACCAGCCCGGCCTGGACGATCTGCCGCCACGGCCGGTCGCGGAACCGCTCCCACAGCCGCAGGGCGATGCCGGTGAGGATGGAGGAGGGGCCGAACTTCGCCAGCGAGGTGACCAGCACGCCCGGCCAGCCCGCGACGTGCCAGCCGACCAGCGTCACCACCATCAGGTTGGGGCCGGGGGCGGCCTGGGCCAGGGCGAACATCGCCCAGAACTGGGGTGCCGTCATCCACTGGTGCACCTCCACCACCTGGCGCTGCATCTCCGGCAGCACGGTGTTGCCGCCGCCGAAGGCCAGCAGCGAGAGCTGGGAGAAGATGGCGGCGAGGGCGGCCAGGTCCGGCGTCATGGCCTTATCCTCCAGGTGGCGAAGACGCTGAGCGGCGCCAGCACCAGCATGGTCGGCACCAGCGGCAGCCGCAGGATCGCCACGGCCAGGAAGCACAGCACCGCAATGGCCATGCCGACCGGCCGGCCGCGCAGCAGCAGCGCGGTCCTGACCGCCATGGCGACCATCAGCCCGGCGGCGGTCGCCGCCAGACCGGCGAACAGGTGATGGATCTGCGGGTCGTCCTGCAGCCGGTCATAGACCATACCCAGCGCGATCACGATCGCCGACGGCGCCGCGATCAGCCCCAGGATCGCGGCGAAGGCCCCGGCCACGTCGCGGAACTTCAGGCCGATCGCCACCGACATGTTGATGATGTTGCCGCCCGGCAGGAACTGGCACAGGCCCAGCAGGTCGGTGAACTCCGCCGCGCTCAGCCAGCGCCGCTGCTCCACCACCATGCGCCGGGCCAGCGGCAGCACCCCGCCGAAGCCGATCAGCCCGAGGGCAAGGAAGGCGGTGAAGAGCTCAGCCACGGTGGGGGCCGTGCGCGTCTCGACCGGGGATGCGAGGCTGATCTGCGTGCTCATGGTTCGATCCAGGAACCGGCCGGGTTGGACCGGGTGGGACAGCGAGTAAGAGCATCCATACGCCGTCGCTGATCGAGGGTAAAATATATTGATTGTTCTATATCCATACTCGGTAGGTATGGTTAAGGGCGGCGATTCCGGCGGCGTGGCTCGTCAGCCGTCCTGCAGATCGGCGTCGGCGCCGTTGGGGCCGCGCAGCGCGGCGCCGATGGTGTGGCGGTCGAAGGAGACGCTCTTGATCACGGCGTGCACCGGCCGGCCGGGCGCGAGGCCGAGCGTCTCGATCGAGCGCCGGGTCAGCCGTGCCAGCAGGCCCTCGCCGGCGCAGTCCAGCCGGATGTCGGCGGTCGGGCCGTCGCCCGCCGCGATCTCCACCACCGTCGCCGGCAGCACGTTCAGCGCGCTGAGATGGTCGGGCGGCTGCGTCGCCAGCATCACGTCGCGGGCCCGGATCCGGACGCGAAGGAGCGTGCCGGCCGCCAGTTCGATCCGTGGCACGGTCAGGATGCCGGCGGCGACGCGCAGTCGGGTCAGCTGGAAGCGGTCGTCATGATCCTCGACCGCGGCCTCCAGCACGGCCCCGGCCTCGGCCCGGGGGAACAGGTCGATCCGGCCCATCACCTCGGCGACCGGACCGGAGGCGGCGACGCGGCCATCGGCCAGCACCACCAGGGTGGTGGCCAGCCGGGCGACTTCGCCCAGGGCGTGGCTGACATAGACGATCGGGATTCGGGTCTCGTCGCGCAGCCGCTCGACATAGGGCAGGATCTCGGTCTTGCGCTCCTCGTCCAGCGCCGCCAGCGGCTCGTCCATCAGCAGCAGGCGAGGGCTGGCCAGCAGCGCCCGGCCGATCGCCACCCGCTGCTTCTCGCCGCCCGACAGCAGTGCCGGGGGGCGGTCGAGCAGGGCGCCGATGCCGAGCATCTCGACGACCTGGCCGAAGCTGGCATAGCGCTCCGGCTTCGGGGTGAACCACTGGCCGTACAGCAGGTTCTGCCGCACCGACAGATGCGGGAACAGGCGGCCTTCCTGGAAGACGTAGCCGACGCGGCGGCGGTGCTTCGGCAGGAACACGCCGCGCTCGGTGTCGACCAGGGTCCGGCCCTCGACCACCACCCGCCCGTGCTGCGGCCGCACCAGCCCGCCGATGATGTTGACGACGGAGGTTTTGCCGGCGCCGGAGCGGCCGAACAGGGCGGTCAGCCGGCCCTCGCTGCGGAAGCTTACGTCCAGGGCGAAGGCGCCCTGCCGATGCTTGATCTCGATCTCGAGACTCATGCCGGCTGCACCCGCACGCCGGCGCGGCGGGCCATCAGCTCGGAGGCCAGCAGGGCGGCCATCGAGATCGCGACCGAGACCAGGGTCAGGCGCAGCGCGCCGACGTCGCCGCCCGGCACCTGGGTGAAGGTGTAGATCGCCGAGGGCAGGGTCTGGGTCTGGCCGGGGATGTTGGAGACGAAGGTGATGGTGGCGCCGAATTCGCCCATCGCCTTGGCGAAGGCCAGGATGGCGCCGGCGATCACCCCGGGCAGGATCAGCGGCAGGGTGACGGTCAGGAACACCCAGGCCGGGTTGGCGCCCAGCGTGCCGGCCGCGTCCTCCAGCTTGCGGTCCACCGCCTCGATCGACAGGCGGATGGCGCGCACCATCAGCGGGAAGCCCATCACCGCCGCGGCCAGGGCGGCGCCGGTCCAGCGGAAGGAGAAGACGATACCGATCTCGGCCAGCACCGACCCGATCGGCCCGCGGCGCCCGAACAGCAGCAGCAGGATGTAGCCGGTGACCACCGGCGGCAGCACCAGCGGCATGTGGACCACGCCGTTCAGCAGCGCCTTGCCCCAGAACCGCCCGCGCGCCAGCGCCAGCGCCACCAGGATGCCGGGCGGCAGGCTGGCGACCATGGCCCATACCGAGACCTTGAGGCTCAGCAGGATCGCGGTCAGCTCGTCGGGGGTGAAGTCGAACACGGGGGGTGCGGCTCTGTATCCATATCTCCCCCTCCTCTTGCGGGAGGGGGTAGGGGGAGGGGGTGTCGATCAAAGGAATCCGGTGTCGATGACACTAGAGGAGGGAACCCGGCCTTGACGCAATGGCCGGTTCACGCTGCCCGAACCCCTCCCCCTACCCCCTCCCGCAAGAGGAGGGGGAGTGAAGATGGAACGCCCGGGTCTCCGATTGTTCTTACTGCGTCACCACCGTGAAGCCCTGCTTCTCGAACAGCGGCTTGGCGGCGGCCGACTTCAGGTAGTCGACGAAGGCTTGCGCCTGCGGGTTGCTGCTGCTCGCGACCACGGCGATCGGGTACAGGATCGGCGGGTGGCTGTCGGCCGGGAAGGTGCCGACGATCTTGACCCCGGTGTCGGCCGCGGCGTCGGTCTGGTAGACGATGCCCAGCGGGGCCTCGCCGCGCGACACCAGCGCCAGCGTGGCGCGGACATTCTCGGCCTGCGCCACCTTGCCCTCGACCGAGGCCCACACGCCCAGCTTCTCCAGCGCCGCCTGGCCGTATTTGCCGGCCGGCACCGCCTTGATGTCGGCCATGGCCAGGTGGCCGTCGCCCAGCGCCTTGGCCAGCTCGAAATTCGGCGCGATGGTCAGCTGCACCGTCGAATCCTTCGACGCCACCAGGACGATGCGGTTGCCCAGCAGGGTCGACCGCGTCTCCGGCTTGATCAGCTTGCGCTCGGCCAGATAGTCCATCCAGTCGAGATCGGCGGAGATGAAGACGTCGGCCGGCGCGCCGCCCTCGATCTGCTTCGCCAGGGCCGAGCTGGCGGCGTAGGAGATGGTGGCCTTGTGCTTGGCGTCGGCCTGCCACTGGGTGTTGATGTCGTCCAGCGCGTTCTTCAGGCTGGCGGCGGCGAAGACCGTGATGTCCTGGGCCTGCGCCCGGGCCGGCGCGCCGAAGCCGGCGGCTGATCCCAGCGCCCCGGCCAGCAACGCGCCCAGCCAGCCGCGTCGTGTGATCCGCATCATCCTGTTTCCCCATTCCTGGTTGTCGGCCCAGCCGTGCCGGCCGGTCGGGCGCGATCTTAGCGCGCCGTTATATCCGGGCAAACATTTCGCTAAATCGATCGGACCGGCCGGGCGGCCTGGTCACGACCGGTGGTTCAGGCCTTGGGTCGCCAGCACCGACCAGATGTCCTCGGCGGTGTCGGCGAAGTGGAACAGCTCGACATCCCGGGCCCCGATCATGCCGTGCTCGACCAGCGCATCGAAGCCGATCACGGCGCGCCAATAGGCCTGGTCGACCAGCACGATCGGCAGCGCCGTCGACTTGCCGGTCTGGCGCAGGGTCAGCAGCTCGAACAGCTCGTCGAAGGTGCCGAAGCCGCCGGGGAACACCACCAGCGCGTTGGCGCGCATCGCCAGATGCATCTTGCGCATCGCGAAATAGTGGAACCGGAAGGTCAGCGCCGGGGTGGAATAGGCGTTGGGCTCCTGTTCATGCGGCAGGGTGATGTTGAAGCCGATCGACGGCGCCCCGGCCTCGGCGGCGCCGCGGTTGGCCGCCTCCATGATGCCCGGGCCGCCGCCGGTGGCGATGACGTTGTCGCGCAGCCCGCCATGTTCGGTCAGGGCGCCGCCGCGCTGCGACGCGATGCGGCCGAACTCCCGGGCCTGCGCGTACCAGCCGGCGTGGCGGCCGGGGCCGTCCTCGGTGGCGCGGGCGCTGCCGAAGACGACGAGGGTGGAGCGCACGCCCCAGGCGCGCAGCGCCTCCTCGGCCTTGGCGTATTCCAGCATCAGCCGCACGCCGCGCGTCGAATCGCCGAGCAGGAAGTCCTGGTCGAGCTCCGGCAGGCGGAAGGAGGGCGACGCCATCTGCGCCGCGTTCGACGCCGGCGTGGGGCGATCGGGATCGGAAGGTCGCTTGCTCATCCCGATTGTTAAGCAGATCGGGGCGAAACGGGGAAGGGGGCGTGCCGCCGCATTCGGCGCGAACCCGGCTGCGGTCAGGCCCGCAGCGGCGGAAACAGGAGGATCCTCGCCGCGATCCTCGGCTCTTGGGGATCGACAGTTCGGGGTCGGAACGATAGGGTGTCGCGCTTTTCGGAAGCCCGTGATGAGGACCATGAATTGGTTGAGCTGTCGTCAACCGAAATACCGGATGTGAAGCTCGTCCGCCTGCGCAAGTTTCAGGACGACCGCGGCTATTTCTTCGAGACTTGGAGCGCGGACAGGTTCCGCGAGGCCGGGCTGCCGTTCGACTTCGTCCAGGACAATCAGGCGGGCAGCGTGTCGGCCGGCACCATGCGCGGCCTGCACTACCAGACCGCGCCGAACGCCCAGGGCAAGCTGATCGGCGTGATCCGCGGCAGCATCTTCGACGTCGCGGTCGACATCCGCCACGGCTCGCCGACCTTCGGCCGATCGATCGGGGTGACGCTGACCGCCGCCGATCCGGCCCGGCTGTGGGTGCCGCCCGGCTTCGCCCATGGCTACGTCACGCTCGAGCCCGACACCGAGGTCGTCTACAAGGTGACCAGCGGCTACGCCCCGAAGGCCGAGGGCGGCATCCGCTGGGATGACCCGGCGCTCGGCATCGACTGGCCGATCGCGCCAGGGGAGATGGTCGTGAACGACCGCGACCGGTCCTGGCCGCGCCTCGCCGACGCCCCCGTCCACTTCCGCCACGGTGCGATATGACCATTTTCGTGACCGGCGGCGCCGGCTTCATCGGCTCGGCCCTCGTGCGTCAGCTCATCGCCGCGGGCGACAGCGTCGTCACCATCGACAAGCTGACCTATGCCGGCAATCTGGAGAATCTCTCCGGGCTCGACGGCACCGGCAGGCACCGCTTCGTCCAGGCCGACATCTGCGATGTCGACGCCATGCGCGGCCTGTTCGCCGAGCACCGCCCCGACATCGTCTACCACCTCGCGGCCGAGAGCCATGTCGACCGTTCGATCGACGACCCTCTGGCCTTCGTCCGCACCAATGTGCTGGGCACCGCGGCACTGCTGACCGCGGCGCTGGACCATTGGCGCGGCCTGCCGAAGGGCAACGGCTTCCGCTTCCTGCATGTCTCGACCGACGAGGTCTATGGCGAACTCGACGCCACCGGCCTGTTCTCCGAGGCCAGCCCGTACCAGCCGAACTCGCCCTATTCCTCCAGCAAGGCGTCGTCCGACCACCTGGCCCGGGCCTGGCATCGGACCTATGGTCTGCCGGTGATGGTCTCGAACTGCTCGAACAACTACGGGCCCTACCAGTATCCGGAGAAGCTGATCCCGGTCGTCGCCCTCAACGCGCTCGAGGGCAAGGCGCTGCCGATCTACGGCAAGGGCGAGAACGTCCGCGACTGGATCCATGTCGACGACCATGCGGCGGGGCTGCGGGCGATCATGGCCAGGGGCCGTCTCGGCGAGACCTATCTCGTCGGCAGCCGGTCGGAGCGGACCAACATCGACCTGGTGCGGCAGATCTGCCGGATCCTCGACGAGCTGCAGCCGGCGGCGCAGCCCTATGAGAGCCTGATCACCCATGTCACCGACCGGCCGGGCCATGATGCGCGCTATGCGATCGACCCGACCAAGGCGGAGACCGAGCTGGGCTGGCGGCCGCGCCACAGCCTGGAGGACGGGCTGAGGGAGACCATCGCCTGGTACATCGCCAACCGCGACTGGTGCGCGCGGGCGGGTGAGCGCAGCCGCATCGGCCTCGGGCACGCGGCATGACGCTGGTCGTGTTCGGGGCGGGCGGTCAGGTCGGGCGCGAGTTGGCGGAGCTGGCGCAGGCGCATGGCCTCGCTGTGCGGGTGCTGGCGCGGTCGGAGGTCGACATCACCGACGCCGCCGCGGTGGCCGAGGCGGTGCGCGGCGCCGACTTCGTGGTGAACTGCGCCGCCTATACCGCGGTCGACAAGGCCGAGGCCGAGCGCGACCAGGCCTTCGCCGTCAATGCCACGGCGCCCGGCGTGATCGCCCAGGCCTGCGCGGAGGCCGGCGCGGCGCTGGTGCACATCTCGACCGACTATGTTTTCCCAGGCGACGGCGATCGGCCGTGGCGCGAGGACGACCCGATCGCGCCTCTGTCGGTCTACGGCGAGAGCAAGGCGGCGGGGGAGGCGGCGGTGCGGTCGGCATTGCCGCGCCACATCATCCTGCGCACCTCCTGGGTCTTCGCGGCGCATGGCAGCAACTTCGTGCGCACCATGCTGCGGCTCGGCGCCGAGCGGCCGGAGCTGCGGATCGTCGCCGACCAGCGCGGGGGCCCGACCGCGGCGGCCGACATCGCCGCCGCGGTCCTGGCGGTTCGGGACCGCGCTTTGGCGCCCGGCTTCTCCGATTGGGGGACTTTCCATTTCTCCGGCGCCCCGGCCACCACCTGGTATGAACTCGCCGCGGCGATCTTCGCGGCCCGGGGCGGGAGCGGGCCGAAGCTGCATCCGATCGCGACCTCGGACTATCCGACCCCCGCACGGCGGCCGGCGAATTCGGTGATGGATTGCGGCAGGATCGCCCGGGTCTTCGGGGTGGCCCAGCCGGACTGGCGGCAGTCGCTTGCTGCCATGCTGCGGACGCAATAACGCGACAGAAGGGGGGATGCCGGCCCATGATCGTATCCGATCTGGGGGCCGCATCTGATTTTGGGGGTGGACGGCGTGGCTGACGTGCTGGTGATCGGGCGATCGAGCTTTCTCGCCCGCAGCTTCATCGACACCTATGGCGCCGATGGCATCCGCCATGTCGCCTGGGCGGATGTGGCGCGGCCGGAGACCTTCGACGGCATCGGCTGCGTGGTCAATTTCGCGATCGACCCGCGCTACATGCGCGAGGCCTACGATCCCGCGCTGGACTGCGACCGCCGGCTGGCGGAGGCGATCGGCCAGGCGCAGCGCGAAGGCCGGATGCCGGCGAACGCCCATGTCGTCATGCTCAGCACCCGCAAGGTCTACGGCCCCGCCGACGGCGCGGCGCTGGACGAGGCGCGGGTGCCTGCGCCGCAGGACGCCTATGGCCGCAACAAGCTGGAGACCGAGGGGCTGCTGCGGGACCGCTTCGGCCCGCACCTCACCATCCTGCGGCTCTCCAACATCTTCGGATACGAGGACCTGCCCGGCCGCCGCACCTTCCTCGGCCTGCTGCTGCGGTCGCTGCGCGAGGAGGGGGTGATCCGCTATGACGTCAGCCCCTTCACCGAGAAGGACTTCCTGCCGGTCGAACAGTTCGCCGCCGCGCTGGCCAAGGTGGTGCGGGCCCGCCCCGGCGGTCTGTTCAACCTCGGCTCCGGCGTCGCGCTCGAGGTCGGGTGGCTGGCGATGTGGATCATCGAGGGCTATGGTCGCGGCAGTCTCAGCATCAGCAGCCCCGACATTCGCGATGCTTTCACGATGATTGTGGATGATTTCGTCACGCGGTTCGGCCCGGTCGCCAGCCGCGAAGATATTCGTGCGGCCTGTCTGGCCATTGGGAGGAGATTGCGGGTTGAATAAAATCGTCATCACCGGGGCTGCCGGATTTCTCGGCTCGCACCTCGCCGACCTTTTCGTCGCGCGATACCCGGAGGCACGGTTCGTCTTTTTCGACAAGATGACCTATTCGGCCGACATCGAGAACGTCGTGCACCATCTGCATGACCGGCGGCGCCAGCTGCTGGTCGGCGACATCTGCGATCCCGAATTCTGCCGCCAGGCGACGGCCGGGGCCGACCTGGTGATCCATGCCGCGGCCGAAAGTCATGTCGACCGGTCGTTCATGAACGCGACCCGCTTCGTCCACACCAACGTGTTCGGCACCCACACGCTGCTCGAGGCGTGCCGGATCAACCAGGTGCCGCGGATCATCCATGTCTCGACCGACGAGGTCTATGGCGAGGTGCTGGAGGGCGAGGTCGACGAGGACACCATCCTCAACCCGACCAACCCCTATTCGGCCTCGAAGGCGGCGGCGGAGATGATGGTCCGCAGCCTGATCCATTGCTACAAGATGCCGATCCTGATGATCCGCGGGAACAACATCTTCGGCACCCGCCAGTATCCGGAAAAGATCATCGCCCGCTTCTGCCTGCGCCTGATCCGCGGCGAGAAGCTGCCGATCCACGGCAATGGCGGCAATGTCCGCCACTACCTCGCGGCGCCAGACATGGCCGAGGCCATCGCCATGGTCAATGAGGTTGGCGAGATCGGTCAGGTCTACAACATCGGCTCCGACGAGGAGTACACCAACCTCGAGGTCACCCGGCTGATCTGCAACGCCTTCGGCGTCGAGATGCAGGAGGTGGTGGAATTCGTGCAGGACCGGCCGTTCAACGACCGGCGCTACTCGATCTCCTCGAGCAAGCTGCGCGGGCTGGGCTGGGCGCCGAAGCGCCGCCTGGTCGACGAGATCCCGGCCATCGCCCAATGGTACCGCGACAACGCCGCGCGCTACGAGTGGGACGAGGTCTGACCGGCTGATGCGGACGGCCCCGGCGCGGCTGAGCCGCGCCGGGGCTGGTTCCGATCAGGGATCGACCCAGAAGGTGTCGGGGCGGTAGACGCCGAAATGCGCCCCCGGATCCCAGGAGAAAATCCCCTTCTCCGGCACGTTGTGCAGCCGGGCCTTGACCACGATCGGCTGCAGCACGCCCTGCACCGTGCCGATCGAGGTGACCTGGTCGGTCTGGATCTTGATCAGCTCGCGGGTGATGGCATCGCGGCGGGCCGCATCGGCGGTCCCATGCCATTCCTGGTACAGCGACATCAGCTTTTCGCCGAACTCGACGTCCGGCTTCTCGCCGGCGCCACCGGCGGTCTGCACATACTGGCCCCATTTCGGGTATTGCAGCCAGTTCTGGTCGACCGGCGCCAGCTCCGTCGGCACGATCGACGGCGTCACCAGCGCGTTGTCGAGCCCCATCCACACCGACATCACCGCGTCGCCGGCGAAGATCCGCTGCAGGAAGACGTCGCGCTGCGACTGGGTGGTGTGCAAGGCGATACCGAGCTTGGCCCAGCTCTCCTTGATCAGCTGCAGGATGTCGGCCTCGATGCTGCGTTCGCCGGCGCTCTCGATCACGATCTCCAGCCGCCGGCCGTCGGCCATCAGCCGGGTGCCGTCGCCGTCCCGCTTGGTCAGCCCGATCTCGTCGAGCAGGGCGTTGGCCTTGGCGAGATCGAACTGGGTCCAGGACGTGGCCTGGGCCGCGTCGTAATAGGGCGATTCCGGCAGCACCGTGTTCTGGCTCGGCCGCGCCTGGCCGAAGAACACGGTCTGGTTGATCTCGTCGCGGTCGATGCCGAGCGACAGGGCGCGGCGGAACCGCACGTCGCGGTTCAGCGCCCGCCAGCCGGCATCGTTGGCGTTGAGGTTCGGATACAGCGCGACCTCCGACCCCAGCGCGGTCGGCCACAGCAGCACCTTGTAGTTGCCGGCCTGCTCGCCGGCCTTGAGGAAGCTGATGTTGTCGAAGCGCAGGCCGCGGGCCTGCAGGTCGGCCTCGCCGGTGCCGGCCTTGGCCGGGATCAGCGACCCCTCGGCGACGTTGACGATCACGCGGTCGATATAGGGCAGTTGCCGGCCCTGACTGTCGACCCGGTGGTAGTAGGGGTTGCGCACGAAGGTGAAGCGCTCCGCCGGGGCCTTGGTGGAGTTGACCCAGGGCTCCAGCTCCGGCAGGTCCGGATTGGACGATTCGATCAGCTTGCTGCGCTGGGTGTACAGCGCCACCCAGTTGCGGGCGCCGGCCGCCTTGACCATGGCGTCCAGCGCCGCGGCGTCGGCATATTTCTTGTGGAACTGCTTCAGGTAGTGCGCCGGCGCGAAGATATAGAGCGGCGTGGCGCTGGCGATCGCCGGCAGGAATTCCGGGTTCGGCTTGGACCAGGAGTAGCGCACCGTCGTCGCGTCGGGGAATTCGACCTTCGGCTGTTCGCCGTCGACCAGCAGCCGCGCGTCGGGGCCGTAGGGCATCAGCTCCTTGTCCAGCGCCACGTCTTCCCAGAAATAGCGGAAGTCGTCGCTGGTGAAGGGCTGGCCGTCCGACCATTTGTGGCCGGGCCGCAGATGCAGGGTGAAGGTCTTCTCGCCCTCGACGTCGATCGCCTGCAACAGGTCCGGATGCAGCTGGAAGTCGGTGCCGTAGCCGACCAGCCGGGCATAGCTGTAGGTGTTCATGATCCGGATGTCCCGGGCGCGCCCGACCAGCCAGTTGATCTCGCCGCCCGATCGTCCGGGCTGCTTCTTCTCGGCGGCCAGGTCGACCACCGACGGGGTCTGCGGCACCCGCTCCGCCACCGGCGGCAGCTTGCCCGCGGCCACGTCCTGTTCGTACATCGGCGTCTCGACCAGCGCGGCGGCCTGGGCGGCACCGGCCATGCCGATGCAGACCGCGACGGCCGCGGCGAGACGGGGAATCCAGTTCATCGTGCCCACCCTGTTTTCTGGGGTTTTGATCTTGCCCTCGAAGCGGGCAGTATCGGTCGCCCGGGGTCGGATTGTGAAGCCGAACAATTGGGGGCCTCCGGGTGGCGATCCAGACGAGGCCTCATCGTGGTTTCGCCTGGACGCGGGAACCGCTGCTGCGCAGCTCCTGTTTGGCAGGACAGGTGGCGATCGCCGCGGAGAAGCCGATGTCCTCGAATCCGCACGACCCCAAGCAGGAGGCAACGTCAGCCCTGCCAGGGCCCCTTATCGACACGGCCCAAGCCGATGCCAGTCCGCGATGGCTGTTGCCGGCGGTGATCGCCCTGATGTTTCTGACGGGCGCGCTCGTCTCCGTCGCGATCGCAGCGGTCTGATCGCGATCGTCGCAAGGGCGCGATCAATCGGCGAGAAAGGCCAACAGCTCCTGTGCCAGCGCCTCGGGCGCCTCTTCGGCCATATGGTGCCCGCAATCGATCCCCCGGCCGCGGATGTCCGGGGCCCAGGGGCGCCAGATGCCGATGATGTCGCCGAACAGCTTCTCCAGATCGTCCTGCAGGGACCATAGGCAGAGAACGGGGCAGCCGACCTGCCGCCCCGCCTCGCGATCCTGGGCATCGTGGTCGCGGTCGATCCCAAGGCCGGCCCGGTAATCCTCCACCATGCCGTGGACCGTCGCCGGGTCGTGGATCGCCTCGAGAAAATCGGCATAGGCTTCCGACCCCATTCGCTCCGGCGCCGCCGCCGCATACCAGGCCTTGGGATCGGCCAGGATCGCCCGTTCCGGCTTCTCGGCCTGGCCGAAGAAGAACCAGTGCCACCAGGCCTGGGCGAAGCGGACATCGCATCGCTCCAGCGCCTCGATGATCGGGATCGCATCCAGGACCGCCAGCCGGCTGATCCGGTCCGGATGGTCCATGGCGGTCCGGAACGCCGTGTAGCAGCCGCGGTCATGGCCGGCGAGGGCGAAGGTCGGGAAGCCGAGATGGTCCATCAGGGCCACGCAATCGCGGGCCTTGGCCCGCTTCGACGATCCCGAGTGATCGGGCGTGTCCGCCGGCTTCGACGACCGGCCGAACCCGCGCAGGTCGGGGCAGATCACGGTGTGCGAGGCGGCCAGGAGAGGTGCGACGCGGTGCCAGGTGGCGTGGGTCCGGGGATGGCCGTGCAGCAACAGGATCGGCGGTCCTTTGCCGCCGTGGCGGACCCGAAGCGTCGCCTCCGGCAGCTCGATCGTCTCCAGCGTGAAGCCCTCGAACATCCCGATCTCCTGTCGGCCGGTCCGGTTCCGTCGCCCTCGGCATCTCGCCGTGGACGACGTGCGCGGCCCGGCCGAGGGGCTTAGGTCAGGCCGCCTTCTGGTTCAGGCTGCTGACCGCGAGCTTCGAGAGCAGCAGGTCGGTCTTCTTCTCCTCCTGGAGCGTCTGGTCGAGCAGCCGCGCCGCCTCGGGCATGCCGAGCTTGGTGGCCCACGCCTTCAGCGTGCCGTAGCGGGCGATCTCATAGTGCTCGACCGCCTGGGCCCCCGAGAGCAGGCCGGCGTCCAGGGCGGAGGCGCCCTTGAACTCCTCCATGATCTCCTTGCCCTCCTCGAGGATGCCGAGGATCGCCTCGCAGGCCTTGCCCTGGGCGCGCTTGCCGACCAGCTCGAACACCTTCTCCAGGCGCTCGACCTGGCCTTCGGTCTCCTCGCGATGGGTCTCGAACGCGGCCTTCAGCTCCGGCGCCTGGGCGGCCTTCGCCATCTTCGGCAGGGCCTTCAGGATCTGCTTCTCCGCGTAGTAGATGTCCTTCAGCGTGTCGAGGAACAGGTCGTCGAGAGTCTTTTCGGTGGTTGCCATCGATGATCTCCGTTGGGCCCAAGTATGCGGGGGGCGTGTCTGGCCGGATCCGTTCCCTGGGAACGGCCGGGTGATCAGTCAATGGGCGTCAATATTAAATCGTTCCGGATCATTATCATTTTAATCGAGATCTCATCATTTGCATCATTTGTTAAGCATAAATGTGTATTCGAAGGTGATGAGAGTTAAAAAACTCGGAATTCGGTGTCTGTTGGGGAACTTGGATCTGCCCTCATCCCGTTATCCTGGCAACCACATGCGCAGGAGAGACCGATGGACCACCAGGACGAGACCACCACCCTGATTTCGAGCGAGAAGGTCGCCGGCACCAATGTCTACAACGCCGCGGGCGAAAGCCTGGGTGAAGTCGACGACGTCATGATCGACAAGGAATCGGGCCGGGTCGCCTATGCCGTCATGGCATTCGGCGGCTTCCTCGGCATCGGGGAGAAGTATCATCCGCTGCCCTGGTCCTCACTGACCTACGACACCGACCGCGGCGGCTATGTCGTCAACGTGTCCCGCGAACAGCTCGAAGGCGCCCCGGCCTTCGCCGACAACGCCGAGCCGCAATGGAACCGCGAATACGAGCAGCGGATCCATGACCACTACGGCGTCACACCCTATTGGGGCGGCGGCGTCCTGCCGCCCTCAGGCCTCATCAGGTAGCACGACCCTGTGAAGAAAACCCCGGCTTCGGCCGGGGTTTTCCATTTCGGGTCGGCTCCCGCGCCGGTTTCGGTCCTCGGGAACCGCTCGGCGCCGCGTCCGGTTCTTACGGATATCTGTCCTGATCGCGATCGCGCTTGCAAAGCGACGTCGTGCGTTTGCACCGACGGCGTCCCAGGGCGGCAACGACCACAACAAAGGAACGCCCCATGGCCAAGCCCAAGGGAACCGCCGCCGCCGCGTCGAAGGTCGCGCCCGGCCAGGGCGGTGAGCTGCACCAGACGGAATCGGATCCGCGGAAGCGGCTGACCACCAATCACGGCGTCCCGGTCAGCGACGACCAGAATTCGCTCAAGGGCGGACGCCGCGGCCCGACCCTGCTGGAAGACTTCGTGCTGCGCGAGAAGATCCAGCATTTCGACCATGAGCGCATTCCGGAGCGGATCGTCCATGCCCGCGGCTCGGCCGCGCATGGCTATTTCGAACTGACGGAATCGCTCGCCCGCTACACCCGCGCCAAGGTGCTGACCGAAGTCGGGGTGAAGACCGAGGTGTTCACGCGCTTCTCGACCGTCGCCGGCGGCGCCGGGTCGGTCGACACCCCGCGCGACGTGCGCGGCTTCGCGGTCAAGCTCTACACCAAGGAGGGCAACTGGGATCTGGTCGGCAACAACATCCCGGTCTTCTTCATCCAGGATGCGATCAAATTCCCCGACCTGATCCATGCCGTGAAGATGGAGGCCGATCGCGGCTTCCCCCAGGCGGCCAGCGCCCATGACACCTTCTGGGATTTCGTCGGCCTGATGCCGGAGTCGACCCACATGATCATGTGGGCGATGTCCGACCGCGCGATCCCACGGTCCCTGCGCATGATCGAAGGCTTCGGCGTCAACACCTTCCGGCTGCTGAACGACAAGGACGAGGCGACCTTCGTCAAGTTCCACTGGCGGCCGAAGCTCGGCCTGCAATCCACCCTGTGGGACGAGGCGGTCAAAATTGCCGGGGCCGACCCCGACTTCCACCGCCGCGACCTGCACGACGCCATCGCCGCCGGCGACTTCCCGGAATGGGAGTTCGGCGTCCAGCTGCTGAGCCAGGCCGAGGCCGACGCGCTGCCCTTCGACATCCTGGACGCCACCAAGGTGATCCCGGAGGAGATGGTGCCGATCCGCATCGTCGGCCGGATGGTGCTGGACCGGAACCCGGACAATTTCTTCGCCGAGACCGAGCAGTCGGCCTTCCTGCCGACCAACATCCCGCCCGGCATCGACGTGTCGGAGGATCCGCTGCTGCAGGGGCGGCTGTTCTCGTACCAGGACACCCAGCTGTCGCGCCTGGGCAGCGTCAACTTCCACCAGCTGCCGATCAACCAGGCCAAGGGCTGCCCGTTCCAGAACCTGCAGCGCGACGGCCACATGCAGACCCAGGTGTTTGCCGGCCGCGCCAATTACGAGCCCAACAGCCTGGCCGAGGCCGGCGAGGAGGGCGGCCCGCGCGAGGACCCGAAGGGCGGTTTCCGCAGCTTCGCCCAGCCGCTGGGCGAGACCAAGGTCCGGCTGCGCTCCGAGACCTTCGCCGACCATTACAGCCACGCCCGGCTGTTCTACCGGTCGCAGAGCCCGATCGAACAGGCGCATCTGGCCAGCGCCATCGTCTTCGAGCTGTCGAAGGTGTCGCTGGAACACGTGCGGATCCGGGTGCTGGCCAATCTGCGGAACGTCGACGAGGGGTTGGCGAAGCGCGTCGCCGCCGGCCTCGCCATGGACCTGCCGGCCAAGTCGGCTCCTGCGGTCGAACCCGAAGACATGAAGCTGTCCCCGGCCCTGCGCATCATCGGGAAATATCCGCCCACCCTGAAGGGCCGCGCGGTCGGCGTGCTGGTGACCGATGGCGCCGACGGCAGGGTGGTGGATGCGGTCCGCAAGCTGGCGGAAGCCGACGGCGCCATGGTGAAGATCGTCGCGCCCAAGGTCGGCGGCGTGACCTTGAAGGACGGCACGCTCCTGAAGGCCGACGGGCAGCTGGCCGGCATGCCGTCGATGATCTTCGACGCGGTGGCGCTGGTGCTGTCCAAGGAGGGCTGCGCCCAGCTGCTGAAGGACAGCGCCGCCATCGACTTCGCGATGAACGCCTTCGTCCATCTCAAGGCCATCGGCTTCACCGCCGAGGCCAGGCCGTTGCTGGCCAAGGCGGGGGTCGAGGATGACGCCGGCGTGGTCGACATCGGCGGCGGCGCCAAGGGCTTCCTGGAGCCGGCGCGCACCCGGCAATGGGAGCGCGAGCCGAAGGTCCGGATGCTGGCCTGACGGCACGGCGAAGACAAAGGCGCCCGGTCTTCGGATCGGGCGCCTTTTTATTGGCCGCAGGTCCGTTGATGGCCCCTTCGCCTCGGGCGGGCGAGAGCGCAACGGCCCTGTTCACGTCTCCAGCTTGAGAGAGCACTCCACGAGGTCAGACGGAATTTCGACGCAGCGGTAGCGTTCCGTATCGGGTGGCGGCGGTGGATCGACGGCGCATCCCGCCAAGCACGCGATCGAAGTCGCCCGGAGCAGACTCCGCCTCAGATGCACGCGCGCCTCCTGTCCCCTCATCCGACGATGATTGGTGCAGGAGGGTGGTCGCTTGCAATCGTTATGCAGCGGTGCTGATCAGCTGTGGTTGCCCGAGCAGGCTCGAGGCTGCCGGTTCGCTAGGCCGATGCCTACGCGGCGGCGACCTTCGCCGGGATGGGTCGTGGCCGGAGTTCACGCCATTCGACCTCGGCGATCAGGGCGGCAACGTCGGCTGTCAGATCGGCCCTTGCCCGCAGCATGTCGATCAGCTGGCGCATCCGCCGGACGTCGCGCCGCCAACCCGCGGTCTTGAGCGCGGCGTCGAAGGTCTGGGCCAGCTCTGCCGTCTTCATGCCCGATAGGGCGGTCTTTTCCTGCCAGCTCAACGGCATCTTCGTCTCCTGTCGCTCCGCGAACGGGGCAGGCGGCGCGGTACTGCTCAAGTCCACGCCTGCCTGCCATCAGGTGAACAGAGACGTCAGGGGTGACGTTCCCGCCTTTGGGTGCCATAGCGAGACGAAGCGCGAGTTCAGTGGAGGGAAATCCCGAAAAAGCGAAACGAAGCGAGTATAGGCTCTGTTGTGGCAAAGGATCGTCGGGATGGATTTTGGCGGGAGATTGTGCAGGTGCGGAGATTCTCGCTGCATTTTGGGATCCCATCCTGGAACTCACTGGCTGGGTCTTCTATTGCTCAGATATCACAACCAAGGGAGCGACCCCATGGGTTCGACCGCGCAGATCAAAGACCATATGGAAGTCCTCGGCTCCGACGGCCAGCACGTCGGCACGGTGGACCATATGGAAGGCCAGGACCGCATCAAGCTGACGCGCAGCGATCCGGCAGCACAGTCGAAGCACCACTACATCCCGGCCGACTGGGTCGATCATGTGGACGAGCATGTCCATCTGAACAAATCCGCCAGCGAGGCGACGCGGCAGTGGCAGCAGGGCGCTTGACGCCCTGACGAGCGAGACGCTTTAAAGACAGGACGCGGTGGAAACGCCGCGTCCTGTCTCTTTGTGTCAGGTCAGCGCCAGGATCAGCAGGATCGCGACCACGGCCAGCAGACCGACCAGGATCGGCAGCGTCCAGCGCCGGCCCCCTTCCTGTTCCGGGCCGCGGGCCAGGCTGGTGTCGAGTGCGCGTTCGATCACCCGTTGACCCTCGGGGTCGGTCTCGGTGCCATCGGCCGTCCGCGGCGTCTCGCGGTCCGGCAAGTTCCGCTCCGAAGCCATGTCCTGCCTCCCTGAAAAGCGGCGATCGAGCACGGTGCTCCGTCCCTCGGCAATGCCGAGTCGTGGGGGATGGTTCCCCGGGCGCCCGTCGGGGTCGGCGCAATGGCACGCGGCGCGGCCGGCGATAGACCGGCCCAGCGTCAGCGGGACGCAGCGCTCGCGGCCGCCCCGCTCACAAAGCTTCATCGAAATGCCGTCCGCATCGGCTATGGTCGCCGCCATGTCACCGATCATCTCCGTCTCGAACCTCTCCAAGACCTACGCCTCCGGCTTCCAGGCCCTGAAGGGCATCAACCTGGACATCCGGCGCGGCGAGATCTTTGCTCTGCTGGGCCCCAACGGCGCCGGCAAGACGACGCTGATCAGCATCATCTGCGGCATCGTCAACCCCAGCGGCGGAACCGTCACGGCCGACGGCCACGACATCGTGACCGACTATCGCGCGGCCCGGTCGAAGATCGGGCTGGTGCCGCAGGAGCTGACGGCGGACGGCTTCGCCACCGTCTGGGCGACCGTCAGCTTCAGCCGCGGGCTGTTCGGCAAGCCCGCCAATCCGGCCCATATCGAAAAGGTGCTGAAGGACCTGTCCCTGTGGGACAAGAAGGACAGCAAGGTGATGACCCTGTCCGGCGGCATGAAGCGCCGGGTGCTGATCGCCAAGGCGCTGTCGCACGAGCCCGAGATCCTGTTCCTCGACGAGCCGACGGCGGGCGTCGATGTCGAGCTGCGCCGGGACATGTGGCTGCTGGTGCGCGCGCTGCGGGCGACCGGGGTGACCGTCATCCTGACCACCCACTACATCGACGAGGCCGAGGAGATGGCCGACCGGGTCGGGGTGATCAGCAACGGCGAGATCATCCTGGTGGAGGAGAAGGCCGAGCTGATGCGCAAGCTGGGCAAGAAGCAGCTGACGCTGCAGCTGCAGAACCCGCTGACCGCCATTCCCGCCCCGCTGGCCGCGCATCGCCTCGAGCTGTCGGCCGATGGCGGCGAGCTGGTCTACACCTACGACACCCAGGGCGAGCGGACCGGCATCACCGCCCTGCTGCAGGACCTCAGCGACGCCGGGATCCGGTTCAGGGACCTCCGCACGAGCCAGAGCTCGCTGGAGGACATCTTCGTCAAGCTGGTGAGCGAGCGGCCATGAACCTCCACGCGATCCGCGCCATCTACGTCTCCGAGATGGCGCGAACCGGACGCACGCTGATGCAGAGCATCCTGTCCCCGGTGATCTCGACCTCGCTGTACTTCGTGGTGTTCGGCGCGGCGCTGGGCTCGCGCATCCAGGAGATCGACGGGGTCAGCTACGGCGCCTTCATCGTGCCTGGGCTGATCATGCTGTCGCTGCTGACGCAGAGCATCTCCAACGCCTCCTTCGGCATCTACTTCCCGAAATTCGTCGGCTCGATCTACGAGCTGCTGTCGGCGCCCGTCTCCTATCTCGAGATCGTGGTCAGCTATGTCGGGGCGGCGGCGAGCAAGTCGATCATCCTCGGCCTGATCATCCTGGCGACATCGGCCCTGTTCGTGCCGCTGCAGATCGCCCATCCCCTGGTGATGCTGCTGTTCCTGGTGCTGACGGCGGTGACCTTCAGCCTGTTCGGCTTCATCATCGGCATCTGGGCCGACGGCTTCGAGAAGCTGCAGCTGGTGCCGCTCCTGATCATCACCCCGCTGACCTTCCTCGGCGGCAGCTTCTATTCCATCGACATGCTGCCGCCGCTGTGGCGGACGGTCGCGCTGTTCAATCCCGTGGTCTATCTCATCAGCGGCTTCCGCTGGAGCTTCTTCGGCACCGCCGAGCTGGGCGTCGGCATCAGCCTGGCCATGACGCTGGCCTTCCTCGCGGTCTGCCTGGCCACGGTGGCGTGGATGTTCCGGACCGGCTACCGGCTCAAGACCTGAGAGACCGTATGGAAACGGACCGGCGCGGCCGGCCTGCCGAATTCGCCGATACCAAATGCGGAAGACCCGGACATGTCCGGGTCGCTTCGCAAGCGGCTATTTAGCAGGGGGAAAATGGTGCCGAAGCGGGGATTTGAACCCCGGACCTACTGATTACGAATCAGTTGCTCTACCCCTGAGCTACTTCGGCGCCGCAGGGCGCGCACCCTATACAAGGCGCGCGCCGCAGCGTCAACAACCGCCGGGCCTCAACCCGTCGTGACGGGCACCACCGCGCCCGACCCCGTGGCCGGCACCGGCACGGGCAGCAGGGCGTCGATCTCGACCGCCACCGGCGGCAGCCCGCGGGCGGGGCCCGGGATGCGCCAGGCCAGCGTGTCGAAGCCGTGGCAATGGCCGCACAGCGCCGACCAGCGGTCCGTCCGCGCGCCGCAGGCGTCGCAGTCCCAGGCCTCGTCCGGGGCCGCGGTCTGCGCCTTGGCCAGCCAGCTGCGCGCCGCGATCGGGTCGTTGCGCTCCGCCGTCTCCAGATCGGCCAGCAGGCGATAGCCGCGCCGGGTCGGCGCCAGCTGCTCCGCCTTCAGCAGATGGCCGCGGGCGCTGCCCCACAGCTGGGCCGCCAGCTCGGCCTCGGCCAAAGTCAGCAGGCCGGTCGCCGCCTCCGGGCGCAGCCGCACCAGCTTCTCCAGCCGCTTGACCTTGAGCAGCGAGCCCTCGTCGGCGGGGCCCAGCGCGGCATAGGCGCGGGCGACCTCGGGATGCGGCAGGCGGGCCCAGCTCTTCTCCAGCAGGCGCGCGGCCTGGGCGTCGCGGCCGGTCTTCACCAGCAGGGCGCTCTCCTGCAGCGCGGCCGGCACGAAATCCGGCTCCAGCCCCACCGCCTTGTGGGCGAAGTCCAGCGCCGGGGCCAGGCTGCCGGCGGCCTCCGCCTCGCGGCTGCGCTCGACCAGGATGCGGGTCTTGAAACGCCGGCCGTCCTCGACCGAGATCGCCTTCACCCGCACCGCATGGGCGAGGCTGAGCTGGGCGTCGGCCCAGCGGTGCTGCGCCACCTCCAGGTCGAAGCAGGCGCGATGGGTCCAGGTGGCGTCCGGGCGCAGCGAGCGGGCGCGCTGCGCCATCTCCAGCGCGTGGGCGGAATCCTGGCTGCGCAGCGACTGGTTCAGCAGGCCGCGCAGGCCCAGGAACTCCATGTCCGGCCGGCGCAGCATCGCCTCGAAATAGCGGGTGGCGGCGCCATCGTCGCCGGCCAGCTGCGCCGCCTGGGCCGACAGCAGCAGGGTCAGCGGCGGCTCGTCCAGCAGCACGTCGGCCTTGCGGGCGAAGCGCCGCGCCGCCTCGGCATCGCCGGCCGCGACCGCGACCATGCCGCGGGTCAGGGCGCGATAGCCCTTCTCGCGCCGGACGAAGCGGCGGCCCTCGACGAAGCGGCTCGGCGCCCGGCGCAGCGATCGCCAGAAGCGGTACAGCCAGGCGGTCAGCAGCATCAGGCCGGCGGCGACCACCACCAGCACCGCGACCGAGGTGTCGATCACCCGGCCCTGCCACTGGATCTGGACATGGCCCGGGCGGTCGGCGAGCCAGACCGCGACTGCGATCAGGATCGCGAGCTTGAGGGCGTAGAGCAGCAGACGCTTCATGGCGTCGTCGGCGCCGGCGTTTCGGAGGCGGGCTTGGCTGCGGCGTCGCTGCCGGCGGCCAGCCGCTGCACCGCCAGGGTCGACAGGCCCTGCAGCGCCGTCTCGGCGGCCAGGCGGGACTCGGCCTGGGTGCGCCACGCCGCCATGGCCGAGGCCGCGGGGCCGGACAGGCCCTTCACCGCCTCGACCGCGCCGGCCAGGTCGCCGCGCTGCAGCCGGCCTTCGGCCCGCGCCAGCACCGCGTCGGTGCCGTCGCCTTCGACCTCGCCCGGGGCCGGGCGGACGCTGACCAGGTCCTCGACCACCGACAGGCTGCGGTCGATCCAGTCGCCGCTCTGCGGCTTGTCGGCCTTGCGCGCCGCTTCGGCCGCCTGGACGAAGCCGGTCGCCAGCGCGGCGCGGCTGGGCACGCCCTTCGCCGCCGGCTCCAGCGCCGCCACCGCATTGGCCATGGCAGGGTCGCTCTGCGCCAGGCCGCGCAGCAGCGTCAGGGTCTCGGCCAGCGGTGCGCCGCTGTCGATCGCGCTGCGCAGCTGGCCGGCGGCCAGGCTCAGCGCCTGGGCGCCGCTGTCGTTGCTGCGCAGCCGTTCGACCGCGGCCTTCACCGTGTCGACCTGCTGCTGCAGCGTCGCCAGGGTGCTGGCGTTGGCCTGGTTGCCGGAGGACAGGGTGGCGACGGTCTCGCTCAGCGTCTTCACCGCGGACTGCGCCGATTCCAGCGCGGCGATCCGGGTCTCCAGCGCCGCCACCGCTTCCGGGGCGGGGCCGGCGGCCGGCGGCGCGGCCGGCTGCTGCGCCGGGGCAGCGTTGCCCGGGGCCGGCGGCTGCGCGCCGAGCTGGTCCAGCTTCTGCTGCAGCGCGTCGACCCGGGCGGCCAGATCGGCCCGGCCCTTCTCGATCGCCGCCGGATCCAGCGCGCCCTCGGGCGGCTTCTCCAGCGCCTCGACCCGCTTGCCCAGGCCGTCGATCGCCTCGGCGGTGCCGGAGGGCAGATCGGCCAGACGCTTCTCGATGAAGGCGACGCGGTCACCCAGCGTCGGCGAGCCCTGGGTGGCCGGGGCAGGGGTGGAGGGGCCGAACACGCTCGGCGACCAGATCGGGGCGGTCGCCGACACCGCCGCGGCGACGATGGCGACGAGCGCCGCGGTCCAGGCCGATTTCGCGACGTTGCCCGGCGGTTCGGCCGGGGGCGGCGGCGGGATCGTGGGCGGGCCGACCCGGGGAGGGCCGGGCGGGTTCTCGGGGTCGGAGAGGTCGGACGGCTCCGACACGCCTTCCTCCGGCGTCGCCGGGCGGGTGCGCGCCAGCTCGGCCGGGTCGAGTTGGATGCCATGGGTCTTGGCGGCGGCCTGGATGTCGGCGTGGCGCTGCTCGGGGATGGCGTTGCGCCGCTTCCAGCCCTGCACGGTGGTCACCGGCACCGTCAGCTTCGCCGCCATCGGCCGGATGCCGCCGAAGGCCTCGATGATCCGCTCGGTCGCGGTCAGCGCCTCGCCGGTCTCGCCGGCGACGGGCAGCCCGTCCTCGGGCGGCACCGGCGGCGCAACGGCTTCCGGGCTGGCCGACACGTCGTCCGGCTGCTGGGGGTCGAGCCGCGCTGCCGCAGCGTCGCCTGGCTTGTCGGGGGTCGGGTCCATACCGTTCGCCGTCCTCGTCCTTTGCTCGGCGGGAAGATCGGATAGCCGCGCCAGAAGCGACGGCGAATCCGGTCTTTCCGCGATTCGCACCGCTCGCCAGGGCGACGGGTCCAGCGCCTGGGCGACGGCAGGGCTCAGGCAGACCGCCGTGAGTCCGGCGAGGCGGTGGGTCAGATCCACCCGGGCCGCGAGGGTAGCAAAGACCTTCGCGGTGCGGGGAGAGAAAAACACCACCCCCTCCAGCCGCGGATCGGCCAGCGCTGCCACCGCGGCCGACGGCAGCGCCGCGGCCGGCCGGGCGCGGTACAGCACGATGCGCCGCACGGTGAAGCCGGCGGGCGCCAGCAGTGCGCCGAGATCCTGCGCCTGGTCCTCGCCGGAGGGGTGGAGCAGGGCGCCCGAGCCGGGGTTCAGCCGGTCGCGGACCAGCGCGGCCAGCTCGATGCCGCCGCCCGCCGCGCTGATGACGTCGTGGAAGTCCAGGCTCCGCGCCAGCTCCGCGGTGGCATCGCCGACCGCCAGAACGGGTATGTCGCGCCGCGCCACCCGCCGGGCGAAGGCGTCGATGCCGTTGCGGCTGGTCGCCAGCACCGCCTGGACGCCGTCGAGCGCGATCGGCTCGGGGTCGACCGGCTCGATCTCCAGGATCGGCGCGATCACCGGGTCGAGGCCGCGGTCGCGCATGGCGTCGGCGAAGCGTTCGGCCTCCTCGCGCGGCCGGGTGATGAGCCAGCGCGTCATCCCGCCCTCGCCATTATGGGACCAGGAAGCGCGGCCCGATGCGGCGGCGCAGCGCCTCGCCGGCCTCGGCGCCCAGCTGCGCGGCCTCGGCGCGGGGGCCGGACCGCCGGTCCTCATGCATCTCGCTGCCGTCGGGCAGGGCGACGCGCGAGGTCAGGGTCAGGGTGCCGTCTGGGCCCAGATCGGCCAGGGCCGCGATCGGGGTGCGGCAATTGCCCTCCAGCGCGGTCAGCAGGCTGCGCTCCGCCGCCACCCGGTCGCCGGTGTCGCGGCAATGCAGGGCGTCCAGCAGGCGGCGCACCGGCGCGTCGTCGGCGCGGCACTCGATGCCGATGGCGCCCTGGGCGGCGGCCGGCA
Organism: Inquilinus sp. 2KB_23; assembly: GCF_052115705.1. NCBI lineage: Bacteria > Pseudomonadati > Pseudomonadota > Alphaproteobacteria > Rhodospirillales > Rhodospirillaceae > Inquilinus > Inquilinus sp. 2KB_23. Next base: position 74,369 of record NZ_JBFRHF010000014.1, on the reverse strand, counting down.
GCATCTCCTCGGGTTCCAGCACGGCCGAGACCCGGTCGGTCCGCCCCAGCCGCTTCAGCCCGGCCAGGGCCAGCAGCGTGGCGTCGACCGTGCCGGCGTCCAGCTTGGCCAGGCGGGTGCCGACATTGCCGCGGAACGGCACGATCGACAGATCCGGCCGCAGCGCCAGCACCTGGGCCTGGCGGCGCAGGCTGGAGGTGCCGACCACGGCCCCCGGCTTCAGCGCGGCCAGGCTGCCGGCGCCGTCCCGCGCGAACAGCGCGTCGCGCGGGTCCTCGCGCGGCAGCAGGGCGCCGATCACCAGGCCGTCCGGCAGCCAGGTCGGCATGTCCTTCATCGAATGCACGGCGAGGTCGAGGCTGCGGTCCAGCAGGCCGTCCTCGATCTCCTTGGTGAACAGGCCCTTGCCGCCGATCTCGGACAGCGGCCGGTCCTGCACCGTGTCGCCGGTGGTGCGGATGACGACGATCTCGACCGCGCCGGGCACGGCCAGGGCCGGATGGGCGTCGGCCAGGCGCCGCCGCGTCTCCTCGGCCTGGATGAGGGCGAGCGGGCTGCCGCGCGTCCCGATGCGAAGAACAGGGGTCATGACCCGCGTTCTAGAAGCCCCGGGCGCGGGGGGCAAGCGGGGCAGGTGCTTTCGCCGCGGTCCTTTCGTCGCGCGGCCGGACCGCCTATATCGGGCCGATCATGATCGTGCTCGGCATCGAGACCTCCTGCGACGAGACGGCGGCGGCCCTGGTGGACGACCAGCGGCGCATCCTCGCCAATGTCGTGCTCAGCCAGATCGAGGACCACGCCCCCTATGGCGGCGTGGTGCCCGAGGTGGCGGCGCGCGCCCATCTGGCCCATCTCGACGGCATCATCCGCCAGGCGCTGGCCGAGGCCGGGGTCGGGCTCGACGCGGTCGACGGCATCGCCGTCACCGCCGGGCCGGGGCTGATCGGCGGCGTCGCCGTCGGGGTGATGACCGCCAAGGGCATCGCCGCCGCCCGTGGCCTGCCCTTCCTCGGCGTCAACCACCTCGAAGGCCACGCTTTGACCGCGCGGCTGACCGACGGCATCGAATTCCCCTATCTGCTGCTGCTGGTCTCCGGCGGCCATTGCCAGCTGCTGTGCGTCGACGGGGTCGGCCGCTACCGGCGCTGGGGCACCACCATCGACGACGCGGTGGGCGAGGCCTTCGACAAGGTCGCCAAGATGCTCGGCCTCGGCCATCCCGGCGGCCCGCTGGTCGAAGCCGCGGCCCGCGGCGGCGATCCCAGGCGCTTCGCCCTGCCGCGGCCGATGATCGGCCGGCCGGACTGCAACTTCTCCTTCTCCGGCCTCAAGACCGCGGTGCGCCGCGTCGTCAGCACCTTGCCGCAGCCGCTGTCCGCGCAGGATGTCGCCGATCTCTGCGCCGGCTTCCAGGACTCGGTCGCCGCGTCGCTGGCCGACCGGGCCAAGCGCGCCATCGCGATGTTTCACGTGGAACATTCCGGGAACGGAGCCTTCGTGGTGGCCGGCGGCGTCGCCGCCAACCAGACGCTGCGCGCCCGGCTGTCCGCGGTGGCGGAGGCGGCGGGGATGCGCTTCATCGCGCCGCCGCTGAAGCTGTGCACCGACAACGGCGCCATGATCGCCTGGGCCGGGCTGGAGCGGCTGCGCCTCGGCCTGGTCGACGGGCTCGACTGCGCGCCGCGGCCGCGCTGGCCGCTGGACCCGACCGCCGCCGCCGCGATCGGCGCCGGGGTCAAGGCATGAGCCGGCGGGTCGCCGTGATCGGCGCCGGCGCCTGGGGCACGGCGCTGGCGCAGAGCTTCGCCGCGGCCGGGCATCCGGTCACCCTGTGGGCCCGCGATCCCGACCGTGCCGCGGCGATCCAGGACGCCCGCGAGAACGCGGCCTATCTGCCCGGCATCGGGCTGCATCCCGGCATCGCCGTCACCGCCGACCTGGCCGCGATCGGCGGGGATCTGCGCCTGCTCGCCGTGCCGGCGCAGCATCTGCGCGCCATCCTGCAGCGCCTGCCGCCGCGGCCGGGGCCGCTGCTGATCACCGCCAAGGGCATCGAGACCGCGACCGGGCGGTTCATGGACGAGATCGCGGCGGAGACCCGGCCGGAGGCGGCGCCGGTGCTGCTGTCCGGCCCCAGCTTCGCCGAGGAGGTGGCGCGCGGCCTGCCGACGGCGCTGACCCTGGCCTGCGCCGATGCCGAGGCCGGCGCCGCCCTGGCCCGCAGCCTGGGGCACCGCACGCTGCGGCTGTACTGGACCGAGGATCTGCGCGGCGTCGCCCTGGGCGGCGCGTTGAAGAACGTGCTGGCGATCGCCGCCGGCATCGTCACCGGGCGGGGCCTGGGCGAGAACGCCCGGGCGGCGCTGGTCACCCGCGGCCTGGCCGAGATGATGCGACTGGGCGCCGGGCTCGGGGGACGGCCGGAGACGCTGATGGGCCTGTCCGGCCTGGGCGACCTGCTGCTGACCGCCTGCAGCGCCACCAGCCGCAACACCTCGCTCGGCATCGCGCTGGGGCAGGGGCGCAGCCTGGCCGACATCCTCGGCGCCCGCCGGTCGGTCACCGAAGGGGTGTGGACGGCGGCGGCGGCGGCGCGGCTGGCGGCCAAGGCCGGCATCGACGCGCCGGTGATCGACGCGGTGGATGCGGTGCTGAACCGCGGCGCCGCGATCGACACCGCCATCGCCGGCCTGCTGCTGCGCCCGGTGAAACGCGAGGCCTGATGCGCTCAGGCGCGGCCTGGAAACCCGGGACTGTTTCCGCTAGCGTCCCGATCCCGTGACCATTTCGTTGCAAGAGGCCGAGTCGTGAACCACTGGCTGGTGAAGTCCGAACCCGTGAAATGGGGCTGGAGTCAGATGGTGAAGGCCAAGCGCACCCATTGGGACGGGGTGCGCAACTACCAGGCCTCGAACAACCTCAAGGCGATGAAGCTGGGCGACCACGCCTTCTTCTACCATTCGAACGAGGGGCTGGAGATCGTCGGCATCGTCGAGATCGTGCGCGAATACTACCCGGACCCCAGCGACGAGAAGGGCCGCTTCGGCATGGTCGACGTCCAGGCGGTCCGGCCGCTCAAGACCCCGGTGACGCTGAAGCAGATGAAGGCGGACCCGGAGCTGTCCGGCCTCGGCCTGATCCGCCAGGGTCGCCTGTCGGTCAGCCCGGTCTCGGAGGCCGAATGGGCGCATATCTGCCGGCTCGGCGGCATCGACCCGGCGTGACATGAGCGCCCCGGCATGACCGACCGCGCCGCCGACATCGATGTCTGGACGGCCGAGGTCGCCGAGGACGACCCCGGGGACGACCGAAATGTCGAGGCCTGCTGGCCGCTGCTGACCGAAGCGGAGCGGGCCCGCGCCGCGCGCTTTGCCGTGCCGGGCGACCGCCGGCGCTTCGCCTGCGCCCGGGTGCTGCTGCGCCGGCTGCTGGAGGCCAAGACGGGTGTTCCCGCCCGGGAGTGGGACTTCGCCGCCGGCGACCACGGCAAGCCTTTCGTCTGCGCGCCGGAGGCCGGGCGGCGGATCGGCATCAACATCTCGCATGCCGAAGGCATGGTCGCCTGCGCCATGGCACCGGGCACCATGATCGGAATCGACCTGGAATGGCTCGGCCGGGTGGTCGAGCCGCGCATCGCCGACCGCCGCTTCGCCGCAGCCGAGGCGGCTGCCCTGAAGGCGGTGCCGGCCGACCGCCGCCGCGAGGCCTTCCTCGACCTCTGGACGGTCAAGGAGGCCTATGTGAAGGCGCTGGGCGGCGGCCTGACCATCTCGCTCGACGGCTTCGTGGTCTATGCCGTGTCGGACCGGCCGGTGGTGCGCTTCCTCGACCCGGCGGTGGACGGCGCGTCCTGGCATTTCCGCCACTGGCGGCCATCACCCCGGCATGTGCTGGGCCTCGCCGTGCGCTGGCCGGGGGCCGAGCCGGTCATCGCGGTCCGGCACGTTCCCCTGCCGGCCGGGCTTCTGGCCCCGGGCTGACCGGGCCGGGCAGGATCTCCCGCAGATAGGCGGCGACGCCGTAATGCTGCTCCCACTGATAGGGATAGCCCAGCGACACCTCCTCGAACCGGGTGCCGTCGCGCCAGTCGGTGTGGCGGACATGCAGGTGGCCGCTGACCACCACCCGGGCCCGGAAGCGGATGTGCCACTCCTCGGTCAGGGTGGTGCCGCACCAGGGGCTGAAGCGCGGGATGCGCGGGATGCGCACCAGGTCGCGGCGCAAGGGGTGATGGTTGACCAGCACCGTCGGCAGGCGGGCGGGCAGCGCGGCGAGCCGTTCAGCGGTCGCCGCGATCCGGGCCCGGCACCAGTCCTGCCGCGTCGGATACGGGTCGGGGTACAGCAGCAGCTCGTCGGCGCAGACCGCGCTCTCCTCCGCCGCCCAGGCCACCACCTCCTCCAGCGGCAGGTCCGGCGGGCGGAAGCTGTAGTCGTAGAGCAGGAACAGCGGCGCGATCACATGCTCGCCGCCGGGGCCGGGCCAGATCGGGTAGGGATCTTCCGGCGTGGTCACCCCGTGCCGCCGGGCCAGCGCGACCAGCGATTCGTAACGCTCGACGCCGCGCGGAGCCGCCGGGCTGCGGGCCCGGGTCCACAGCTCGTGATTGCCGGGCACCCAGATCAGCTTGGCGAACTTCCCGGCCAGCGCGGTGAAGGCGCGGTCCAGCCCGTCGGCGCTCTCGGCGATGTCGCCGCCCAGGATCAGCCAGTCCTCGGGAGAAGCGGGCAGGCCCTCGATCCGCTCGAAGCTGGCGTCGGAGGCGAGGTGGAGATCGCTGATGGCGAGCAGGCGCATGCGGCCAGCTTGGCCGGTCTCGGCCCGTCTGGCCAGCTATCGTCGGGTGCGGTGCATCGCCACGATGGCCTGCAGCTCGGCGTCGACATCGGAGCGCCAGCTGCGCGGCGCGTCGTCGGCCAGCTCGTCCGGGCTGGGCCGGGGTGGCGCCTCTGTCCCGCAGAACAGCTCCGGATACATGCCGGCGGCGCACAGCGCGAAGCCTTCGACCAGGAAGGCGACGATCCTCGACAGGAGTCCGCCGGGTGCGCCGGGTCGGGCATCCGCCGTGGGAGTGCGGACCTCGGCCCGCGGGACGAAGAGATGGACGGTGTGCTCGGGTCCGTCGGTCCGGATCCCGAAAGACGGCTCCGCAGGCTCTGCCACGATCGGCCAGTACGGTGTCATCGCTGTTCCCTCGCTCGACGCGGCACCCGCGCTTCGGACAAGGGAAATCTCGTGCATCATCAATACGGAAGGATGTCAGAACCGGGCGGGATCGGTTGCCGGTGTAATATTCGTAAGGCCCTTCCTGGCCCCGGCATGCGCTAAGCTTGACCGTCTCGTGCCGCCCGGCTGCCCGGTCGGGCGGTGAGGTCGCCGATCAGGAAACCCATCATGACCCAGCGCGTGCATCCGACCATGATCCTGACCCCGGAGGAGGAGAAGCTGCTGCACGACCTGCGGCGGCAGAAGCCCAGCCGGGCGCGCAAGCCGGTGCCCGAGGCGGGGACCTTCGGCCAGAAGCTGGCGGACAGCGTCGCCGAGACGGTCGGGTCCTGGTCGTTCATCGTGATCCAGAGCATCCTGCTCGCGCTGTGGATCGTGCTGAACCTGGTCGGCTGGATCCAGGCCTGGGACCCCTATCCCTTCATCCTGCTGAACCTGGCGCTGTCGTTCCAGGCCGCCTATTCGGCGCCGATCATCATGATGAGCCAGAACCGGCAGGCGGCGATCGACCGCCGCAACGCCGAGGGCGACTACCGCATCAACATCAAGGCAGAGCTGGAGATCGAGCAACTGCACCAGAAGATCGACCTGCTGCGCGAGCAGGAGGTGGTGCGCCTGACCCAGGCGGTGGAACTGCTGCTGAAGCGGCTGGACAGGACGGAAGGGCAGGGCGGCGATTGACCCTGCCGGTGCTCAGCGTGGACGGCGGCGCTCGGCGAAGTGCCGTTCGGCCCGCGCCTCGGCATAGCGGCGGTTGGCCTGGGCCTTGACCTCGGGCCAGCGCGACGCGGCCTCCTGGCTGCTCATCTTGCCGTACAGCGACATGTAGGCTTCGTGGTGCATCAGGGTGCGGGGCTTCTCGGTCGCCTGCCAGGCCTCCAGGTGCCAGGGCTCGCCGGCATCCTCGAGCACGCCGGCCGAGGCGTAGATCTGCGCCTCCAGCCGGGCCCCGTCGGCCAGGGCCACGGTCACCGGCTGCAGCGTGTAGTCGTCGCTCTCGAAGAACCGCATCCGGTCCATCTCGGCGTCGGTGAAGCCCTCGACCAGCAGCCCGTCGACATGGCCGTCCGGCTGCGGCGTCAGGATCGGATAGCTTTCGCCCTTCACCTTGCGCCGCTGCAGCCCGAGCAGCGACGCCGGCTGCACCGCGAGCGCCGCCATGGGGCGGCCGATCACCAGCGCGAACAGGTCGGGATCCATGAGGGTGCCGAAAAAGAAGAGGCGCATCGGGCGGTCTCCCTCTCGGATCAGGCGGTCTCTGCCGCCTGCCGGTCGATGATGAAGCAAGGGCGCGCAATTTGATCCGCCGGCGCCGAAAGTCAAGGTGATTCAGCCGGATTTCTTGAGGGTGTCCAGTGAAGCCTTTTTGACGGCCGGTCAGAGGCTTTTGCGGTTTTTCTGTGATTTCATGCCAATTGGTATATCTTTACGTCGCGGCCGGTAACGGTCACCAACTGAGACTTTGGGGGCAGCGGATGTTTCAGGAGTTCAAGGCCTTCATTGCCCGTGGCAATGTCATCGACTTGGCGGTTGGTATCATCATGGGCGTGGCGTTCGGCTCGATCGTGACGTCCCTGGTCAACGACATCATCATGCCGCCGATCGGCGTGCTGCTCGGTGGCGTCGACTTCTCGAGCTACTTCATCAATCTGACGTCGACCCATTATGACACCTTGGCCGCGGCAAAGGCCGCCGGTGCGGCGACGATCAACTACGGCGCCTTCATCAACTCCATCATCAACTTCCTGATCGTGGCCTTCGCCATCTTCCTGCTGGTGAAGCAGGTCAACCGCTTCATGAAGAAGCCCGAAGCCGCCCCGGCTCCGGCCGCGCCGCCGCGCAGCGAAGTGCTGCTGGAAGAGATTCGCGACGCCATCAAGTCGCGGAGCTGAGCCGCACACTATTCCCTTTCCTGTCATGCCCGGGCTTGACCCGGGCATCCAGAGGCTGTCGGGACCTTCTGGATTGCCGGGTCAAGCCCGGCAATGACGGGTTGGGGATGGCTCGGGACCGCCGCAGCCCCGATCAGTAGTTCAGCTTGATCTCGACGCGCCGCTCGCCGACGGTGACGCCGGGCAGGGCGCCGGCATCGCCATGGCCTTCGACGCGATGGATCAGGGTCGGCGGCACGCCGTCGGCCACCAGCGCCGCGGCCACCGTCTCGGCCCGCTTGACCGACAGCGCTTCATGGGTGTCGCGCGGGCCGGCGGTCCCGGCGAAGCCGTCGACGCTGATCGACTTCGGATTCCAGTTCTTCGCCTCCGCCGCCGCTTCGGCGATCAGCTTCTGCGCGTCGGGCGTCAGCGTGGCGCTTTCGTCCTTGAAGAAGATGCCGTAGGCGCCGCCCGCCTTGGGGGCGCAGGCGGCCAGGACGGCGATGGCGGCCAGGGCCAGGAGCGCACGACGGCTTGCAATCGGCATGATCGACCTGTTCAATTTTGTTGTTGGTCAGGAAGCATTGCCTGACCGGCGCGGCCGATGGAAGCGGTTCCGCCTCGCCCCGCTGCAAAAAATGGCTACTCTCAACCGCTTTTGCCGGCCGGCTCGATTGCGCCCTGAGCCAGCAGCGCGTCCAGCAGCGCCGCGGCGCCGGGGTTGGCCCAGGCCGCCTTGGCCTGATCCGCCGCCAGCCTTCCGTCGCCGCACAGCCGCATCGCCGTGTCCGCCGCGATGCCGGCGGGGGTCGCATGGGTCTCGCCATCGGCGAACAGGGTGACGCCGACGCCGACGCCGACGCCGGCGCGGGCGAAGGCGAGTCGGCTGCCGATCGCCCGCTTCAGCGCACCGGCCGGCCGGCGCTTGCGCGGCGGCGGGGCCTCGCGCTCCTCCTTCGGCTCGGTCAGCAGGCTGCCCAGCCATTCCGCCAGGAAGCCGCGATCCTCCAGCTTCTCGGCCAGCAGCGCCCGCACCCGCTCGATCGCCGCATCCGGGATCTCGCCGGGATTCTCCGGCGGCGCCAGGTCAGGGTCGGCATAGCGCCGCTCGTCGCCGTCGGCGTCGCCGATCGCGGCAGCGAAGCGGCCGGCCAGCTCGGCCACGCTGGGCGCGCGGAAGCCGATCGAGAAGGTCAGGCAGTCATCCTCGGCGATGCCGTCATGGGCCCAGCCCGGCGGCAGGTACAGCATGTCGCCGGGCTCCAGCACCCATTCCTCGGCGGGCTGGAAATCGGCCAGCAGCTTCAGCGGCTGGTCGGGCAGCCAGGCCGGGCGGATCTCAGCCGCGCCGCCGATCCGCCAGCGCCGCCGGCCGAGGCCCTGCAGCAGGAACACGTCGTACTGGTCGACATGGGCGCCGACGCCGCCGCCCGGCGGGGCGTAGCTGACCATGACGTCGTCCAGCCGCCAGTCGGGCACGAAGCGGAAGCGGTCGCGCAGGGCGGCCACCGCCGGCTCCCACAGGTCGACGCCCTGCACCAGCAGCGACCAGTCCTTGGCCGGCAGCTTGGCGAAGTCGCTCTCCTCGAACGGGCCGTGCCGCATCGCCCATTTGCCGCGCCGGCGGGTCACCAGCCGACTCTCCACCCCTTCCTCGCAGGCCAGGCCGGCCAGCTCGTCGGGCGTGATCGGGCTGGTCCAGCCCGGGATCGCCTGGCGGATCAGCAGCGGCGACTTCTGCCAGTGGCGGGCCAGGAATTCGGCGGCGGACAGGCCGCCGAGCAGGGGATCGGTCATGGGCTTGGGGATTCGCTCAGGGTGACGAGGCGGCGCCACTCTACCGGGTCGATCCGTCCTCGCCCAGCGATCGCTCAGCCGTGCTAGCATCCGGCCCAACCAGACACCGGAGGATGTCATGAGTGCGAATGATCCCGTCGTCATCGCCGGCGCGGCCCGGACCCCGATGGGCGGCTTCCAGGGCGAGCTGAAGGATGTGCGCGCGCCGCAACTCGGCGCCGTCGCCATCCGCGCCGCGCTGGAGCGCGCCGGCCTGGCCGCCGATGCGGTGGACGAGGTGGTGATGGGCTGCGTGCTGCCGGCCGGGCTGGGCCAGGCCCCGGCGCGCCAGGCGGCCCGCGGCGCCGGCCTGCCCGATGCGGTGCCCTGCACCACGGTCAACAAGATGTGCGGCTCCGGCATGAAGGCGGTGATGCAGATCCACGACGCCATCGCCGCCGGGTCGATCGGCATCGGCGTGGCCGGCGGGCTGGAGAGCATGACCAACGCGCCCTATCTGCTCGACCGCGCCCGCGGCGGCTACCGCATGGGCCATGGCCGGGTGCTGGACCACATGTTCCTCGACGGGCTCGAGGACGCCTATGAGCCGGGCCGGCTGATGGGCACCTATGCCGAGGACACGGCGCAGCACTACCAGTTCACCCGCGAGCAGCAGGACCGCTTCGCCCTGACCAGCCTGGAGCGGGCGCGCAAGGCGTCGGAGGACGGCACCTTCGCCCGCGAGATCGCGCCCGTGACCGTGAAGGGCAGGGGCGGCGAGTCCCTGCTGTCGATCGACGAGCAGCCGCGCACCGCCCGGCCGGAGAAGATCCCGACCCTGAAGCCCGCCTTCCGCCCGGACGGCACGGTGACGGCGGCGAATTCCAGTTCGATCTCCGACGGCGGCGCGGCGCTGCTGCTGCTGCGGCGGTCGGAGGCCGAGCGGCGGGGCCTGTCGGTGCTGGCCGAGATCAGGGGCCATGCCAGCCACGCCCGGGCCCCGGCCTGGTTCACCACCGCGCCCATCGGGGCGATGGAGACCCTGTTCCAGAAGACCGGCTGGGCCGTCGGCGACGTCGACCTGTTCGAGATCAACGAGGCCTTCGCCGTGGTCACCATGGCGGCGATGCACGATCTCGGCCTGCCGCACGACAAGGTCAACATCCATGGCGGCGCCTGCGCCCTCGGCCACCCGGTCGGGGCGTCCGGCGCGCGCATCCTGGTCACCCTCCTGAACGCGCTGCAGACCCATGGCCTGAAGCGCGGCGTCGCCGCTTTGTGCATCGGCGGCGGCGAGGCCACGGCCGTGGCGGTCGAGCGGGTGGCGGCCTGACGGTTGCACTTTCACTGTCATCCTCGGGCTTGACCCGAAGATCCAGGGGCTTTCAAGAGCGGCTCTTGGTGGCCCCTGGATTGCCCGGTCAAGCCGGGCAATGACGGTTTAGGGTGGTCATTCGGCGGGCTACTCCGCCGCCGGCTCGACCACCCGCTGCTGCCGCCCCCACAGCGCGGCGTAGAGGCCGCCGCGGGCCAGCAGGGCGGCATGGCTGCCGCGCTCGGCGATGCGGCCATGGTCCAGCACCAGGATCTCGTCGGCATGCACCACGGTGGACAGGCGATGGGCGATGATCAGCGTGGTGGTGCCGCGCGACGCCTCGGCCAGCCGCTCCTGGATCGCCTGCTCGGTGGCGCTGTCGAGCGACGAGGTCGCCTCGTCGAAGATGAACAGCCGCGGCTGCTTCAGCACCGCCCGGGCGATGGCGACGCGCTGCTTCTCGCCGCCCGACAGCTTCAGCCCGCGCTCGCCGACCATGGTCTCCCAGCCATCCGGCAGGCCGGCGACGAAGCGGTCCAGCTGGGCGATCCGCGCCGCGTCCTCGACTTCCTCGTCCGTGGCGTCCGGCCGGCCGAAGGCGAGGTTGTCGCGCAGCGTCTCGTTCAGCAGCACGGTGTCCTGCGGCACCACGGCGATGGCGCCGCGCAGCGAGGCCTGGGTGATGTCGCGCAGATCCTGCCCGTCCAGCAGGATGCGGCCGCCGCTGGGGTCGTAGAAGCGGAACAGCAGCCGGGCGATGGTCGACTTGCCGGCGCCCGAGGCGCCGACGATCGCCAATGTCCGCCCGGCCGGGATGGCGAAGCCGACATCCCGCAGGATCGGCCGGCGCGGGTCGTAGGCGAAGGAGACATGCTCGAACGCCAGCTCGCCCCGTCCGGCCGCCAGCGGCCGGGCGTCCGGCGCGTCGGTCACCTCCGGCGCCTCGTCGAGCAGCGCGAACATCTGCTCGACCGAACCCAGCGAGTTGCGGATCACCCGGTATAGCCGGCTCAGCTGCTCCAGCGGCCGGGCGAGGCGGACGAAATAGGTGTTCAGGAGCACGAGGTCGCCGACCGTCATGGTGCCCGCCTGCACCGCCCTGCCGCCGAGGATCAGCAGGATGGCCAGGCCGACGCTCAGCACCGTCATCTGGGCGATGCCGTTCAGGCTGCGCAGCGCCAAACCCCGCGCGGCCAGCCGCTCGACCTCCTCCAGCCGCTCATCGTAGCGCCGGCCGATCGCGCCCTCGGCGCCGAAATACTTCACCGTCTCGTAGTTGATCAGGCTGTCGATGGCGACGGCATGGGCGCTGCTGCTCTCCCGGTTCATGCTGCGGATGGTGCTGCGCAGGCTGTCGGCGCCCAGGGTCATCGCCCAGGCGAAGGCGGCGAGGGTGGCGGCGGTGACCAGGGCGTAGAACGGCGGCAGATGCGCCAGCAGGATGATGCAGGTGGCGGCGATCTCGATCAGCAGCGGCAGGATGCGGAAGGCGACGTCGTAGATCAGCTCGCGGATGCCGGACAGGCCGCGGCCGAGATCCTCGCTGACCGCGCCGGTGCGGCGGCCGAGATGGAAGCGCAGCGACAGCCCGTGGAGATGGGTGAAGAAGGTGCGGCTCAGCCGCCGCACCAGCCGGTGCTCGATCGGGCCGTAGGCGGCGTATTGCAGCTCGCCCAGGATGCGGCCGACCCAGGAGGCGAGGGCATAGGCGGTGATGATGCCGATGCCGCCGACCGCCCAGGGGTTGGCGCGGCCGGCATAGGAATCGATGGCGAAGGAGAACAGCAGCGGCACCAGCGCGACCGCGAAGGACGACAGGAACACCAGCGCGACGCAGGCCAGGATGCGCAGCCGCACGGGCCAGCTCTCGCCCTGCCACAGATAGGGCATCACCCGGCGCAGCGTCGCGAAGTCGCCGGGCCGCGCCCTGTGGTCGCCCCGGGGCGGTGTCATCGACATCGATCAGTTCCCGTTCGGCCGGATCCGCATCCCTCCATCCTAAACGCAGCCGGGCCGCAGGTCCGTCGCCGATCGCCGGCTTGGTCGGAAAGCGCCTTCGCTCTAGGCTCGGCTGCAGCGGAACAGGAGACCCCGATGCCGTCGCCGATCGAGTTCTATTTCGACTTCGCCAGCCCCTATGGCTATCTCGCCGCCACGCAGATCGACGCGCTGGCCTCCCGGCACGGCCGCACGGTGGCGTGGAAGCCGGTGCTGCTGGGGCCGATCCTCAAGCACACCGGCGGCCAGCCCAACCGCGCCATCCCGCTGCGCGGCCCTTATATGGAGGCGGATGCGCCGCGCTTCGCCGCCTATCTCGGCGTGCCTTTCACCGCTCCGGCGCAGTGGCCGATCGCGGCCCTGGCCCCGTCGCGCGCGGTGTGGTGGCTGGCCGATCGGGAGCCCGGCAAGGCGCACGACCTCGCCGCCGCGCTCTACGACGCGCATTGGGGCCGCGGCGAGGACATTGCGGCGCCGGAGGCCGTGACCCGCATCGCCGCCGGCCTCGGCCTGCCGGAAGCCGAGACCGCCGCGGCGATCCAGACTCCGGAGGTCAAGGACCGGCTGCGCGCCGAGACCGAGGCGGCGATGGCCAAGGGCGTGTTCGGCTCGCCCTTCTTCCGGCTCGACGGCGAGGGGTTCTGGGGCGCCGACCGCCTCGACCACCTCGCCTGGCGGCTGAAGGCCGGCGCTTCTTAACGTACGGGCGTCGGCTTGTAGTAGTCCGGCGCCCAGCCCTTGCCGCTCCAGCGCATCAGCTTGTCGCCGTCGACCAGCAGGTCGCGCTTGCCGGCGGAGGAACTCGGCGCCAGCGCGAAGCTGTGGGCCTTGCCGTCGGCCACCGGCGTCAGCGACTGGCTGCCTTCGGACAGGATCTCCCACGGGCAGCCGGTGGCGTCGCAATGCTTGGCGTCGTTCCAGAATACGATCACGTCGGGCTGCAGCTGCGCCGGCTTCTCGTCCAGCTCGACCTCGGCGACCTGGAACGGCGCGTTGCGCCAGTCGATCACCGCCGGCGCCACCATCGGCGCATAGCGGGCCTCGAGCATCGGGATCAGCCGGTCGGGGATCGGGTCCAGCCATTGCAGCGCGGCCGGCGGTGTCGCCGGCGTCGGCGCGGTCGGGGTGTCGGGAGCCGTGGTCGCGGGAGTCGTGGTCGCGGCCTGGGCCGGCGGCGCGGCCCCGATGGGCGTCGGCGGGGTTGCGGTGACGGTCTTGCCGCCGCTGGCCAAATGGGCCACGGTCTCCACCGTCAGGCCGTTCTGGGCCTGCAGGCCGGCCCTGGTCTGATAGTCGCTCAAGGCGTCCAGGGTGCGGCGCCCGAGCACGCCGTCGGCCTGGCCGAGCCGGTAGCCCAGCGCCGTCAGGCTGCCCTGCACCGCCCCGATCTCGGCGCGGTCGAATTCGACCTGGGCGGTATCGAAGATGTAGGTGCCGGGGATGGCGGGGGCGCCCTGGCAGTTCGGCGGCAGCGCGTTCTTCGCCTCGATCGCGGCGCCGCGGCCGTCGAAGCGGATTGCCAGGGTGGCGCCGCTGTTGCTGGTCCAGGTCAGCGTGTCGCCGTCCGGCTTCGCCGCGCCGGCCATCAGGCACACCGCGTTGCGGCTGGAGCGGTGCAGCAGGAAGGCGACGGTGCCGTCCGGCGCGGGCTCGACCAGCAGCCGGATCGGCGCGTTTCCGCCGGCGACATAGGTGCCGGGCTCGATGGTGGCGGCGGCGGCGATGCCGGCCCATCCGGCCGTCGCGGCCAGGCAGGCCAGGGCAAGGGTTGAGCGCATCCGGTGGTCTCCAGTTCATCTTGTTGCCTGCCAAACGTCTGTGGTGCAGGTCCGGTTCCGATTCCGCTGGGGTGACGGCGGCGGCGCGATCGGTTAAACCGCCACGTCCCGATGGAAGATGCAGCGATGTCCGAGACCCGAATCGTCAAGCCCCAGCCGATCAGCGGCTTCCCCGAATGGCTGCCGGAGGAGAAGCTGGTCGAGGACCATATCCTGCGCATCATCCGCGAGGAGTATGAGCGCTACGGCTTCACCCCGATCGAGACCTCGGCGGTGGAGCGGCGGGAGATCCTGACCGCCAAGGGCATCGTCGAGAAGGAGATCTACGCCCTGTCCCGGCTGGCGGCCGGCGAGGGCGAGGACCCGTCGACCGACATGGCGCTGCATTTCGACCTGACGGTGCCGACCGCGCGCTACGTCGCCCAGAACTCGGCGCGGCTGACCTTCCCGTTCCGGCGCTACCAGATCCAGAAGGTGTGGCGCGGCGAGCGGCCGCAGGCCGGGCGGTTCCGCGAATTCTACCAGGCCGACATCGACGTCATCGGCAACGGCACGCTGGGCCTCTTGAACGACGCCGAGATCCCCTGCGTCATCAACGCCATCTTCGCCCGCATCGGCATCGGCGAATTCCTGATCCGCATCAACAACCGCAAGCTGCTGCAAGGCTATCTGCTCGACCAGGGGCTGACGGCCGCGGGCGTCGGCGCGGCGCTGAAGGTGATCGATGCGATCGAGAAGGTCAGCCGCGAGCGGACCCTGGCCGACCTTGCCACCCATGCCGGCATCGATGCGGCGACGGCGGAGCGGATCATCGCCCTGGTCACCCGGCCGGTGACGATTGCCGACCTGCGCGCGATCGAGGGCGGCGAGCTGTACCGCGAGGGGCTGGACGAGCTCGGCCAGGTCGCCGACGGCCTCGCCGCCTTCCAGGTGCCGGCGCATCGCTGGCGCATCGACCTCGCCATCGTCCGCGGCCTCGATTACTACACCGGCACGGTCTACGAGACCCAGCTGGTGGCGAACCCGGAGGTCGGCAGCATCTGCTCCGGCGGCCGCTACGAGGACCTCGCCAGCAACTACACCAAGCAGAAGCTGCCGGGCGTCGGCATCTCGATCGGCGTCACCCGGCTGCTGTCGCGCCTGCTCGATGCCGGTCTGCTCAAGACCGGCGCCGCCACCCCGGCCAAGGTGCTGGTGACGGTGATGGACCGGGCGCAGCTGCCCTATTATCTCGGCCTGGCCACGGCCTTGCGCGCCGGCGACATCGCCACCGAGCTGTTCACCGAGGGCAAGAAGGTCGGCGACCAGCTGAAATACGCCGACAAGAAGGGCTTCCGCCTGGCGGTGATCGCCGGCGAGACCGAGATCGCCGCCGGCAGCGTGGTGCTGAAGAACCTGTCCACCGGCGAACAGGCGACCCATCCGCAGGCCGGTCTGGTCGAGGCCGTGCGGCAGGCCCTGGCCGGCTAGCCATGGAGCTGCCGGCCGCCCTGCGCAGCGCGGTCGACCGGGCGCTCGAAGGCGTCGCCCTGGCCGATCTGTCCGCGGCTGCGGCGCGGCTGTCGCAGCGCTACCGGGCGGAGCTGCGCGACGGCCGTTTCCATGTCGATGGCGACCTTGCGGCCCGGGCCTATCTGGCGACCCGGCTGCCGGCCACCTATGCCGCGATCCGCGCCTGCCTCGACGCCGTCGCCGACCTCCGTCCGGATTTCGCGCCGGCCAGCCTGCTCGACGCCGGCGCCGGGCCGGGCACCGGGTTCTGGGCCGCGGCCGAGGCCTGGCCGGACCTTGCCGGCGCCACCCTGTTGGAGGGCAGCGCCGCCTTCCGCGACTGGGGCGCGCGCCTGGCCGAAGGCACCGCCCTGCCACCGGCCGACTGGCGCGCCGCCGACCTGGCCCGGGCGCTGCCGGATTTGCCGGCCCATGACCTCGTCATCCTATCCTATGTGCTGGACGAGCTGGCGCCCGACCGCCGTGCCGCCCTGGTCGACGGGCTGTGGGCGGCCACCGCCGACGTGCTGCTGCTGGTCGAACCCGGCACCCCGGCCGGCTGGCGCCGCATCCTCGACGCCCGCAGCCGGCTGATCGCGTCCGGCGGCCATGTCGTCGCGCCATGCCCGCATGACCGCGCCTGCCCGCTGGTCGAGCCCGACTGGTGCCACTTCGCCCAGCGCGTCGCCCGCTCGCGCATCCACCGCCAGGCCAAGGGCGGCGAGGTGCCGTGGGAGGACGAGAAGTTCGCCTATGTCGCGGTGTCGCGTCGCCCGGGGGCGCCGATCGCCGGCCGCGTCATCACCCCGCCGCGTGGCGCCGGGTCCCGCATCGACCTCAGGCTGTGCGGGCCGGACGGCGTGGTCGAGCGCACGGTGACCAAGCGCGACGGCGCCCTGCTGAAGACCGCCCGGCGGCTGAAATGGGGCGACGCGCTGGGCCCCGGCGCGTAGCCTGGGACCGCCGCTGCGGCAACCGGCAGCGGAAAAGGACATTCATTTGCGCATCGCCATGCTGGCGCCGATCTCCTGGCGCACGCCGCCGCGCCATTACGGCCCGTGGGAGCTGGTGACCAGCCTGCTGACCGAGGCGCTGGTGGCGCGCGGCGTCGACGTCACCCTGTTCGCCACCCGCGACAGCCTGACGGCGGGCACGCTGGCCGGCGTGTGCCCGGCGCCCTATTCCGAGGACTCCACGATCGACGCCAAGGTGTGGGAGATGCTGCACGTCGCCCATGTCTTCGAGCGGGCGGGCGAGTTCGACCTGATCCACAACCAGGCCGATTTCGTGCCGCTCGCCTTTTCGCGGCTGGTGGCGACGCCGGTGGTGACGACGATCCACGGCTTCTCCTCCGACCGCATCCTGCCGGTGTTCAAGGCCTATCAGGATCGGGTCCATTACGTTGCCATCAGCGATGCCGACCGCAGCCCGGATTTGCGCTACGCCGCGACCATCCATCATGGCATCCCGCTGCAGGATTTCCCGTTCGACCCGCAGGGCAGCGACGATCTGCTGTTCTTCGGCCGTATCCACCCGGACAAGGGTGCGGCGGAGGCGATCGCAGCAGCCCATCGGACGGGGAGGCGGCTGGTGATGGCCGGCATCGTCCAGGACCAGGGCTATTACGACAGGCAGGTCGCGCCCGCGCTCGACGGCCGGTCCGTGGTCTATCGCGGCCCGCTGGGCGGGACCGATCGCACCGACACGCTGGGCGCGGCGCGGGCCCTGCTGCACCTGGTCAATTTCGACGAGCCGTTCGGGCTGTCGGTGGTCGAGGCGCTGGCCTGCGGCACCCCGGTCATCGCCAGCAACCGCGGCTCGATGCCGGAACTGATCGACCACGGCGTGACCGGCTTCCTGGTCGACAGCGTCGACGAAGCGGTGGCCGCGATCGGCCGGATCGGCGAGATCGACCGCGCCGCCTGCCGCGCGGCGGTGGCGGCCCGCTTCACCGTCGACCGCATGGCCGACCGCTACCTCGCGCTGTACCGGTCGATCCTGGGCTGAGCGGTAAATGTTGGGTTCGCAACTGCGAACCCAACCTGCGCGCTCACGCCAAACCAATGACCGTCATCCCCGCGAAAGCGGGGATCTCGTCACAGCCTGATCGGATGGAGATTCCCGCTTTCGCGGGAATGACGATGGTGGCGAAGTCGAAGCCGGCTCTGCGTCAGTCGGCTTCTACGACAGACGCGTGGTTGCGCAGCTCCTCGATGAAGACGCGGCTGTTCTCGGTGTAGTCGATCGGCACGCTGACCAAATGCATCCCGCCCTGGGTGAAGGCCTTCTCCAGCGTCGGCACGAACGCCTCCGCCGACTCGATCTTCCAGCCGGTGGCGCCATAAGCCTGGGCGTAGGTCACGAAATCCGGGTTGCCGAAGGTCAGGCCGAAATCGGTGAAGCCCTGGGCCTCCTGCTTCCAGCGGATCATGCCGTAGGCGTTGTCGACCAGGATCACCACGACCAGGTTCAGCTTCAGCCGGATCGCCGTCTCCAGCTCCTGCGAATTCATCATGAAGCCGCCGTCGCCGCACACCGCCATCACCCGGCGGTCGGGGTGCAGCATCGCCGCCACCATGGCCGAGGGCAGGCCGGCGCCCATGGTCGCCAGCGCGTTGTCCAGCAGGATGGTGTTGGCGACATGGGTGCGGTAGCTGCGCGCGAACCAG
Organism: Inquilinus sp. 2KB_23; assembly: GCF_052115705.1. Lineage (NCBI taxonomy): Bacteria > Pseudomonadati > Pseudomonadota > Alphaproteobacteria > Rhodospirillales > Rhodospirillaceae > Inquilinus > Inquilinus sp. 2KB_23. The sequence goes on along the minus strand of NZ_JBFRHF010000014.1, from coordinate 56,242 downwards.
ATCTTGTACATGCCGTTGTCGAGCGCGACGATGCCGTCATCCGGCAGCACCTTGCGCACGTCGTGGACGATGCGCTGCGGCACCAGCGGGAAGCGGTCGCTGGTGCCGTCCGCCGCCACCTTCTCGAGGATGGTGTGGCGCACGGCGGCAAAGGCGGCCGCCGCGGTCGGGTGGGCGCCGCCGAACTGGTCGGCGATGCGGCCCAGCGCCTCGCCGATGTCGCCCACCACCTCGTGGTCGGGGAAGTACACCTCGGCGATCGCCGCCGGCTGGAAGCCGACATGGATCACCTTCTGGGTCGGGGTCTCCATCAGGAAGGGCGGCTTCTCGACCACGTCGTGGCCGATCGCCAGGATCAGGTCGGCCTTGCCCACGGCGTCGTGCAGGTAGTCGCCCTCGGACAGGGCGGCGGTGCCGATGTAGAGGCCGGAATTGCCGTCGACCGCGCCCTTGCCCATCTGGGTGTTGAAGAACGGGATGCCCATGCGGCGCACGAAGTCGGACAAGGCCGGCACCAGGTGGTGCCGGTTGCCGGCGGCGCCGATCATCACCAGCGGGCGCTGCGCCGCGCGCAGCATGTCGACCGCGGTGGCGACCGCCGTCTCGGCGGCCACCGGCACCTGCACGGCGTGCGGCGTCACCGGCTCCAGCCCCTCGGGCGCCGGGGCGGCGGCGATGTCCTCCGGCAGCTCCAGATGCACCGGGCCCGGCCGCTCCTCTTGGGCGATGCGGAAGGCGTTGCGCACCAGGGTCGGGATCGAGGCGGTGCTGACGATCTGGCGCGACGACTTGGTCAGCGGCCGCATGGTGGCGACGATGTCGACGATCTGGAACTGCGCCTGGCGGCTCTTCAGGATCGGCTTCTGGCCGGTGATCATCACCATCGGCATGGCGCCCAGCAGGGCATAGGCGGCGCCGGTGGTCAGGTTGAGGGCGCCGGGCCCCAGTGTGGTCAGGCAGACGCCGGCTTTGCCGGTCAGCCGGCCATAGGTCGCGGCCATGAAGGCGGCCGACTGCTCGTGCCGGGTGACCACCAGCTGGATGCCGTAGCGGCGCAGCGATTCGACGATGTCGAGATTCTCCTCGCCGGGCACGCCGAAGACGCGGTCCACGCCCTCCTTGACCAGGGCGTCGACGAGCAGATCGGACCCGGTGGGCTGCGCGGCCATGTCGTACCTCTTCCATAAAAACGGAGCGATGTCGCCGTGAGGATAGGCCGGTCAGCGCGCCGATGACATGACCTCGCTGCAGGGCAGACGGACGCGCTGCGCACGCGCGGCATGGCGGGGACAGCGATCACCGTCGCAATTTCCTATGATAGCAAAGTGCTATCATTGACCCAGCTTTGCCGAAGGTATTTCCTCCGCCCATGCAGGATGGGACCGCCATGCAAGACGGATTGCCGCCGGACTGGGACACCAGGCCGATCGCCGACCGGCACCGGCCGGGGCTGGAGGCGCTGGCCCTCTGGCTGGTCGAGGCGTCGCGGCAGCCGGTGCCGCTCAAGGGTCTGTTCCCGGGATTCTGCGAGCGGGTGGCGCAGACCATCGTCCCGGTCTGGCGGGTGCATATCGGGCTCGAGGTGCTGCACCCCGAGATCAGCGGCACCATGCTGGTCTGGAGCGACGAGGCCATCGAGTTCCGGGAGCGCGAGCGCCAGGGCATCATGCAGAGCACGGGCTATCTCACCAGCCCGACCAAGATCGTCGACGACACCGAGCGGGCGTATCGCCGGCGGCTCGATGCCGATGTCAGCGACCTGCCGCTGCTGCAGGAGCTGCAGCAGCAGGGCTCCACCGACTACCTGATCACGCCGCTGCCCTTCCTCGACACCAGCCGCACCCGCTTCCTGTCCTTCGCCACGCGGCAGGCGGGGGGCTACGACGACGACGACCTCAAGGCGCTCGACACCGCCGCCCGGCTGTTCAGCCCCTATGCCGAACGCCAGGTGTGGAAGCGGATCGCGCTCGACCTGCTCGACACATATGTCGGCGCCCGCACCAGCCAGCGCATCGTCGAAGGCCAGGTCGAACGCGGCCAGGTCGACTGGATCGAAGCCGCGATCTGGCTGGCCGACATGCGCGCCTTCACCCGGCGCAGCGAGGTCCATGCCATCCGCGATGTGGTCGACATGCTGAACAGCTGGTTCGGCGACATGGCCGTGGCGATCGAGGCTGAAGGCGGCGAGATCCTGAAGTTCATCGGCGACGCGGTGCTGGCGATCTTCCCGGTGACGCCGGAGATCGACCGCGGCGCCGCCTGCGCCGCTGCCCTGGCTGCGGCCGAAGCCTTCTGCGCCAGGGCCGATGCGGCCAATGCCGAGCGCGGGCTGGTGGGGCCGGACGCGGTCGATTTCGGCGTCGGCCTGCATGTCGGCGAAATCGCCTACGGCAACATCGGCGCGGCGCGGCGTCTGGACTTCACCGTGATCGGCCCGGCGGTGAACCGCGCCAGCCGGCTGGAGGAGCTGACCAAGACCCTGCACCGCCGGGTGCTGATGTCGGAGCCGTTCCGCGATGCCTGCGGCCGGCCGCTGGTGGACCTCGGCGAGCACGTGCTGCGCGACGTCGAAGGCACCCACCGGATTTTTGGGGTGGGGTAGCTCTAATACTGTCATTGCCCGGCTCGACCGGGCAATCCGGGGGCCACCGAGAGCCGCTCTGGCCGCCCCTGGATGCCACGGTCAAGCCGTGGCATGACAATAGAAAGGTTGTGCACCAGAACCTTTCGCAGTCGTCCGCCGCGACCCTCTTTCAACAGCGACAGGCCCATCATGAAAGCCGTGGTCTTCGAACAGTTCGGCCAGCTTCCGACCGTGCAGACCGTGCCCGACCCGACGCCGGCGCCGGGCGGTGTGGTGGTCAAGGTCGAGGCGACCGGGCTGTGCCGCAGCGACTGGCATGGCTGGATGGGGCACGATGCCGACATCGTGCTGCCGCATGTGCCGGGGCATGAGCTGGCCGGCACCATCGTGGCGGTCGGGCCGCAGGTGCAGCGGTGGCGCATCGGACAGCGGGTCACGGTGCCCTTCGTGGCCGGCTGCGGCCATTGCCCGGAATGCGCCAGCGGCAACCAGCAGGTGTGCGAACGGCAGTTCCAGCCCGGCTTCACCGCCTGGGGTTCCTTCGCCGAATATGTCGCGCTCGATTTCGCCGATGCCAACCTGGTGGCGCTGCCGGACGATCTGGATTCGGCGACGGCGGCCAGCCTGGGCTGCCGCTTCGCCACCTCCTTCCGCGCCATCGTCGACCAGGGCCGGACCAAGGCGGGGGACTGGGTCGCGGTGCATGGCTGCGGCGGCGTCGGGCTGTCGGCGATCATGATCGCCAGCGCCGTGGGCGCCAATGTCGTGGCGGTCGACCTGACGGAGCAGAAGCTCGATCTCGCCCGGCAGCTCGGCGCGGTGGCGACGGTCAACGCCGCCACCTCGGCCAATGTCGTGCACGAGATCCGCGACCTGACCGGCGGTGGCGCGCATGTCTCGGTCGACGCGCTCGGCCATCCCGCCACCTGCGTGAATTCGATCCGGTCCTTGCGCCGCCGCGGCCGCCATATCCAGGTCGGGCTGATGCTGGGCGACCACGCCCGGCCGCCGCTGCCGATGGACCGGGTGATCGCCTATGAGCTGGAGATCCTGGGCAGCCACGGCATGCAGGCGTTCCGCTACCAGGCGATGCTCGACATGATCGGCACGGGCAAGCTCGCGCCGCAGCAGCTGATCGGCAGCCGCATCGCCCTCGACGAGGCGCCGCTGGCCCTGACCCAGATGGACCGCTTCGACGGCACCGGCATCGCCGTCGTCACGCGGTTCTGAGGGGGCGGCCCGCGACCCTATTTTTCTTGTCATGCCACGGTCAAGCCGGGCAATGACAATAGGAGGAGCGAATCCTTACAGCTTCCCAGCGCCGAGGATCAGGCGCAGGCCGAGGGCGCCCATGACGGTGCCGGCGACGCGGTCGAACCAGCGCTTCCAGCGCAGATAGGCGGCGCGCGGCCGGTCGGAGGAGAAGGCCAGGGCGACGATGGCGTACCAGCCGGCCTCGATCGCGAAGATCGCCGGCAGCAGCACGGCGAAGGTCCAGGCCGGCATATGCGCCGGCAGGAAGGCGGCGAAGATGCTGCCATAGACGATCGCGGCCTTCGGGTTGCTAAGCTGGGTCACCGCCGCCATGGTGAAGGACCGGCGGACGCTGCGCGGCCGGCCGTCCGCCGTCTTCGGCACCGTGATCGGCTTGGCCGCGGTGCGCCACAGCCCGAGGGCGAGCCACAGCAGGTAGAGGCCGCCCAGCACCTTCAGCGTCATGAACAGCCACTCGACCTGGGACAGCAGGGCCTGCAGGCCGAACAGCCCGAGCCCACCATAGACCACGCCGCCGACGCCCATGCCCAACGCGGCCGCGAGCCCGTCGCGGCGCGACAGGGCGATGGCGGTGCGGGTGACGAAGACGAAGCTGGGGCCCGGGCTGGCGGCGCCGACGGCGATGGCACCGAGGATGCTGAGCAGGGGGACGGTCAGGTCCATGATGGGTCTCCGAAGGGGCCGGCTCTCAAGCCGCGCTTTCGATCTCTTCGCCAGCGCCGTGATCGGCATGCAGGCAATGGGCGTGGCTGTGGTCTGCCAGCACTTCGATCACCCGGCAATGGCCGATGGTGCCGTGCCTGCATTGCTCGACCATGCGCTCCAGCTCGACCTTCAGCGCCTCCAGCCGGGCGATGCGGTTCTGCACCTCGGCCAGCTGCTCCTGCGCGATGCGGTCGGCGGTGGCGCAGGGCTGGTGCGGGTCGTCGGCCAGGGTCAGCAGCTGGCGGATGGCGTCCAGCGGGAAGCCCAGCTCGCGGCTGTGGCGGATGAAGGCCAGGCGGTCGCTGTGGGCAGGACCATAGATGCGCTGGTTGCCCAGCGTCCGCGCCGCTTCCGGCATCAGCCCGATCTGCTCGTAGTAGCGGATGGTCTGGACCTTGCAGCCGGTGCGGCGGGCCAGCTCGCCGATCGGCACGGCGTCTCCACGCGCGGACATGAATTTTCCTCTTGAAGCTCTAGTCGCTGTAGCTCCCATCTTCCTCTGCGACGGTGATTTCGGCAAGGGAGTGCGTCGCCATGGCGATGACCGCGACGAAGGACGGCCAGAGGGCGGGCAGGCAGACGTTGCGCTACCGCGTCGACGGCATGGATTGCCCGAGCTGCGTCGGCAAGCTGGAGACGGCGCTGGGCCGGATCCAGGGTGTCAGCGGCGTCGAGGTCAATTTCGCCACCGGCCTGCTGGCCTTCGGCGCGGACAGGGCCGTCGCCGATGGCCATGCGGTGGAAGACAAGATCCGCGCCCTCGGCTTCACCCCCACCGCGATCGACGACAGTACCGCCACCAAGGCGCCGGCCGCGGCCGAGACCAGGCCGTGGTGGCAGGAGCGCAAGGCCCGGCTGGTCGGCTTCACCGGTCTGCTGCTGGCCGCCGCCTTCGCCGCCTCCACCGCGTTTCCGGCCGAGGCCGAATGGGCCTATGTCGCGGCGGCGCTGATCGGCCTGGTGCCGGTGGTGCGCCGCGCCGCCACCCTGGTCCGCTCCGGCTCGCCCTTCAGCATCGAGACGCTGATGGCGGTCGCCGCCATCGGCGCCATCGCCATCGGCGCCGCCTCGGAAGCCGCGGTCGTGGTGTTCCTGTTCGCCGTCGGCGAGCTCTTGGAGACGGTGGCCGCCGGCCGCGCCCGGCGGGGCATCAAGGCGCTGGTGTCGCTGGTGCCGCGCACCGCGCAGCGCGAGGTCGACGGCCTGCTCGCGGCCGTGCCGGTCGACGACCTCCGCATCGGCGACATCGTGCTGGTGCGCCCTGGCGACCGGGTGCCGGCCGACGGCACCATCACCGACGGCGCCTCCGACCTCGACGAATCCCCGATCACCGGCGAATCCGTGCCCGTGGCCAAGGAAGTGGGCGACGCCGTCTATGCCGGCAGCATCAATGCCGGCGGCGTGCTGCGGCTGCAGGTGACGCGGGGGGCGGCGGACAACACCATCGCCCGCATCATCCACATGGTCGAGGCGGCGCAGTCCAGCAAGGCGCCGACCGCCCGCTTCATCGACCGGTTCAGCGCCTGGTACACCCCGGCGGCGATGGCGGTGGCGGCGCTGGTGATCGCGGTGCCGCCGCTGGCCTTCGGCGGCGACTGGTCGGTCTGGGCCTATCGCGGCCTGTCGCTGCTGCTGATCGCCTGCCCCTGCGCCCTGGTGCTGTCGACCCCCGCGGCCATCGCCTCCGGCATCGCCGCCGGCACCCGCCGCGGCCTGCTGATCAAGGGCGGCGCGGCGTTGGAGATGCTGGGCAAGGTCAAGGCCGTGGCCTTCGACAAGACCGGCACGCTGACCCGCGGCCGGCCGGAGGTGACCGACATCGTCGCGCTGGACGGAACCGAGGCAGACCTGCTGGCCCAGGCCGCCGCGGTCGAATCCGGCTCCAGCCACCCGCTGGCCCGCGCCATCCTCGACGCCGCCGTCGCGCGGGGCGTGGCGGTGCCTGCCGTGACCGAGGCCGGCGCCGTGCCGGGCAAGGCGGTGCTGGGCCGGGTCGGCGGCGCGCTGCTGGCGGTGGGATCGCCGCGCTATGCCGCCGAGCGCGGGCCGCTGCCGGCCGATCTGGCCGGGGGCATCGCCGCGCTGGAAGGGCAGGGCAAGACCGTCGTGGTGCTGCTGGGCGCCGGCCGGGCCCGCGGCGTGATCGCCCTGCGCGACGAGCCGCGCGAGGATGCGGTGGCGGCCATCGCGGCGCTGCGCCGGGCCGGGGTACGCCCGGTGATGCTGACCGGCGACAACCGCCGCACCGGCGCCGCCATCGCCGCCACGCTCGGCATCGCGGTCGAGGCAGAGCTGCTGCCGGACGACAAGCTGGCGGCGATCGGCCGGCTGAAGGCGGCCGGGCCGGTGGCGATGGTCGGCGACGGCATCAACGACGCCCCGGCGCTGGCCGCCGCCTCGGTCGGCATCGCCATGGGCGGCGGTACCGACGTGGCGCTGGAGACGGCGGATGCGGCGTTGCTGAACAACCGCGTCACCGGCGTGGCCGAGCTGATCGGCCTGTCGCGCGCCACCCTGGCCAACATTCACCAGAACATCGCCTTCGCCCTTGGGCTGAAGGGGCTGTTCCTGGTGACCACGGTGCTGGGCGCGACCTCGCTGTGGATGGCGATCCTGGCCGACACCGGCGCGACGGTGCTGGTGACGCTGAACGCGCTGCGGCTGCTGCGCGTGCTGCCGGCGACGAAGGGTGCCGCCGTGAAGGCGGAGCATGCCCGCGGGCACGATCATGAGCACGGCCATGACCATGACCATGGGCACGATCACCGGCCGGCGCAGGTCACGGTGGTCGAGGCGGATGATTGCTGCGCCCATGGCGCCTGCAAGCCGGCGCCCCGCGCGGCAGTTCCGGCTGCCGACAGCGTCGCCTGCCGCGTCTGCCGTGCTGTGAACCAGGCCGCGGCGCGCTTCTGCAACCAGTGCGGCCAGGCGATCCTGCCGGGCTGATGCCCTACACCGCCGCGGCCGGCAGGCCGGCGATGTCGTCCTCGGCCGAGGACGGGATCGGGTCACGCACGATGATGACGTAGCCGACGGCGGCGACCAGGGCGACCGCGGCGCCGACCAGCAGGGCGGCGGTGAACGACCCGGTGCCCTGCAGGATGAAGCCGGTCACCATCGGCGCCAGGGCGCCGCCGATGTAGCCGCCGAAATTCTGCACCGCGCCGAGCGAGGCGGTGCAATGCGCCGGCGCCGCCACCGGCGCCATCGCCCAGGCCGAGGTCGAGGCGACGTAGAGCAGGAACAGCGAGATCGAGATGGCGATCACCGCGACGGTGAGGTTCGGCGTCAGCGCCGCCAGGGTGGTGAAGCCCGCGGTCGCCACCATCGCCCCGGCCATCGGGTATTTGCGGGAGTTCATCGGCGCCATGCCGCGGGTCACCAGCCAGTCGTTCAGCCGCCCGCCCAGGATGCTGCCGACCACGCCGCACAGGAACGGGATGGCGGCGACGATGCCGGTGCTGGCGATGCTGAGGTGCCGGTCCTGCTCCAGATACACCGGCAGCCAGGAGTTGTAGACCCAGGTGACGTAGATCACGCCGAAGAAGCCGAAGATCATGCCCCAGGTGGTGCGGAAGCCGAACAGCCGCTTCCACTCCGCCCAGGTGACGCTGGCGCCCTGCGGGGCGGTGTCGCCCTCGGTCAAGTATTGCCGTTCCTCTTCGGTCAGCGCCACCTCGTTCGGGTTGCGGTGCAGGGCGTAGAAGGCAACGGCGACGACCAGGCCGAACAGGCCCATGATCGCGAACATCCAGCGCCAGCCGAAGGTCAGCATCAGGAAGGTCAGGATCGGGGCCGACAGCGCGGTGCCGAGGGTGGAGGAACAGTTCCAGATCCCGGTCGCGGTGCCGCGCAGCCGGACGTTGAACCAGTCGCGCACAATGCGGGCGCTGGTCGGGAATTGCGGCGCCTCGCCCAGCCCCAGCACCATGCGGATGCCGAAGAACTGGGTGAAGTTCTGCACCAGCCCGCCGGCCACCTGGGCCAGCGACCACAGCCCCAGGCTCAGCGCCAGCATCAGCCGCGGGCCCAGACGGTCGACCAGCGCGCCGGCCGGCAGCTGGGCGAAGGCATAGGCCCACAGGAAGGCCGACAGCAGCAGCCCCACCTCGGCGGGGGAGAAGCCCAGATCGTGGCTGATCAGGGGGTTGGCGACGGCCAGCGTCGCCCGGTCGATGTAGTTGACGACACCGCTGAGCACCAGCAGCGCCAGCGCGGTGTATTGGACGGTCTTGATGCGGGCCGATCTCGGGAGAGCCGCCATGAATCGTTTCCTCCGCCATCGCCTTTGCGATCGTTGAGTCGAAGCCTGGGACGGGGAAAAGCGAATTGCCAGACAAATCGATGGGGACAGGGTCCTAGGGGAGGGGAAGGGTCAGGGCTCGAGAGGGGGCGACGTGTGGCCCCCGGGAATTGATCGGCTGTGCTACTAATCACGCAGGGGCCGAGTTCGTGGTCCCTGAAGCGGGCGCGACGGACAGCCATCACTGACAACCGGTTCAGCAGCCCATCATGAAACAAGCCCTCCTGATCGTCGACATCCAGCCCAGCTTTCCCGTCCCGGCGGAGATCGTGCAGGGGATCGGCAGGCTGAGCGCGGTCATCCACAGCGTGGCCACGGTCGAGCGGCATGACGAATCCATCACGCCGTTCGAACGCCAGCTCGGCTGGAAGCCCAGCAAGGACGATGTCAGCCTCGTCGCCGCCGACCGCGTCTTCATCAAGCACGGCTACCTGCCGCCCCCGGCGGCGATCGATTATCTCGCCGGGCTGAAGGTCGACCGCGTGCTGGTCTGCGGCATCCAGGCCGAGACCTGCGTCCTGGCCGCAGGCTTCGCCCTGTTCGATGCCGGGCTGCAGCCCACGCTGCTGAAATGGCTGGCCGTCGGGTCGTCGCTCGACCCCTCGGGCGACCTCGGTGCGCGGCTGTGGGCGCACCATTTCGGCGCCGTGCTGTCGAGCCCCGACCAGCTCGGCCTCGGCTGACGCCGCTACAGCCGACCCTTGCGCCTGTCCTCCACCAGCTTAAGCAGGGGAGGGTGCTTGAACAGGTTTTCCGGCTGGACCCGGTCCCAGAGGCTGCCTTGGCCGAGGTCGCGTCCGGCCTGATCTTCCCGGCGGAGCCACTCCTCGACGCTGCGGATGCGATTGGGATGGATCTCGTCCAGCAGCGTGTAGTCGCGCTGGACGATGCCGTGCTTCCACAGGGTCCAGAAGCCGGTGAAGTTGTCGCGGAAGCTCATGGTGCTCTTGTCGTCGGGATCCGCGTTGTATCCGGCCGGCAGGTCGGCCGAGTTTTTCAGCGGGCCGTGCCAATAGGCGTCCAGTTCCGTGTCGATGTATCGCGCCGGGTGTCCCGTCACCACCTCGAACGCCGCAGCGAGTTTGTGATAGTCGACCTGCTCGATCGCGACTTCGAGATCGAGGCCGTTGGCCCGCTCGGGATGGTCGAACAGCCAGCGGGCGTAGTGGCCGCAATCCGCCAGCGCGACATGGGGCACCGTACCGTTGCCCAGCGGCACCCGCCAGGTCACGACGCCGTCTTCCACGGTGGGCGACATCGGCGTCATCGCCGAGATCGCCATCTCCATATAGGGCCCGGTGGTGAACACCGCCGCAGCCATCCGGTCCCGGTTCACCTGGTTCTGGAACAGGATCCATTCGCCGATGCGGCCCTTGCCGTCGTAATGGCCCGTGCGGAACCTGGAATCGTATCCGGCTTTCTTCAGCGCGTAGTCCAGGTTGCCGTAGACGAAGAGCTTGATCCCTTCCTCGACGGCGATCTCGTAGCTGCGGATAGCCCAGTACATCTCGGTCTTTTCGCCGGTGTTGAAGCCATCGATGTTGATATAGGCGCCGTCGCAGCCGCGGAAGCCGTGCCGCAGCGTGTCCTCATCGGCGAAGCTGCCTTCGACAATCTCGACAGGACCCAGCGCCAGCAGCGCCTTCGCCCGGCGGGAGGTGGCGTCGCGGCTCAGCGCCCGGACGGCGTATTTTCCGTCGGCGACCAGGGCGCCGGGTTCAGTTGCCCCGGTTCAGTCGCCATGGAAGACCGGCGGGCGGCCTTCCGCCTGTGCGGTGACGCCTTCGATGAAATCCCGGGTGCGGTAGAGCGCTCCGTATTGGGCGCCGAGCTGGGAGAAGGCGGCGGCCTCGGCGGCGTCGATCGCCAGATGCGCCGACACCAGCGTGGTCTGCACGCCGAGCGGCCCGCAGGCCGCGATCCTGCCGGCGATCTCCACCGCCCGGGCGAGGGCGGCCTCGGGCGTCGCGGCAATCTCCTGCAGCGTGCCGATGCGATACGCATCCTCCGCGGTCCAGTGATCGCCGGTCAGCATGTATCGCATGGCGTTGCCCCAGCCCGCCTCGCGGACGAAGCGCACGGTCGACCCGCCGCCGGGAAAGCGGCCATGCGTGTTCTCATCCTGGCCGAACCGGGTGCCGGCCGCCGCTACCCGGATATCCGCGGCCAGGAACAGCTCATGCCCCAGGTTCCAGGTGTCGCCATGGACGGCGGCGATCAGGGGCTTGGTGCGCTGGGCCGGGCCGTAGTTCAGCGGATTGACGATGCGGGTCAGGCCGGACAGGGGATTGCCCGTCTTCGCCGCGGCCCGGAAGCCCTCGACATCGATGCCGCGGGAAAAATTGTCGCCATGGCCGAACAGGATGGCCGCCCGCAGCGACGGGTCGTGGTCGTAATCGTAGAAGGCCCGCGCCAGGGCCTGGAAGGTCTCGGGGTCGACGCGGTTCTGCACATCCGGTCGGTTGAGGCCGAACAGCGCCACCTGGTCGCGGCGTTCGATGGTCAGCTTGACGTCCGGCCCCGGCGGCACCTCGGCCAGGGTGGTGGGCGGCACAGCCGCCTCGGCTGCAGCCTGGGGCTGCGGGCCCTGGTCCGCGCCCAGGGCAGAGGTCGCCGCGAGGGTCGCGGGGATGGCTGCGGCGATGGCTGCGGTGGTCTTGATCAGGTCACGGCGGGCGATCACGGGATCTGTCTCCATGGGGCCATGCTTCGGTTCTGCCGGCCCGTTGCGGGCCGGGATGCGGCCGAAAGTCCAGTTTCCGTCATGCGGCGATCGCCGCCGCCGGCCGCCGGCACCGCAGCAACTGGCGCACCGACAGGGCGTGCAGGACCAGGGAGCTGGGAACGGTGAAGGCCGGGATGATACCGATCGGGTACGCCGCGATCGTCAGATTGGGGTGATCGATGGCGAGGTGCTGGAACGGCCCGGGCGTGGTCAGGGCCCCCATGGCAAGCGCGACGATCAGATCCGTCGTGCCGAAGAGGTTCCAAAGCAGGGCCGCCCGGGGGCTGTCCGGCCGGCCGCTGGCCAGCATCACGGCGGTCGGCAGGGCCATCAGCCCGGTGATCACGTCGCCGATGCCGGCGGGCAGGGCGAAGACGCCCGGCATAGCCCCGGCCAGCCAGTTCGCCAGGAAGACCGCGCCGATCACTCGGTAGAACTGGACGCCGATCAGCCAGGTCGCGGGCATCGCGTCCAGCAGCGTGCCGATCCGGCGCGAACGGCCCAGGAGCGTGATCACGACCGCCGTCGGCACGATGATCATCACCGGCAGCAGCGGAATGGTCGTGGCACCGGGCAGAAGCAGGCCGTCGGCGACGATCGCCCACGCCACGCCATGCCAGAGGGTGAGCGGCACCGCGATCGCCAGCCAGGTCCACGCCCGCTCCGACGCCGTCAGGGACGTTCGCGCCAGCCCGGCCCAGGTTCCGCTGAGCAGGATGAGATGCACGGCGATCCGCGCGACGACCACCGACAGACCCGAACGTTGCAGCCCTGGAAGGGCGACGAGCGCTGCGAACCAGAGGCCCGCTGCGATGATGCTGCCGGCAAATGCGAGTGTCGGAGTGACAGAAAAAGCGCCGTTGTTCTGCGCCAAGGCAAGGTCCTCTTGTTTGGAGGAAATCGGTGATGTTTGTGTCGATCGGTTCCGGCCCGGATTGGATCGAGGGGCCGCATCGCCATCGGCATCGGGTTGAGCCTTGATGTTCAGCGAGTTCTTAACTCTTATAATAAGAGTGAAGATGATAGCAAGCGATTTATCGGCTGGCATGCCCGCCCGGTATTGCCGTCTCGCGGACACCGCCATTGAACCAAACGAGAACAGCTCTTATGATAAGAGCCGCTGGAGCAGATTTTCGGACAGATCGGAAGGGATTCAATGCGCTCGAAAGGGTTCGACGGCATGACGTGTTCGATCGCCGGCGTCATGGCGGCGATCGGCGATCGCTGGGGTCTGCTGATCCTGCGGGACCTGGTGTGCGGCCTCAGCCGATACGAGGATTTCCGCCAGTCATCCGGGGTGACCAATGCGACGCTCAGCGATCGGCTGAAGCATCTGGAGGCGAACGGCCTGATCGAGCGGCGGCGCTACCAGGCCAGCCCGGAACGGTTCGAATATGTGCTGACCCCGAAGGGGTGGCAGATCGCCCCCGTCATGCCGGTGCTCGCCCAGATCGGGGATCGCCTTGATGTGTCCGGGGCGTCGGCGCCGCCGATGACCTTCGTGAACCGCAAAACCGGCGCCGAGCTGCGCTGGGGGTTCATCGACCAGCAGACCGGCGAGCAGGTGAGCCCCGCCGACCTCGACATCCTGCCAGGCCCCGGTGCGGACGATCTGGTGCGCTGGCGGTTGTCCCACCGGGGCGGCCGTCCTGGCGGCAAGGTGGACGACGCTGCCGGCTGACTCAGCCAGGGTTGTGGCGGATATCATGGAGGGTGTCTGGCGTCTGTTCCGCCTACGCTCCAAGCCGCCGATCATCCGCCAGACCCTAGGGACCGCCCCGCCCGTCAGTCGAGGCCGTCGAACGGCGCCCGCCAGGCGTCGATCCGGTTCAGGCGGTCGTGCCAGGCCAGGATGTGGCGGAAGCCGCTCACCGGCAGCAAGGCCTGTTCGGCGAAGGGCAGGGCGGAGGCCACCCGGAAGTCGGCATAGGTCGGGCGGTCACCCACCAGCCAGCTGCGGCCGGCCAGGATGTCGTCGAGAATCCCGCCATAGCGCCGGAAGCCGGAATCGGCCTCGGCCAGTGCCGCCGCATCGGCCGGCCGGTCCAGGAACTGGGGCCGGATGATGTTCTCGAAATAGAAGGTTCCGCCGGCCGGGATGAAATGATGGGCGCTCCAGCTCACCCACATCAGCACCTCGGCCTGGCGGTCGGCCGGCCAGAAACCGGGGTCGCACAGGGCGGCCAGGCGGCAGGCGATGGCATCCGTCTCCCACAGGGTGCGGTCGGCCTCGACCAGCACCGGCACCAGGGTGTTGGGGTTGATTGCCCGGAACGCCTCCCTGTCCGGCCCCATCGGGCTGGTGCGGATGTACTCGACCGGGGCGTCCAGGTGGCGGGCCACCGCCACGGCGACCCGGGGATTGAGGTTGCGGGAGTAGTGCAGCTTCATGATACGGGCTCGTCCTCTGCCGGGGTTGATGTCCCTGGTCGATGGCGGGGCCCTGGGATCGACAGCGGCGGGAAAAGATCGGCATGGCTTGACAGCGCCGCCCCGGCCGCGCTCTGATCGCGCTGTTCCGAGGGGAGCTCCGGTAAGGGGCTGAGACACCACACCATCTGCGACGTGGGAACCCTTCGAACCTGATCCGGGTCGTGCCGGCGTAGGGAATGGAACCGCATGCGCGCTCAGCCGCTTTCTTTCCAGCTTTCCGTCCTTGGCACGCCCTCAATCCGTCCGATCGAGGAGGCCGTCGATGCCCAAGGATGTCATCCCAACCACCGTCACCACCGGCGCCATGCCGGGGTCGCGCAAGGTCCATGTGCCGGGCGAACGGCACCCCGACCTGCGCGTCGCCATGCGCGAGATCGTGCTATCGCCCGAAGCCGGGGAGCCGCCGGTCCGGGTCTATGATTCGTCCGGCCCCTACACCGACCCGGCCGCGCTGATCGACATCGGCGCCGGCCTGCCGCCGATCCGCGCCGGCTGGATCGCCGCCCGCGGCGATGTCGAGGCCTATGACGGCCGCGTCGTGCGGCCGGAGGATGACGGCCGGCGCGAGGGCGAGGCCGCCAACCTGTTCGAGTTCCGGCGCGGCGACCGGCGCACGCTGCGCGCCCGCGGCGGCACCGCGGTGACCCAGATGGCCTATGCCCGCGCCGGCATCGTCACGCCCGAGATGGAGTATGTCGCGATCCGCGAGAATCTCGGCCGCGAGAAGCTGGCCGAGGCGGCGGCGCGCGACGGCGAGAGCTTTGGTGCCGCGATCCCGGACTATGTGACGCCGGAATTCGTGCGCGACGAGATCGCCCGCGGCCGCGCCATCATCCCCAGCAACATCAACCACCCGGAATCCGAGCCGATGATCATCGGCCGCAACTTCCTGGTGAAGATCAACGCCAACATCGGCAACTCCGCCGTCACCTCTTCGATCGCGGAGGAGGTGGAGAAGATGGTGTGGGCGATCCGCTGGGGCGCCGACAACGTCATGGACCTGTCGACCGGCCGCAACATCCACACCACGCGGGAATGGATCCTGCGCAACTCACCCGTGCCGATCGGCACCGTGCCGATCTACCAGGCGTTGGAGAAGGTCAACGGCGTGGCCGAGGACCTGACCTGGGAGATCTTCCGCGACACCCTGATCGAGCAGGCGGAGCAGGGGGTCGACTACTTCACCATCCATGCCGGGGTGCGGCTGGCCTACATCCCGCTCACGGCGAAGCGGGTCACCGGCATCGTCAGCCGCGGCGGCTCGATCATGGCGAAATGGTGCCTGTCGCATCACCGCGAGAGCTTTCTCTACACCCATTTCCGCGAGATCTGCGCCATCATGCGGGCCTATGACGTCGCCTTCTCGCTCGGCGATGGCTTGCGCCCCGGCTCGATCGCCGACGCCAACGACGCCGCCCAGTTCGCCGAGCTGGAGACGCTGGGCGAACTGACCCAGATCGCGTGGGAGCACGACGTCCAGGTCATGATCGAAGGCCCCGGCCATGTGCCGATGCACAAGATCAAGGCCAACATGGACAAGCAGCTGGCCGTCTGCGGCGAGGCGCCGTTCTACACGCTCGGGCCCCTGACCACCGACATCGCGCCGGGCTACGACCACATCACCTCCGGCATCGGCGCCGCCATGATCGGCTGGTTCGGCACCGCCATGCTCTGCTATGTCACGCCGAAGGAGCATCTCGGGCTGCCGGACCGCGACGACGTCAAGACCGGCGTCGTCACCTACAAGATCGCGGCCCATGCCGCCGACCTGGCCAAGGGGCACCCGGCGGCGCAGGTGCGCGACGACGCGCTGTCCCGCGCCCGCTTCGACTTCCGCTGGCGCGACCAGTTCCATTTGTCGCTCGACCCCGACACGGCGCTGGCCTTCCATGACGAGACCCTGCCGGCCGAGGGCGCCAAGACCGCGCATTTCTGCTCGATGTGCGGTCCGAAATTCTGCTCGATGAAGATTACTCAGGAGATCCGGGCGACGGCCGAGGCTGGGATGGAGGAGATGGCGTCGCGGTTCCGCGACGGCGGCGGCCAGATCTACCGCGCGGCCGAGTGAGACGGTGCCGGGCGGGCCGAAGGGCCCGCTCCGCCCCGGGCGGGCCGAAAGGCCCGCTCCGGCCCTGGGGGGCCATCCAGTTGAAAATGATTCTTGGTTGGGACGTTCCGTCCGGCTATAGCACTCGTGACGGAATTTGAACGCGGACAGCGGTTCCCCGGGGCGAGGCAGGCCAGCGTTTCGCCCCGAAACCGCCATCGTCCACTGCTAGGCAGTGCCCGACGCGAGGAGATATTTTTGATGGCAGCTCTTTCCGAACATGTGGCCAAGGCCGGCCTGAAGACCCGCTTCCTGTTGCAGCGACGCTTCCAAAGCGTCGCCTCGCGGGAGTGGGTGGCCAAACGCATCGCGAATCGGGTGGGGCGCGCGCAGGTCCCCGGCACCTCCGAAGGCCGCGCTGCCGCGGCCGCCCTGGACTCGGAAGGCTTCGCGATGACGCCGTGGCTGGTCAGCCCGGACATGGCGGCGGAGATGCGGCATTATTTCGCCGGGCATCAGTCCTTCAACCCGTACAAGCGTGAACTGGGCACCTTCCAGGCGCCGGACCAGGCCCCGCCAGGCACCCATGTCGCGCATTTCAAGCCGGAGGTGGTGCTGAACGCGCCGCATGGGTTGGCCATCGCCAACCACCCCGCGGTGCTCGAGGCGGTGCAGGCGGCGCTCGGCTGCAAGCCCACGATCAGCTACATGGCGGCGTGGTGGTCGATCGCCGGGCACGACCAGGGCCAGCACGCCGAGCTGTTCCACCGCGACTACGATGACTGGCGCTTCATCAAGATGTTCGTCTACCTCACCGATGTCGATGAGGGGGCGGGGCCGCACATCTATGTTCGCGCGACGCATCGCGAGAACCAGCTGATGCCGATCCGGCGCTATTCCGACGACGAGGTTGCGAACGCCTTCGGGCGCGAGCGCTTCATCCAGTTCGAGGGGGCCGCCGGCACCAGCTTCCTGGAGAACACCTTCGGAATGCATCGCGGCATGCCGGCGCGGGTGACGCCGCGGCTGATGTTCAGCGCGGTCTACTGCCAGGGCCCGATCCTGTACGGCCCGCTGAAGCCGATCCTGGATGCGAAGCAGGTGGAGGCCAGCAGCGGGCTGAAGCTCGACCCCTACGTCAACCGGGTCTATCTGCGCAGCTGACGGCGGTCGGCCGCTCACCCCATTGCGATGGTCTGCATGCAGACCATCGCAATGGGTGCAGCTTCAGGGCTCGCGCTTGGCGCCGTTCGACCACAGGCGGCGCAGCTGGTCGACGAAGTTCTGGCTCTCCTGGAGCGACCCGAAGAACGAGGCGTCGGCCTCCCGCACCCTGGGCATGGCGGCGTTCAGCACCTCGGCCCCCTTGGCGGTAACGCGCAACTGGCGGGCCCGGCTGTCGGTCGGGTGCGGCGCCCGGGCGATGAAGCCGCCGGCCTCGAGCGAGCGCACCACCTGGCTGGTCATCATCGCATCGGTCTTGCAGAAGGCGGCCAGCCGGGCCTGGGTGACGTCGTTCTCCTTGCGGCTCAGCCAGGCCAGGCCGGCGAGCAGCACGAACTGGACATGGGTCAGGCCCAGCGGCTCCAGCGTCGAACGCTGCAGCCGCTGCCACTGATTCGCGACCTGCCAAAGCAGGAAGCCGGGGCTGTTCTCGGGGCGCAGGGTGCGCGAGAGGGTATCCCAGTCCAATGCCACGTGCCGGGTTCCCAACAAATTTGACGACCAAAATTTTGATGACCCTAGGCGCGCAGACCAACCGCTTCAAGCCGGTTGGTCAGGGTCCCGGATGAAACTCGGTGTCGACCAGTCCGAACAGCAGGTGATCCCGCCAATCCCCGTCGATTTTCAGATAGGCGCGGGCCTGGCCCTCATGGGTGAAACCCAGCCGGGTCAGCAGCTTCTGGCTTGGCTGGTTGTGCGGCAGGCAGGCCGCCTCGATTCGGTGCAGGCCGAGCTGGTTGAAGCCGAAGGCCAGCGTTGCAGCCGTTGCATCGGTCATCAGCCCCTGCCGGGCGAAGCGCTCGCCGACCCAATAGCCGATCGAGGCCGACTGGGCGACGCCGCGGCGCACGTTGGAGAAGCCGATGCCGCCGACCAGCTGGCGGCTTTCGCGCTCGAAGATCAGGAAGCCGTAGCCCTCGTCCTGCCGCCACTCGTAGATCTGGCGGCGCAGCCGGCGCAGATAGGCGGCGCGACTCAGCGCATCTTCGGGCCAAGTCGGCTCCCACGGCGTCAGGAAGGACCGGCTGTCGCCGCGCAGCGCCACCCAGGGGCGCCAGTCGCGCAGCCGCGGCGGCCGCAGATAGGTCCGCCGGCCTTCGATCCGGACCGGGGGAAGGGTGCCGAGCCCCGTCCGGAAGAAGCCGATCACCGCCGCCCCGCTCAACGCGCTCAGCCGATCCGGGCGCGGATCGCGTCGTAGCCCTCGAGCTTTCCGACCGGCCCGAGCGCCGCCAGGGTGGGGGGCGTGCGGAACAGGCGCTCGGCGACGCGGCGGACGGCGGCGGCATCGATCGCGTCGATCCGCGCCACCACCTCCTCCGGCGGCACCGGGCGGCCGAAGATCAGCATCTGCTGGCCCAGCTGCTCGGCCCGCGCCATGGTCGATTCCAGGCTCATCAGCAGCCCGGCCTTGATCTGGGCGCGGGCGCGGGCGACCTCGTCCTCCGCCGCGTCGCCGATCACCCGGCCGATCTCGCCGCACAGCACCGGCACCAGTTCCTCCACCTCGTCCTCGCCGGTGCCGGCATAGATGCCGAACAGCCCGCCATCCTGATAGGCGCTGGTGAAGGAGTAGATCGAATAGACCAGCCCGCGCTTCTCGCGGATCTCCTGGAACAGGCGCGAGGACATGCCGCCGCCCAGCAGGGTCGACAGCACCGAGGCGGCGTAGAAATCCGGGTCGGCATAGGCCAGGCCGGGGAAGCCCAGCACCAGGTGCAGCTGCTCGAGATCGCGCTCCTCGCGGTGCTCGCCGCCGCGATAGGCGGCAGGCGCGGTGCGCGCCTCGGCCTGGGCCGGCAGTCCGGCGAACAGCCGGTCGGCCTGCGCCGTCAGCCGGTCGTGGTCGACATTGCCCGAAGCCACCAGCACCATGGTGTCGGCGCCGTAGTTGCGGCCGATATAGCCCGCTATGGCCTCGCGCGGCAGCGACCCGACGATGTCGGCGGTGCCCAGCACCGGCCAGCCGATCGGCTGGTCCGGGTACGCGGCCTCCTGGAACTGGTCGAAGATGATGTCGTCGGGCGTGTCGATCGCCTGGCCGATCTCCTGCAGCACCACCGCGCGCTCGCGCCCCAGCTCGGTCTCGTCGAACACCGAGTTCTGCAGGATGTCGCCGAGGATATCGAGCGCCAGGGCTGCGTCTTCTTTCAGTATGCGCGCGTAGTAGGCCGTGTTCTCGCGGCTGGTGTAGGCGTTCAGGTGGCCGCCGACCGCCTCGATCTCCTGGGCGATGTCCTGGGCGCTGCGCCGGCGCGTGCCCTTGAACGCCATGTGCTCCAAGAGATGGGCGACGCCGTTGACCTCGGCGGTCTCATGCCGGGTGCCGACGCCGACCCACAGGCCGACGCAGGCGCTCTCGACGGTGGAGATCGGATCGGTGACGACGCGCAGGCCGTTCGACAGCCGGCTTTCCAGGATCGGCATCAGCGCGGCCCCCCATTGGTGCGGGCCTGGCGGACGAAGCCTTGGACGGTGGCGAGATCGTTGGGCAGCTGGGTCAGCCGCTCCTCCCGTTCGAACAGATCTGCGAGATGCGGCGGCAGCGGCGGGCGCCAGCCGGTGGCGCGCTCGACCGCATCCGGGAACTTGGCCGGATGGGCGGTGGCGGCGACCACCATCGGGATGCCGCGGCCGGCCGGGTGGGCGCGGGCCGCGGCCAGGCCGCAGGCGGTGTGGGGGTCCAGGGTCTGGCCGGTGGCGGCGCGGGTCTCGGCGATCACCGCCAGCGTGCCGTCGTCGTCCAGCTTGTGGCTGGCGAACAACGCGGTCGCCGCCTGGTGCATCGCCGGCGTGACGCTGAACCGGCCGGTGCCGCGGAACTCCGCCATCAGCGCGCTTAAGCGCTCGGCGTCGCGGTCGCACAGCTCGAACAGCAGCCGCTCGAAGTTGGACGAGATCTGGATGTCCATCGACGGGCTCAGGCTCGGCTCGACCCCGTCCATCTTCATCTCGCCCGACTTGAAGAAGCGGTCGAGGATGTCGTTGCGGTTCGACCCGACCACCAGCTTGGCGATCGGCAGGCCCATGCGCTTCGCGGCATAGGCGGCGAAGACATTGCCGAAATTGCCGGTCGGCACGGCGAAGGCCACCGGCCGGTCCGGCGCGCCCAAGGCCAGGGCCGCCGACACGTAGTAGACGATCTGGGCCATGATCCGGGCCCAGTTGATCGAATTCACCGCCGACAGATGCACCTCGTCGCGGAACGGGGCGTCGGCGAACATCGCCTTCACCAGGTCCTGGCAGTCGTCGAAGCTGCCCTTCAGCGCGACGTTGCGGACATTGGCGGCCCGCACCGTGGTCATCTGCCGGCGCTGCACCTCCGAGGTGCGGCCTTCCGGATGCAGGATGACGATGTCGATGGCGGCGCGGTCGCGGCAGGCCTCGATCGCGGCGGATCCGGTGTCGCCCGAGGTGGCGCCGACGATCATCACCCGCTCGCCGCGCTTGGTCAGCACATGGTCGAACAGGCGGCCCAGCAGCTGCAGGGCGTAGTCCTTGAAGGCGATGGTCGGCCCGTGGAACAGCTCCATCAGCCACAGGTCGTGGTCGAGCTGGACCAGCGGCGCCACCGCGGGGTGGCCGAAGCCGGCATAGGTCTCGGTCGCCAGCGCCTGCAGCTCCGCGCGGGTCAGCGACCCCTCGACGAAGGGCAGCATCACCTCGGTGGCCAGCTCGGCATAGGGCAGGCCGCGCAGCCGCCGCCATTCCTCGGCCGTGCGGGTCGGCCAGGCCTCGGGCAGGTACAGGCCGCCGTCGCGGGCGAGACCGGCCAGAAGCACATCGTCGAAGGCAAGCGCGGGGGCGTGACCCCGGGTGCTGATATAGCGCACCGAAACATTCTCCAGAACAGAAGCGCCGTACCCTAGGGCCAAGGCGGAAGCCGTGCAAGCCGGCCGGCCGCCGCTTCGGACGGCGCCCGCGCATCCCAGCCCGGACCCTCTGGCACGGCAGTTGCTACGGCTGGAGGATCAGGGGGCGGGATCGAGAGGTCGGCAGGGAATGCGGGACAGGCGGGCGGACGGGCTGCCGTCGACCATGGCGGCGACTGCCCGAGAATTGGGCATTTTGTCCGATCCTGCTCGACCCGGAGCGAAACTCGGGCAATCATCGCGCCGGGGAGGCAACCAAATCGCGCCTGAGGGGCAAATCGCGCCGGACGGGCGCTTCAGACCGTGGCCGGCATCGGCCGCGCCTTCGAACCCCATGGACTCAGCCGGGCCGGCTCTGGTCGCCCGGCTGCCTGCAACCAAGATCCAGACGAGGAACCGATGGCGGAACTGAGACAGCGAGGCATGCAGCGATCCGCGGCCCTGGCGGCCCAAACTCCGCTGCGATGGGCTGCGACCGGCCTCCTGGTGGCGGCCGCCATCCTGGCGGCATCGGCGACGGCGCGGGCGGAGACCGTGTTCAAATTCGCCTTCCAGGGCAACCTGAACACGCTCGACTCGTACCAGTACAACGAGACCTTCACGACGGCGACGATGAGCAACGTCTATGAAGGGCTGACGGCGCGCGACAAGGACACGAAGATCGTGCCGGCGCTGGCCACCAGCTGGGACGTGACGGATGACGGGCTGAAGTGGCGCTTCCACCTACGCGAGGGCGTGAAATTCGCCAATGGCGACCCGTTCACCGCCGACGACGTGGTGTATTCGCTCGACCGGATGCGGGGCCCGGGCTCCGACATCAAGGGCCGCGCGCCGTCGGACATGAAGGCGGTGAAGGTCGACGACCACACGGTCGACTTCGTCCTGACCAAGCCCAACCCGATCCTGAACGCGACCTTCGACTCCTGGCCGATCTTCGACAAGAAGTGGTCGGAGGCCAACAACGCCCTGATGCCGTCCTCCACGGCGGACAAGAACCCCGGCTATGCCGTGCTGCACGCCAACGGCACCGGCCCGTTCATGGTGGAAAGCCATGAGATCGGGGTGAAGACGGTGTTCGTGCGCAACCCGAACTGGTGGGGCAAGCCCGAGGGCAATGTCGACCGGATCGAGTTCACCCCGATCGCCTCCTCGGCCACTCGCGTCGCCGCCCTGCTGTCGGGCCAGGTCGACTGGGTGGATCCGGTGCCGGTGCAGGACCAGGACCGCGTCGCCAACAACCCCGGCACGACCCTGCTGATCGCGCCCGAGCTACGGACCATCTTCCTCGGCCTGGATCAGAGCCGCGACGAGCTGCTCTATTCCAACATCAAGGGCAAGAACCCGTTCAAGGACCAGCGGGTGCGCCTGGCCCTCTACCAGGCGATCAACGAGGATGCGATCACCCAGCGCATCATGCGCGGCCAGGCGACGCCGTCGGCGCTGATGATCTCGCCCGCGCTGTTCGACCGGGCCGGCGAGTTCAAGCGCCACCCCTACGACCCGGAGGCGTCGAAGAAGCTGCTAGCCGAGGCCGGCTACCCCGATGGTTTCGAGGTCACGCTGGACTGCCCGAACGACCGCTATGTCAATGACGAGGCGATCTGCCAGGCGGTGGTGTCGATGCTGGCCCGGGTCGGGGTCAAGGTGACGCTGAACTCCCAGCCCCGCGCCAAGCACTTCACCCAGATCGGCGAGCCCGGCGGCCACAGCACCAGCTTCTACCTGCTGGGCTGGACCCCCGACGGCTATGATTCGCTCAGCGTCTTCAACAACCTGGTGCGCTGCCGGGCGCCCGGCGTTTCGGTCTCGAACGACGGCGGCTACTGCAACCCCAAGGTCGACGCGCTGGTCGATGCCTTCTCGGTCGAGGGCGACAAGGCCAAGCGCGACGAGTTGATCGCCCAGGCCTACAAGATCCTGCTGGACGAGGATGTCGGCTACCTCCCCCTGCACCAGCAGGCGCTGTCCTGGGGCGTCTCGAAGAGCTTCACCGTGGTCCAGCGGCCGGACGACTGGCTGATCTTCGACTGGATCAAGAAGAACTGATGGCGTCAGCCTTCGCGATGGCGGCGCCCCGGCGCCGCCATCCGGTTTCCTCCGACGATCGCGGGGTCCGATGCTGGCCTTCATCCTGACGCGCCTGGCCCAGGCGCTGCTGGTCATGGCGGTGGTGGCGCTGCTGGCCTTCGCCATGTTCCGCTTCGTCGGCGACCCGATCAACCAGCTGGTCGGGCAGGAGACCACGGAGGCCGAGCGCGAGGCGCTGCGCGAGAGCCTGGGGCTGAACGACCCGGTGCTGGTGCAGTTCGCGCGCTACGCCGGCCAGGCCGTGCTGTTCGACTTCGGCAATTCCTACCAGTTCAAGCAGCCGGTCGCGAAGCTGATCGGCGAACGCGCGGCGGCGACGCTGGAGCTGTCGCTGACCTCGGCGGTGCTGGCCCTGCTGATCGGGGTGCCGATGGGGGTGTTCACCGGCCTCTACCCGCAAAGCTGGGTCTCGCGCCTGTTCCTCGGCGCCTCGCTGGTCGGGGTGTCGCTGCCGACCTTCCTGATCGGCATCCTCTTGATCTTCGTCTTCGCGGTCGAGCTGGGCTGGCTGCCCGCCTTCGGGCGCGGCGCGGTGGTGCAGCTGGGCTGGTGGAGCACGGGATTCCTCACTTTGTCCGGGCTGCGGTCGCTGGTGCTGCCGGCGATCACGCTGGGCCTGTTCCAGATGACGCTGATCATGCGGCTGGTGCGGGGCGAGATGCTGGAGGTGATGCGCACCGAATACATCCGCTTCGCCCGGGCCCGCGGCCTGCCCAACCGGGCCATCCATTTCGGCCATGCGCTGAAGAACACGCTGATCCCGGTCATCACCATCACCGGCCTGCAGCTCGGCTCGATCATCGCCTTCGCCATCATCACCGAGCAGGTGTTCCAATGGCCGGGCATGGGCCTGCTGTTCATCCAGGCGGTGGCCAATGTCGACATCCCGATCATGTCGGCCTACCTGCTGCTCAGCTCCCTCATCTTCGTCACCATCAACCTGGTGGTCGACGTGCTCTATGCCTTCGTGGATCCCCGGATCCGCGTCGGGGCGGGGGGCTGACCGCGATGCGCCGACTGCTCGACAGCGACATCGCCTGGCGCTTCCGCCGCTCGCCGCTCGCCATCGCCGCCCTGGCGGTCACCCTGCTGATGATGGCGGGCGCCGTGCTGGCGCCGCTGGTCGCGCCGCAGGACCCGTTCGACCCGGCCAATCTCGACCTGATGAACTCGCTGATCCCGCCGGCCTTCGAGGCGCAGGGCGACGCGCAATTCCCGCTCGGTACCGACGACCAGGGCCGCGACCTGCTGTCGGCCATCCTGTACGGCACCCGGATCTCGCTGCTGGTCGGCTTCGCCGGCGTCGCCCTGGCGATGCTGATCGGCGTCACCCTCGGCCTGATCGCCGGCTACCGCGGCGGCTGGGCCGGGGCGCTGATCATGCGCATCGCCGATGTGCAGCTGACCTTCCCGGCCATCCTGATCGCGCTCCTGATCAACGGCGTCGCCCTCGCCGTGGTCGGCAGGGGCGGCGGCACCGACATGCAGATCGGGGTGATCATCGTCGCCATCGGCCTGTCCTACTGGGTGCAGTACGCCCGCACGGTGCGCGGCTCGACCCTGGTCGAATCCCGCAAGGAATACGTGCTGGCGGCCCGGCTGATCGGCCTGTCCGACTGGACCATCATGTTCCGCCACGTGCTGCCGAACGTGACCGGCCCGGTGCTGGTGATCGCCACCATCAACCTGGCCCTGGCGATCATCACCGAAGCGACGCTGTCCTTCCTCGGCGTCGGGGTGCCGCCGACCTCGCCCTCGCTGGGCACGCTGATCAGCATCGGCAACCGCTTCCTGTTCTCCGGCGAATGGTGGATCACGATCTTCCCGGGCCTGGCCCTGGCGATCCTGGCCCTGGCGGTCAACCTGCTGGGCGACTGGCTGCGCGACGCCCTCAACCCGAAGCTGCGGTGAGGGGCATGACCGAACCCACCCTCAGCGTCCGCGACCTCAAGGTCCAGTTCCGCAGCCGCCGCGGCCTGCTGACCGCGATCGACGGCGTGTCCTTCGACATTGCGCCGGGCGAGGTGCTGGGCGTGGTCGGCGAATCCGGCGCCGGCAAGTCGATCACCGGCACCGCGGTGATCGGGCTGATCGACCCGCCCGGCCGCATCGCCGGCGGCGAGATCCGGCTGAAGGGCGAGCGCATCGACGGGCTGAAGCCCGAGGCGATGCGGCGGATCCGCGGCCGGCGCATCGGCATGATCTTCCAGGACCCGCTGACCAGCCTGAACCCGCTCTACACCGTCGGCCGCCAGCTGGTGGAGACCATCACCACCCATCTCGACCTCGGCCGCGACGGCGCCCGGCGCAAGGCGCTGGCCCTGCTGGACGAGGTCGGCATCCCAGCCGCGGCGGCGCGGATCGACAGCTACCCGCATGAATTCTCCGGCGGCATGCGCCAGCGCGTGGTCATCGCCCTGGCCCTGGCGGCGGAGCCCGAACTGGTGATCGCGGACGAGCCGACCACGGCGCTCGACGTCTCGGTCCAGGCCCAGGTGATCGCGGTGCTGAAGCGGCTGTGCCGCGAGCGCGGCACGGCGGTGATGCTGATCACCCACGACATGGGCGTGATCGCCGAGGCGGCCGACCGGGTGGCGGTGATGTATGCCGGGCGGATCGCCGAGATCGGCCCGGTGCGCAGCGTCATCAAGCACCCGCACCACCCCTACACCAAGGGCCTGATGGGGTCGATCCCGACGCTGAGCGGCGAGGTGGCGCGGCTGCAGCAGATCCCGGGGTCGATGCCGCGCCTCGACGCCATCCCGGCCGGCTGCGCCTTCAACCCGCGCTGTCCCGAGGTGTTCGACCGCTGCCGCCGCGACCGGCCGGAGCTGGTGGCGGCCGGGCAGGGGGCGGCCGCCTGCTGGCTGGTGGCGCCGGGCGAGGGGAGGGCATGACGATGGACGCATTGGTCGAGGTCGTGGGCCTCAGCCGCCGGTTCGACCTGTCCCGGCCGGGGCTCGGCCGGCTGCTGGCGGGCTCCGCACGGCCGGTGCTGAAGGCAGTGCAGGATGTCAGCTTCACCGTCGGGCGCGGCGAGACCGTGGCCCTGGTCGGCGAATCCGGCTCGGGCAAGTCGACCATCGCCCGCATGGTGGTGGGGCTGCTGCCGCCCAGCGACGGCGCGGTACTGATCGACGGGCTCGACCTCGCCGACCCGACCAAGCGGCCGCAGATCGCCAAGCTGCGGCGGCGGATCCAGATGATCTTCCAGGACCCCTTCGCCAGCCTCAACCCGCGCTGGCGGGTCGACCGCATCATCGCCGAACCGATCCGCGCCTTCCGCCTGACCGCCTCCAACGCCGCGACCACCGCCCGGGTGGCCGAACTGCTGCGGCGGGTCGGGCTGGACCCGCGCGACGGGCGCAAATTCCCGCATGAATTCTCCGGCGGCCAGCGCCAGCGCATCTGCATCGCCCGGGCGCTGGCGTCGGAACCGGACTTCATCGTCTGCGACGAGCCGACCTCGGCGCTGGACGTCTCGGTCCAGGCCCAGATTCTCAACCTGATGAAAGACCTGCAGGACCAGTTCGGCCTCACCTACTTGTTCATCAGCCACAATCTGGCGGTGGTGAAGCACATGGCGAACCGGATCGGCGTGGTCTATCTCGGCCGGATGGTCGAGCTGGCGCCAGCCCGGGCTCTGTTCCAGGCGCCGCGCCATCCGTACACCCGCATGCTGCTGGACGCCCTGCCGGACCTGGAGATGACCGGCCGGCCGCGCAAGATGATCGAGGGCGAGATCCCCAGCCCGATCGCGCCGCCGCCCGGCTGCGCCTTCCATCCGCGCTGCCCGCTGGCGAATGACCGCTGCCGGCAGGAGGTGCCGCAGCCGCTCCCGGCCGGCGAGGGCCTGGTCGCCTGCCACGCCGTGGCCGAGGGCCGCGACCGGGCGGCGGCATAGGGCCGGGGCCGGTCTCGCTCACATTTGCTCGCCGGGCAATTCGCTGGCCTGCTTCACCCAGGCGGCGATCTGGGCTTCGTCGAACGGGTCGTCCTCGCGAATGTCGAGGTAACGCACCTCCTTCTGCTTGGACGGACCGGGAGGAACCGGATGCAGCAACGCGCCGCGAAAGAACGCGACCTTGACGTAGTGCGTGAAGCAATGGAGGCCCAGGAACCAGCCCTGGCCCTCGAGCCCGTACAGCGGCGAGTTCCATTTGACCGCCTTGTGCACGCCGGGGACGGTGCACGTGATCAGTGCGTCCAGACGGCGACCGACATCGCTTTTCCAGTCCGGCATGGCCGCGATGTAGGCCTGCACCGGGGCGTCGCCGGTGCCCTTCGCGATCTGGGGGTTGCCGCCTGAGAGGAGGGCCGGCTTCGCGGCCCCTGCGGGGCCTTTGCCCTTGGTTGCGGTTGGCTTGGCGGAGGTCTTGTCGGCCATCGCGCTCCCCCACTGACAGACGGACAAGCCATCAAGGATACGTCGATCCTGAGGGATGTCAGCCTCTCGCGTTGCCTCTGCAGCCCCCTCCGTCAGTGCGAGGAGGCGAAGCCGACGAAGCAATCCATGGCGCCGCCTGGCATGGATTGCTTCGCTGCGCTCGCAATGACGGTGTGGGGAAGGCGCAAACGCCTCCAACCTCTCTCGCGAATGGGAGAGGTGACGCGACATCATCGATGGTCGGCGAGGGCATTCTACGGCCAACCAGGTGCTCACCCGGTATCCGGAGCCCTTCGCCTGCGGCGTCTGATCGGTCTGCGCCTTGTCCACGGAGCATATCATGAACAGTCCGGCCGGCTAATGCTGCCGCCCGGCATCAGATTGACTCGGGGATCCAATTTGGTTAATAACTGACTGGTCAGTCATTAACCAAAGCAAGCGGACCGGTCATGGCCGAAGCGGTACGGAAGCGGCGCAAGGAAGCGCGGCCGGCGGAGCTGCTGGACGCGGCCTTCGCCTTGTTCGTGGAGCGGGGCTTCGCCGCGACACGGATCGACGACATCGCCGCCAGGGCTGGGGTCAGCAAGGGCACGGTCTATCTCTACTTCCCCAGCAAGCAGGCGGTGTTCGAAGCGCTGGTGCGCCAGTCCGTGCTGCCCAATGTCGAACGGCTGATCGGCGAGACGGCGCAGCCCGGCGCCCCCGTGCTGGAGATCCTGCCGCGGCTGCTGCGCGCCATCACCAGCACCATGGCGGGATCGCCGCTGCTGCAGTTCCCGCGCCTGATCATCGCCGAATCCCCGCAGTTTCCGGAGCTGGCGCAGTTCTGGCGCGAGACCGTGATCGACCGGATGCTCGACACCGTCTCCGGCCTGATCGCGCGCGGCATCGCCGCCGGCGAGATCCGGCCGGTCGATCCGGCGGATGCCGCCCGGCTGATGATCGCGCCGCTGCTGATGGCGGTGATCTGGGGCACCACCTTCGTGCGCCAGGACGAGACCTTCGACCTCGGCACCTTCATCGACCGGCATCTCGACCTCTATCTCCGCGGCCTCTCGGTGGAGCCGCGGCCATGAAGATCCGCATCGCCATCGTCGCCGTGGTCGTGGCCGCCGCCGCCGCCGGCTGGTGGTTCGACCTGCCCGGCCGGCTGGGCTGGCGCGGGGCGCAGTCCGACACGCTGACCCTCTACGGCAATGTCGACATCCGCCAGGCCGAGCTCGGCTTCCGCGTCTCCGGCAAGCTCGCCGAGATGCGGCTGGAGGAGGGCGAGGCGGTGACGGCGGGTACGGTGCTGGCGCGGCTGGACGACCGGCCGTTCCAGGACAGCCTGCAGGCCGCCCGGGCCAGCCTCGCCGCGCGCCAGGCCGACCTCGACAAGCTGGTGGCGGGGCCGCGCGCCGCCGAGATCGCCCAGGGCCGCGCCACGGTGGCGGAGCGCCAGGCCGACCTCGAGAACACCGAGCTGGCGCTCGCCCGCACCCAGCAGCTGCGCCAGGGCGGCAACGCCCCGCAATCGACGCTGGACCAGACCCAGGCCGACCGCGACATGGCCCGGGCGAAGCTGGATTCGGCGAAGCAGGCGCTGGACCTGCTGCTGGAGGGCAACCGCGCCGAGGACATCGCCGCCGGCCGCGCCAACCTCGCCTCCGCCCAGGCCGACCTCGCCACCGCCGAGACCGCGTTGGCGGATGCGACGCTGAAGGCCCCGGCCGACGGCATCATCCTGTCGCGGGTGACCGAGCCGGGGGCGATCCTGGCCACCAGCAGCGTCGCCTATGTGCTGTCGCTGACCAAGCCGGTGTGGGTCCGCGCCTATGTCGCCGAACCCGATCTCGGCCGCATCCATCCCGGGCTGGAGGTGCAGGTGGTGACCGACACCCGCCCCGACCGGCCCTATCGCGGCCGCGTCGGCTTCGTCTCGCCGGTCGCCGAATTCACCCCCAAGACGGTGCAGACGCCGGAGCTGCGGACCGACCTGGTCTACCGCATGCGCATCGTCGTCGACGACGCCGATGAGGGCCTGCGCCAGGGCATGCCGGTCACCATCCGCATCCCGAAGGCGGGGTGAAATGATGGCTGTCTCCGCCCCGCAGGGTCCGTTCTTTCATCGTCCCCCCTCCCCTTGCGAGAGGGGGCAAGGGGGAGGGGTCTGCGCGCGTCGGCGCGCGAATGGGCAAGGGATCGGACGTGCCGTCCAGGACGGGTCTCCAGGATCCGGGTCGGATCGGGCCGAGAGAACCCCCTCCCCCTACCCCCCTCCCGCAAGGGGAGGGGGGACTCATTTGGTTTGGATCAGCGGCATCGCCTGGGCCGGAGGGTAAGGCTATGTCGACGAGCTCGCCTAAGCCTGTTGCGGCGCCCACGCAGGACCTGGTCCGGATCGACGGCGTCACCAAGCGCTTCGGGCCGGGCAAGCCGGCGCTCGACGCCGTCAGCGCCGCGATCGGCGGGGGCCGCATCACCGGGCTGGTCGGGCCGGACGGGGCGGGCAAGACCACGCTGATCCGGCTGATGACCGCGCTGATGCTGCCCGAGGACGGCACCCTGACCGTGCTGGGCCACGACACCCGGGCCGAGCCGGCACCGATCCAGGCCGCGATCGGCTACATGCCGCAGCGCTTCGGCCTCTACGAGGACCTGACGGTCCAGGAGAATCTCGACCTCTACGCCGACCTGCGCGGCCTGCCGAAGCCCGAGCGGGCGGCGTCGTTCGACGAGCTTTTGGGCTTCACCGACCTCAAGCGCTTCACCGGCCGGCTGGCCGGCAAGCTGTCCGGCGGCATGAAGCAGAAGCTCGGCCTAGCCTGCGCCCTGCTGCGCAAGCCGCGGCTGCTGCTGCTCGACGAGCCGGGGGTCGGCGTCGACCCGATCTCGCGGCGCGAGCTGTGGGGCATGGTGCAGGACCTGACCCGCGAGGGCATCGGCGTGGTGTGGTCGACCGCCTATCTCGACGAGGCCGAGAAATGCGACCGGGTGCTGCTGCTGAACGAAGGCCGCCTGCTGTATGAGGGCGAGCCGGCCGGGCTGACCGGGCGGGTCGAGGGCCGGGTGTTCCGGATGACCGGGATCGCGGGCCGCCGCCGGCAGGTGC
Organism: Inquilinus sp. 2KB_23; assembly: GCF_052115705.1. Taxonomy (NCBI): domain Bacteria; kingdom Pseudomonadati; phylum Pseudomonadota; class Alphaproteobacteria; order Rhodospirillales; family Rhodospirillaceae; genus Inquilinus; species Inquilinus sp. 2KB_23. Next base: position 25,505 of record NZ_JBFRHF010000014.1, on the reverse strand, counting down.
TGGCCGTGGCGCTGGGCCAGCCCGGCGTGATCGACGGCGTGATCCAGGGCACCGCGATCCGGCTGGTGACCAAGGCGGAGGGGGTTCCGGAACCGCCGCCGATCGCCGGCCAGGCCGCCGAAATCGCCCCGGCGCCGCCGCGCTTCGAGGATGCCTTCGTCGACGTCCTCGGCGGCGGCCCCGGCGGCCGGTCGAAGCTGGCCGAGGCCCGCCAGAAGCTGCCGCCGCGCGACGGGCCGGTGATCGAGGCGCGTGGCCTGACCAAGCGCTTCGGCGACTTCACCGCCGCCGACGACATCAGCTTCGACATCCCGCGCGGCGAGATCTTCGGCCTGCTTGGGCCGAACGGCGCCGGCAAGTCGACCACCTTCAAGATGCTGTGCGGGCTGCTGAAGCCGACGGCGGGGGAGGGGCGGGTGGCCGGCTTCGACCTGCGCCGCGACGCGGCCGAAGCCCGCAACCGCCTGGGCTACATGGCGCAGAAATTCTCGCTCTACGGCGATCTCAGCGTCGGCCAGAACCTCGACTTCTTCGCCGGGGTCTACGGTCTCGACCGTGCCCGGGCGCGGCGGCAGATCGGGCTGATGGTCGAGATCTTCGATTTCGGCAGCCAGCTCGGGCGCTCGGCCGGCACCCTGCCGCTCGGCTTCAAGCAGCGCCTGGCCCTGGCCTGCGCCGTGATGCACGAGCCCGAGGTGCTGTTCCTGGACGAGCCGACCTCGGGCGTCGACCCGATCAGCCGGCGCGAGTTCTGGACCCACATCAACGGCCTGGTCGAGACGGGCGTGACCGTGCTGGTCACCACCCATTTCATGGACGAGGCCGAGTATTGCGACCGCATCTCGCTGATCTATCGCGGCCGCTCGATCGCGCTGGGGTCGCCCGACGAGCTCAAGGCCAAGGTGGCGGACAAGGCCAAGCCCGACCCGACCATGGAGGACGCCTTCATCGCCCTGGTCGAGGCCTCGGATTTGAAGGCGGAGGCGGCATGACCGCCGCCGTCCAGGCCGCCGCCACCGCCCGCGCCGACCGGCTGCGGCGCTTCGCGGCGCTGATGCGGAAGGAGGGTATGCAGATCCTGCGCGACCCCTCCAGCCTGCTGATCGCCGTGGTGCTGCCGGTGCTGCTCTTGTTCCTGTTCGGCTATGCCCTGTCGCTCGACGCCGACCACACCAAGGTCGGGGTCGCGGTCGAAAGCTCCAGCCCGGCGGCGCGCGACCTCGCCGCCAGCTTCCAGGCTTCGCGCTATTTCGACGCCCGCATCGGCACCGACCGGCGGCAATTCGCCGAAGACCTGGTGACCAACCGGATCAAGGGCATCATCGTCATCCCCGAGACCTTCACCGCCGCCGCGGCCCAGCCCGGCGGCGCGCCGCAGATCCAGATCCTGGTCGACGGCACCGACCCCAACACCGCCAACTTCGTGCTGGCCTATGCCCAGGGCGTGCTCGGCAGCTGGCAGGCGATGGAGGCGGCCGGGTCGGGCGGCAGCGGCCTGCCTGCGATCGATGTCCAGCAGCGGGTGTGGTTCAACCAAGAGCTGGTCAGCCGCAACGTGCTGGTGCCCGGCGCCATCGCCATCGTCATGACCATGATCGGCACCCTGCTGACCGCGCTGGTGGTGGCGCGGGAGTGGGAGCGCGGGACGATGGAGGCGATGATGGCGACGCCGGTGACGGCGCTGGAGCTGCTGGCCGGGAAGATCCTGCCCTATTTCCTGCTCGGCCTGGCCTCGCTGACCCTGTGCGTCGTCGTCACCGTCTTCCTGTTCGGGGTGCCGTTCCGCGGCTCGGTCTTCGCGCTGTACCTGGTCTCATCAGCCTTCCTGTGCCCGGCGCTGGGCCTCGGCCTGGTCATCTCCGCCGCCACCAAGAACCAGTTCCTGGCGTCGCAGCTGGCGCTGGTCGCCGGCTTCCTGCCGTCCTTCCTGCTGTCGGGCTTCCTGTTCGAGATCAACTCGATGCCGGTGGTGATCCAGTGGATCACCGTGATCATCCCGGCGCGCTACTACATCCCGGCGCTGCAGAGCGTGTTCCTGGCCGGGGACATCTGGCCGCTCTACCTCCGCAGCATCGCCGTGCTGCTGTTCGAGGGGGCGGTGCTGTTCACCCTGGCGGCGCGGCTGAGCCGGAAGAGGCTGGTCTGAGATGTGGCGCCGACTCAAAGCCCTGATCGTCAAGGAACTGCTGGCCGTGCTGCGCGACCCGCGCAGCCGGATGATCCTGATCGTGCCGCCGATCCTGCAGCTCTTCGTCTTCGCCTATGCCGCGACCATGGAGGTGAGGAACGCCGACATCGCCGTGCTGGACCGCGACCGCGGCGCCTGGAGCCAGGAGCTGGTGAACCGCATCGACGGCACCCCCACCTTCCGCACCATCCTGGCGGTGGACACGCCCGCGGCGCTGCGCCGGGCGATCGACCTGCAGCAGGTGCTGCTGGCGGTCGAGATCGGGCCGAGCTTCTCGCGCGACATCGCCGCCGGCCGGCCGACGAACCTGCAGGTCATCCTCGACGGCCGCCGCTCCAACGCCTCGCAGCTGGCCGGCAGCTACCTCCAGCAGATCGTCGGCGGCATGGCGGCCGACGCCGCGAGCCCGTCCGGCACCGCGTCGCGGCCGGAGGCCGCGGTGCCGCGCTTCTGGTTCAACCCGGCGCTGGACACGCAATGGTTCATGGTGCCGAACCTGATCGCCGTGATCGCGGTGCTGATCGGGCTGATCGTCACCGGCCTGTCGATCGCGCGGGAGCGCGAGCTGGGCACCTTCGACCAGCTGCTGGTGTCGCCGCTGCGGGTGCATGAGATCCTGATCGGCAAGACCGTGCCGTCGCTGCTGATCGGCTTCGTCCATTGCAGCTTCTATTTGCTGGTGGCGCTGGTCTGGTTCGGGCTGCCGCTGCGCGGGTCGCTGCCGATGTTCTACGCCGCCGTGTTCTTCTACCTGCTGGCCCTGATCGGCATCGGGCTGTTCATCTCGGCGCTGTCGGCGACGCAGCAGCAGGCGATCCTGGGATCCTTCCTGTTCATGATCCCGGCCACGCTGATGTCCGGCTTCGCCACGCCGATCGACAACATGCCGGAATGGCTGCAGCCGGTGACCTTCCTCAACCCGCTGCGCTATTTCATCATCATCGTCCGCGGCGTGTTCCTGAAGGGGCTGCCGCTGGACGAGATGCTGCGCAACACCGCGCCGCTGGCGCTGATCGCCCTGGTGACGCTCAGCGCCGCGGCCTGGATGTTCCGCCGCCGCATGGAGTAGCGGCGGGCCGCACCCTATGGCTGCGGGATGGTGCGGTTGTAGGGATCCTGGCCGGCCTGGACGTCCGGCTGGGTGCGGGACTGCGCCGCGGGCGTCGGGTTGTGGACCGACAGGCCGAAATTGTCGCCCGGGACCTCGTTCACCGAACAGCCGGCCATGGCCAGACCGGCCAGGACCACGGGGATGAATGCCAATGCCTGACGTCGCATGAACCTGACTCCTCGGATGAGCTCTTGTTGTGAATCGGTGGTGATTCACGGGTGGGATTGGGTTCTGTAAATACGATCTCCCCGCCGGCGTCCAGGTGCAATCCCGCATCGCAAATCCTGTGCTTGCGGATCAGCGGCCGCGCGACTGGAAAAACGCCGCGATCGTCACCGCCGCGGTGTCGAGATGCTGCCGCAGCACCGCGACCGCCGTGTCGATGTCGCCGGCGGTCGCCGCCGCCAGCATCGCCCGGTGCTCGTGCTGGGACAGGTGGGCGCGCCCCTTGGCCGCCAGGTGGAAGCGGATGTAGCGGTCGGCCGCGGCCAGCTGCTGGTCGGTCAGGGCCAGCATGCGGGCATGGCCGGCGCGGGCGTACAGCGCCATGTGGAACTGCCGGTTCAGCGCCCCCATCCGGCCGGGATCGGGCTCGGCGTCCATGGCGGCGATCAGGTCGCCGGCCCGGTCCAAATCGGCGGCCTCCAGCCGCGGGATCGACCGGGCCAGCGCCGCCGGCTCCAGCGCCAAGCGGATGGCGTAGTTGTCGGCGGCGTCGTCGGCCGAGATCTCGGTCACCACCGCGCCCTTGTGCGGCACGACATCGACCAGCGCCTGCGCCTCCAGCTGCCGCAGCGCCTCGCGCACCGGCATCCGGCTCAGGCCGAAGGTCGCGGCCAGCTCCTCCTGCCGCAGCGCCGTGCCGCCGGCGATCCGCCCGTCCAGGATCGCCGCCTTCAGCGTTGCCTCGACAAACTCCGTCGCCGTGCGGTGCCGCGGCGCCAGGGCGCCGAGCCCGGCCAGGGGGCCTGCCAGGGGGGAAGTGCCGTCGCCGGTTAAGCTGCGCATCCAGAAGCCAAATGTTGATTGGATCCAATTTAACGATAGATCGCCGCGGCGGGATCGGCAAGGATCGGCGGGTGCCGGGCGGGCAGGGGCCTGCCGGCGTTCCTGCAAAGGCCGGGACATGCGGACCGACAGCACCTCGATCGTGGACGACGCCGGCGTCCCCATCGCCCCGACGGGCGGCGGCTCGGCCCTGCAGCCGGTGGCGGCCGGGCTGCTGGCCGCCGTGGTCGGCTTCGCTAGCGCCTTCACCATCGTGCTGCAGGGGCTGACGGCGGCGGGGGCCAGCCCGGCCGAGGCGGCGTCGGGCCTGTTCGCGGTCTGCGTCGGCCAGGGGCTGCTGGCGATTGGCCTGTCGCTGTGGTCGAAGCTGCCGATCAGCATCGCCTGGTCGACCCCGGGGGCGGTGCTGCTGATTACGACCGGCGCGCCGGCCGGCGGCTTCCCGGTCGCGGTCGGCGCCTTCCTGGTGGCGGCCGGGCTGATGGTGGTGGCCGGGCTGTGGCGCCCGTTCGGCCGGCTGGTCACCGCGATCCCGGTGCCGCTGGCCAGCGCCATGCTGGCGGGGGTGCTGCTCGACCTCTGCCTCGCCCCGGCGCGCGCCGTCGGCGCCATGCCGATGCTGGCGGTGCCGGTGGTCCTGGTCTGGGCGCTGACCTGGCGCTTCGCCCGGCTCTACGCCGTGCCGGCCGCGGTGGTGGTGGCGGTGGCGCTGATCCTGCTGACCACCACGGTGCCGCCGGAGGCCTTCGCCCATCTGAAGCCGGAGCCGGTGTTCGTGATCCCGGCCTTCTCGACCGCGGCGCTGATCGGCATCGCGGTGCCGCTGTTCATCGTCACCATGGCGTCGCAGAACGTGCCCGGCCTGGCGGTGCTGAATGCCAATGGCTACCGCCCCGCGGTCGGGCCTCTGTTCGTCGCCACCGGGCTGGCCAGCGCCGCGACCTCGGTGTTCGGCGGCCATGCGGTCAACCTGTCGGCGATCACCGCCGCCCTCTGCGCCGCGCCCGAGGCGCATCCCGACCCGTCGCGGCGCTGGCCGGCGGCGGTGGTGGCCGGCGTCACCTATGTCGGGCTCGGCCTGTTCGCCGGCTTCGCCGCCGCCTTCATCGCCGCCTCGCCGCCGCTGCTGATCCAGGCGGTGGCCGGGCTGGCGCTGCTCGGCAGCCTCGGCGGCGCCCTGTCGGCGGCGCTGGCGCGGGAGGAGGAGCGGCTGCCGGCCATCGTCACCTTCGTCACCACCGTCTCCGGCCTGTCGCTGTTCGGCATCGGCGCCGCCTTCTGGGGCCTGCTGGCCGGCGGCGCGATGCTGGCGCTGGCGCGGCTGCGGGGCTGACGGACCCACGCAGGGGGCCAAGATCGGGATTGGCTCCGCGGGGACAGCCTTGGATACTCTCGCCCATCCGGCACGGGGAAAGGGGGCATCGATGCTCTACGCTATCTTGGCCTATCACGTGGAAGGGGTGGTCGCGTCCTGGACGCCGGAGGAGGATGCGGCGCTGATGGCCGATCTCCACAAGGTCCACGACCGGCTTCATCAGGAGGGCCGCCTCGGGCCGGCCGCGCGGCTCGGGGCGACGGAACAGGCCTGCACCCTGCGCGGTCCGGGCACCGGGTCCATCACCGATGGTCCCTTCGCCGAGACCAAGGAACAGCTGCTGGGCTTCTATGTCGTGGACTGTGACACGCGTGCGGCCGCGATCGCAGCGGCACGCGACCTGCGGCGCGTCAACCCCACCGCCGTCTACGAGATCCGTCCCGTCTCGCTCTACCTTCCCGGCACACCGTTTCCGGTCACGGCAGCCTGACGGGCTGGGTCAGTCGTCTAGCCCGGGCGCGATGCCCAGCCGGTCCTTCAGCCCGGCCCAGCCCTGCGGCGTGACCTGGATGGCGCGGGACGATGCCGAGCGCCGCAGCCAGCCATGGGAACAGAGCTGGTTCAGCAGCTGGACCCCGAGCGGCCCGGCGAGGTGGTGCTCGCGCTCGGTCCAGTCCAGGCATTGCCGGGCCAGGCCGCGCCGGGTGGGGCGCAGCCCGGCGATGTCGAGGCCGAGATCGCCGAACCAGTCCCGCCCGGCCGGCGTCAGGTCGAACTGCTTGTCCGCCGCGGCGGTGATCAGCTTCCGCTCCTGCAGGGCCCGGGCCACGGCCACGCCCAGCCGGCCGGCCAGGTGATCGTAGCAGCTGCGGGCGAAGTGCAGATGCCGGGCCTCGCGGGTCAGGGGCTTGCGCCGCACCGCCTCCACCGGGCCGATCGCCGCCAGGGTCTCGATCGCCTGGGCGACCTGGGGCCCGGCCAGCCGGTAGTAGCGGTGCCGACCCTCGGTCTCGACCGCCAGCATCCCGCCGGCCAGCAGCTTGGCCAGATGCGTGCTCGCGGTCTGCGGCGTCACCCCGGCGGCATAGGCCAGCTCGCCGGCCGGCAGCGCCCGGCCGTCGACCAGGGCGAGCAGCATCCCGGCCCGGGCCGGGTCGGCGATCAGGTGGGCGGTGGCGGCGATGCTGGGACGGTAGGCCATGGGCGCGCTCTCCGGCTGGATCGCGCCATCATAGCGGCCTCCCCGGCGGCACGCTTCGATCCTGGTCGAAGCGTCGGGCCCGTCAAAGGGCTAGCTCCAGGCCGGATCGGCGCCGTGGACGCGGTCGAGGAAGGCCCGCACCACGCCGTTGAACTCTCCAGGCCGCTGCAGCGGGGCGAAATGGCTCACGCCGGGCAGGGTGATCAACTTCGCCCCCGGGATGCTGCGGGCGAGGTAGTCGGCGTGCTCGGGTTTGATGAACTCGTCATGCTCGCTCTGCACGATCGCGACCGGCACCCGGATCCCGGCCAGGTCGCCGGCGGTGTAGTTGGGCTGGGTCTTCATCATCGCGCCGACCGCGTCGACGAAGGGCTTGAACTGGTCCGGCGTGGCCGACAGTTCCGCGTAGTCCTTGGCGTGCCGGGCGAAGCACCGGTCGACGACCGGTGTGGGCACGAATTCCTTGGTGCCGCTGGGGTCCATGTTGCAGCCGAAGAAGAACACGCCGGCGACCCGCGCGGGGGCCTGCGCGGCCAGGATCAGGGCGATGCAGGCGCCGTCGCTCCAGCCCACGACTGCCGCCTTCTCCACCTGCAGCGCGTCCATCACCGCCAGGACGTCGGACGCCATCAGCTCGTAGCTGTAGGGGCGGGAATCGCGGGTGCTGCGGCCATGGCCGCGGCTGTCGATGACCAGGACGCGATGGCCGGAGGCGACCAGCGCCGGCACTTGGTAGCCCCAGTTGCCGCTGTGGCCAAGGCCGCCATGCAGCAGGATCACGGCCGGCCCGGACCCATAGGTCGCGTACCAGATCCGGGCGCCGTCATGGTCGAGATGGCCCTGATCGCCCGAGGCCGGCAGGGCGGGGCCGTTCTTCTCGAAGGCCGTGAGGTCGTCGTCGCGGAATTCCATGGCGGTCTCTCCCGGTGTCGGCATGAACGGGTCTGGGCCTAGGCCCCGGCGCCCGGCGGCATCTCGTCGAACTCCGCCAGGTCGCCGGCGACGCGGTCCCAGGGCTGGCGGCTGCGCACATTGATCGCCGCGTCCGGCCGGATCGCCGACGGGTCGTCCAGCGTGCCGGCATAGAGCGTGGCCATGTCGGGGGCGATCTCGCAGACGCCGAACAGCTGGCTGCCGCAGACCGGGCAGAAATGGCGTGCCGCCGGAAGGCCGCTGCCGCCGGTCACGGCATGGCTCCGCGTCTCTCCCCGGACGGTCATGGCCGCGCGCGGCACGCCGACATAGGTGGAGTGGCCGGCGCCGCTGGCGCGCTGGCAACTGCGACAGTGGCAATGGCCGGTATAGACCGGTTCGGCCGCCACCTCGTAGCGCACCGCCCCGCACAGGCATCCGCCTGTCATCATCGCTGGTCTCCTGTCCGTCCCAAGCCGCGCGCCGGCAGTCCTCATCGGTCCGCCGGTGTCGATGCTGTATAATCGATCCGGTCGGCGGGAAATCGACAACGCTCACAATAAAAAGATGAGCCGTCGGCCGACCAGGATGGGGACGATGCCGATGGCGACGGATGTCCCTTCGCGTTGTCCGCCGGTCCCGGCCCCGGCAGCGCCCCCATGGGACGCTCTCGCCCCCTCCGCAAATCCGGATCGAATTTTTATGCGCTTCGGGCGCCTTATCGGCCCGATCACACGATACCGCACCTGTCGGCGCGGGAAGGAGACTTCGTGCTCGATATTCTGATGTCCGGCCTGGTCGCAGCGTTCTTCGCTGCGGGCCTGGTCTATGTGTTTCTCTGCGACCGGCTGTGAGGCGGCGATGACATTCGACCTCATCCTCGGCGGCGTGGTGTCCGTGCTGCTGCTCGGCTACCTCATCTACGCCCTGGTCCGACCCGAAAAATTCTGAGCCAGGAAAGCTGACGCAGCCATGACTCTCAACGGCTGGATCCAGATCGCGCTGTACTGCGCGCTCGTCGTCCTCCTCGTGCGTCCCCTCGGCGGCTATATGGCCCGCGTGTTCGAGGGCGAACGCACCTTCCTCTCACCCGTCCTGCGCCCGGTGGAGCGCGTCCTCTACGCCGCCGCCGGCGTGCGCGAGGACCGTGAGCAGCATTGGACCGGCTATGCCTTCGCCATGCTGCTGTTCAGCCTGGCCGGCGTCGTCCTGCTCTACGCCCTGCAGCGCTTCCAGGACATGCTGCCGCTGAACCCGGCGGGCATGTCGGCGGTGCCGGAAGGCCTGGCCTTCAACACCGCGGTCAGCTTCGTCACCAACACCAACTGGCAGTCCTATGGTGGCGAGACCACCATGAGCTACCTGACCCAGATGGCCGGGCTGACGGTGCAGAACTTCGTCTCGGCTGCGACCGGCATCGCACTGGCCATCGCGCTCGTCCGCGGCTTCGCCCGGCGCTCGGCCCAGACCATCGGCAATTTCTGGGTCGACCTGACCCGGGCCACGCTCTACGTGCTGCTGCCGATCTGCATCGTCGCCACGATCTTCTTCGTCTGGCAGGGCGTGCCGCAGACTTTCGGCAGCTATGTCGACGCCACCACGCTGGAAGGCGCGCATCAGACCATCGCCCAGGGGCCGGTGGCCTCGCAGCTCGCGATCAAGATGCTGGGCACCAATGGCGGCGGTTTCTTCAACGCCAATTCGGCGCACCCCTACGAGAACCCGACTGCGCTGTCGAACCTGGTGCAGATGGTGCTGATCTTCGCGATCGGCGCCGGGCTGACCAACACCTTCGGCCGCATGGTCAAGAACGAGCGCCAGGGTTGGGCGATCTTCGCCGCCATGGGCGTGCTGTTCCTGGCCGGCGTCTTCATCACCTACTGGCAGGAGGCCGGCGCGGGCCATCTGCTGACCTCGCTCGGCGTCGACCCGACGCTCGGCAACATGGAGGGCAAGGAGGTCCGTTTCGGCGTGGCCCTGTCGTCCCTGTTCGCGGTGATCACCACCGCCGCCTCCTGCGGCGCGGTCATCGCCTGGCACGACAGCTTCACCGCGCTCGGCGGCATGATGCCGATGATCAACATGATGCTGGGCGAAGTCGTCGTTGGCGGCGTCGGCGCCGGGCTCTACGGCATGCTGCTCTTCGTCATCGAGGCGATCTTCGTCGCCGGGCTGATGGTCGGCCGCACGCCGGAATATGTCGGCAAGAAGATCGAGGCGAAGGAGGTGAAGATGACCATGCTGGCGCTTCTCGTCCTGCCGCTGTCGATGCTGGGCTTCACCGCCCTGGCGGTGTCGACCGACGCCGGGCTGGCCGGCATCCTCAACCCCGGGCCGCACGGCTTCTCCGAGGTGCTCTACGCCTATGTCTCGGGCACGGCGAACAACGGCTCGGCCTTCGGCGGCCTGACCGCGACCTCGCTGTTCTACACGATCACCCTGGGCTTCGCGATGCTGATCGGCCGCTTCCTGATGATCGTGCCGATGCTGGCGGTCGCGGGATCTCTCGCCGCCAAGCGCAGCCTGCCGCCTTCGGCCGGCACCTTCCCGACCACCGGGCCGCTGTTCGTCGGCCTCTTGATCGGCGTGGTGCTGATCATGGGCGGCCTCACCTTCTTCCCGGCCCTGGCGCTGGGCCCGGTGGTCGACCACCTGGCCGCCGCCGCCGGCACTCTGTTCTGATCGGACACGTCCGTCATGAAAGCCTCAAACACCCCGGCGTCCCTGTTCGACGCCAAGATCATGGGCCCGGCCGCGATCGACGCGTTCCGCAAGCTCGACCCCCGCCTGATGTGGCGCAACCCGGTGATGTTCGTGGTCGAGGTCGTCGCGACCCTGACCACGGTGCTGCTGCTCCGCGACCTCGCCATCGGCGCGCCGGGCATCGGCTTCACCATCCAGATCGTGCTCTGGCTGTGGTTCACCGTGCTGTTCGCCAACTTCGCGGAAGCGGTGGCCGAAGGCCGCGGCAAGGCGCAGGCGGACAGCCTGCGCCGGACCCAGACCGACGCCATGGGCAAGCGCCTGGCCGACCCGGCCGGCCGTGAGACCGAACTGGTTCCGGCGCTGTCGCTGCGCCAGGGCGACTTCGTCCTGGTCGAGGCGGGTGACCTGGTGCCGTCCGACGGCGAGGTCATCGAAGGCATCGCCTCGGTCGACGAAAGCGCGATCACCGGCGAATCCGCCCCGGTGATCCGCGAATCCGGCGGCGACCGGTCGGCCGTCACCGGCGGCACCCGGGTGCTGTCGGACTGGGTCAAGGTGCGCATCACCGCGGCCCAGGGGTCGACCTTCCTCGACCGCATGATCGCGCTGGTCGAAGGCGCGTCGCGCCAGAAGACCCCGAACGAGATCGCGCTGAACATCCTGCTGGCCGGCCTGACGATCATCTTCGTCTTCGCCACGGTCACCATCCCCGCCTTCGCCGCCTATGCCGGCGGCTCGGTCTCGGTGGTGGTGCTGGTGGCGCTGTTCGTCACCCTGATCCCGACCACCATCGGCGCGCTGCTCTCGGCCATCGGCATCGCCGGCATGGACCGCCTGGTGCGCTTCAACGTGCTGGCCATGTCCGGCCGCGCGGTGGAGGCGGCGGGCGATGTCGACACCCTGCTGCTCGACAAGACCGGCACCATCACCCTCGGCAACCGGCTGGCGACCGAATTCGTGCCGCTGCCGGGCGTGACCGAGGCCGAGCTGGCGGACGCCGCCCAGCTGTCCTCGCTCAGCGACGAGACGCCGGAAGGCCGCTCGGTCGTGGTGCTGGCGAAGGAGAAGTACGGCCTCCGCGCCCGTGAGGTCGGCCGCATGCAGGCCCATTTCGTGCCCTTCACAGCGCAGACCCGGATGAGCGGCGTCGACGTCGAGGGCTCGGTCATCCGCAAGGGCGCGGTCGATGCCGTCATCGCCCATGTCCGCGAGGTCGCCGGCAACCCGCGCCTGGCGATGCCGAAGGAGTTGGAGCAGGTCACCGAGCGCATCGCCAAGTCCGGCGGCACGCCGCTGGCCGTGTCGCGCGACGGCAAGCCGCTTGGCCTCATCCACCTCAAGGACGTGGTCAAGGGCGGCATCCGTGAGCGCTTCGCCGAGCTGCGGCGGATGGGCATCCGCACCGTCATGATCACCGGCGACAACCCGCTGACCGCCGCGGCGATCGCGGCCGAGGCGGGGGTCGACGACTTCCTGGCCCAGGCGACGCCGGAGGCCAAGCTGGCGCTGATCCGCGAGGAGCAGGGCAAGGGCCGGCTGGTGGCGATGTGCGGCGACGGCACCAACGACGCGCCGGCGCTGGCCCAGGCCGATGTCGGCGTGGCGATGCAGACCGGCACGGTGGCGGCGCGCGAGGCCGGCAACATGGTCGACCTCGACAGCGACCCGACCAAGCTGATCGAGGTGGTCGGCATCGGCAAGCAGCTGCTGATCACCCGCGGCGCGCTGACCACCTTCTCGATCGCCAACGACGTGGCCAAGTACTTCGCCATCATCCCGGCGATGTTCCTGGCCTTCTACCCGCAGCTCGGCGTGCTCAACGTCATGGATCTGCACTCGCCGCAGAGCGCGATCCTGTCCGCGATCATCTTCAACGCCCTGGTCATCATCGGCCTGATCCCGCTGGCCCTGCGCGGCGTCCGCTACCGGGCGCTGAGCGCGGCCAACCTGCTGCGGCGCAACCTCCTGATCTACGGCCTGGGCGGCATCATCGTCCCGTTCATCGGGATCAAGGTGATCGACCTGATCGTCACCGCCCTCGGCCTGGTGTGAGGCACCAAAATGTTGAACCAGATCCGCCCCGCCATCGTGATGATCGTCCTGCTGACCATCATCACCGGCATCGCCTACCCCTTCGCCATGACCGGCATCGCCCAGGGGCTGTTCCCTGCCCAAGCCAATGGCAGCCTGGTGAAGCGGCCCGACGGCACCGTGATCGGCGCCACGCTGATCGGCCAGAACTTCACATCGGACAAGTACTTCCACGGCCGGCTGTCGGCGACCTCGGACACGGATCCGAACGACCCGACCAAGACCATCGCGGCGCCCTACAACGCCGCCAACTCGGCCGGTTCGAACCTCGGCCCGACCAGCCAGGCGCTGGCCGACCGGGTGAAGGGCGACGTCGACGCGCTGGCGGCGCAGGGCATCACCCACCCGCCGGCCGACCTGGTCACCAGCTCGGCCTCGGGCCTCGACCCGGACATCAGCCCGGCCAATGCCGAGACCCAGATCGCCCGGGTCGCCGCCGCCCGCAACCTGCCGCCGGACCAGGTGCGCCAGGCGGTGAGCCAAGCGACCAGCGGACGGCTGCTCGGCCTGATCGGCGAGCCGCGGGTCAACGTGCTGCAGCTCAACATGCTGCTGGACGGCATGAAGGCGTCGTAGTCTCCTGATCCGATGGTAGTCACCGATCGTGCCCCTGATTCAGGATTTGGCGACGATCGGCGCCCCTCGCCGGAAGCCCTGCTCGAGGCGGCCGCGAACACTCGCGGCCGCCTCAAGATCTTCCTCGGGGCGGCGCCCGGCGTCGGCAAGACCTATGAGATGCTGTCCCAAGGGGCGGCCCGGCGCCGCGACGGCGTCGACGTCGTCATCGGCGTGGTCGAGACCCATGGCAGGGCCGAGACCCTGGCGCTGGTCGAGGGCTTCGAGATCGTGCCCCGCCGCCGCGCCGAATACCGCGGCCAGACGGTCGAGGAGATGGACCTCGACGCCATCCTGGCGCGGCACCCCGCTCTGGTGCTGGTGGACGAGCTGGCGCACACCAACGCGCCCGGCAGCCGCCACGCCAAGCGCTACCTCGATGTCGAGGAGATCGTGGACGCCGGTATCGACGTCTGGACCACGCTGAACATCCAGCATGTCGAAAGCCTGAACGACGTCGTCGCCCAGATCACCCGCATCCGGGTGCGCGAGACGGTGCCGGATTCCTGGATCGACGGCGCCGCCGAGATCGAGCTGATCGACCTGACGCCGGAGGACCTGCAGAAGCGGCTGGCCGAGGGCAAGGTCTATGTCCGCGACCAGGCGCGGCGGGCGGTCGACCACTTCTTCAAGCCCGGCAACCTGGCCGCCCTGCGCGAGCTGGCGCTGCGCCGCACCGCCCAGCGGGTCGATGACCAGATGCTGGGCTACATGCGGGCCCATGCCATCACCGGGCCCTGGGCGGCGGGCGACCGCATCATGGTCTGCGTCAGCGAGGCGCGGGGCGGCGAGGCGCTGATCCGCTACGCCCGGCGCATGGCCGACCGGCTGGGCGCGCGCTGGACCGCGGTCTATGTCGAAGGCTCGCGCCACCATCGGCTGGGCGAGGCCGACCGCGACCGCGTCGCCCGCGCCCTGCTGCTGGCGGAGAAGCTGGGCGGCGAGACCGTGACCGTGCCGGCCACCGACATCGTCGCCGAGATCCTGGCCTATGCCCGGCGCAACAACATCACCCAGATCATCATCGGCAAATCCAGCCGTTCGCGCTGGTTCGAGATGCTGCACGGCTCGGTGGTGCACGACCTCGTGCGCAAGGCCGGCACCATCTCGGTCCAGGTGCTGGCCGGGGACGACGCGCCGCCGCTGGGGGCGGAGGAGCGGATCCAGACCCGCCCGGCCGATCCCGGCTTCGACCCGCGGCCCTATCTGGTCGCCGCCATCGGCGTCGCCGTCACCGTGGCCGCGGCCCATGGCGTCGCCGCCTTCGCCACCACCAACAGCATCGCTTTGGTGTTCCTGATCCCGGTGCTGTTCTGCGCCGCGCGCTACGGGCTGGGGCCGTCGATCTTCGCCTCGCTGCTCAGCGTCGTGGCGGTCAACTTCTTCTTCCTGGCGCCGCTCTACAGCCTGGTGATCGCCGACCCCTCCAACGTCACCTCGCTGGTGTTCTTCCTGGTGGTGGCCGTGGTGACCTCGAACCTGCAGAGCCGGGCCCGGCTGCAGGCGCGCGGCGCCGCCGCCCGGGCCAAGGCCACGGCGGAGCTGTACGGCTTCAGCCGCAAGCTGGCGGCGATCGCCTCGTCCGACGACCTGCTGTGGGCTGCGGCCTACCAGATCGCGGCGATGCTGAAGCTGCGCGTGGTCATCCTGATGCCGCAGGACGGGTCGCTGCAGGTGGTCGCCGGCTATCCGCCGGAGGATCGGATCGAGGAGACCGAGCGCGCCGCGGCACAATGGAGCTGGGCCAATGACCGGCCGGCCGGCCGCGGCGCCGACACGCTGCCCGGCGGCAAATGGCTGTTCCTGCCCTGGGGCACCGCCGCCAGCCCGATCGGCGTGGTCGGCATCGACCGCGAGCAGCCCGGGCCGCTGCTGAGCCCGGACGACCAGCGGCTGCTGGAATCGCTGATGGACCAGGCGGCGGTGGCGATCGAGCGGGTGCGGCTGGCCAAGGATGTCGACGAGGTCCGCGTGGTGGCGGAGACCGAGCGGCTGCGCGCCGCCCTGCTGACCTCGATCAGCCACGACCTGCGCACGCCGCTGGCCTCGATCATCGGCGCCATCTCCAGCCTGCGCCGCCACGACGCGGTGCTGGCGCCGGCGGCGCGCGGCGAGCTGATGGAGATGGTGGAGGACGAGGCCGAGCGGCTGAACCGCTTCGTCGGCAACCTGCTGGACATGACCCGGCTCGAATCCGGCGTGCTGCGCCCGAAGCTGGAGGCGGCGGAGGTGGCGGAGATCGTCGGCGCCGCGGCCGACCGCTGCGCCCCGCTGGTGACGCGCCATCGCCTGGGGCTGGACCTCGCGCCCGACCTGCCGCTGTATCTGCTCGACCCGATCCTGCTGGAGCAGGTGCTGGTCAACCTGATCGACAACGCCGCCAAATATGCCCCGGCGGGCACCGCCATCACGGTTTCGGCGCGGGAGGAGAAGGGGCTGGTGATCCGGGTGCTGGACGAGGGCGACGGCATCCCGGAGGACAAGCTGGAGGCGATCTTCGACAAGTTCAACCGCATCCACCATGGCGACAGCGCCCAGGCCGGCACCGGTCTGGGCCTCGCCATCTGCCGCGGCTTCGTCGAGACCATGGGCGGCCGCATCCGGGCCGGCAACCGCGGCGACCGCCGCGGCGCCGTCTTCACCATCACCTTCCCGCCCGACCTGGCCGCGCCGCTGCTGCCCGGCACCTCGATGGGGCTTTAGCCGATGCCGGCCCCACTGCAGACGCCTGCGCCGCATCCGCCCCGCATCCTGATCATCGACGACGAGCCGCAGATCCGCCGCTTCATCAAGATCAGCCTGGCCGCCGACGGCTATGCCCCGATCGAGGCCGCCAGCGGGGCGGAGGGGCTGGAGCGGGTGATCCAGGACCGGCCGGACCTGGTCATCCTGGATCTCGGCCTGCCCGACATGGACGGGCAGCAGGTGCTGAGCCGGATCCGCGAGCTGTCGGCGGTGCCGGTGATCGTGCTGTCGGTCCGGGCCGGCGAGGCGGAGAAGGTCGAGGCGCTGGACCGCGGCGCCAACGACTACGTCACCAAGCCCTTCGGCATCGCCGAGCTGACCGCCCGGCTGCGCGCCACGCTGCGCCGCGGCGGGCAGGAGGAGGGGGCGGTGCAGGCGGTGATCGAGGCCGGGCCGCTGGCGGTCGACGTGCCGCACCGCCGGGTCCGGCTCGATGGGCGGGAGATCAAGCTGTCGAAGAAGGAGTTCGAGATCCTGCGCCTGCTTGCCGCCCATCAGGGGCGGGTGGTGACGCACCAGAAGATCCTGCGCGAGGTCTGGGGCCCGGCCCATATCGACGCCATGCAGTATCTGCGCGTCTATGTCGGCCAGCTGCGCCAGAAGCTCGGCGACGACCCCGCCCGGCCGCATCTGATCGCGACCGAGGCCGGGGTCGGCTACCGCCTGGTGGTGGAGGGGTAGAGCCGGATGATTTTGGATCAGGTCACGCTAAAAAGGCTGCACTTGGCGTGGCCTCTCCCGCTTGCGGGGGAGGTCGGAGACGCGAAGCGGCTCCGGGTGAGGGCTCTTTGTCGAGGCCGGGACCAACCCTCACCCGGCCTCGCTGCGCGATGAGCAACCGGTCGGAAGGCAACCATATCAACCGATACGCTTTTCGCGTCCCGCCCGCGCATCCGACTCGCCGCAAGGCGACGCAGGACGTAAGGAGGGTGGGAAATGCGGGCTAACGCTGGTCGTCGTCCATCCAACGCGGCCGGGTCTTCTCGCCGATCATGCAGTCGCTCGGGACCGCCTGCGCCGGGATGAAGGCGGCCGGCACCACCCGGGGCGCGGCGCCTGCGATCTCCAGCACCAGCTTGCGGCGGATCGCCTCGGCGAACTGTGCCGTGGTGCGGACCGCCACGGTGAAGGCCCCGGGGCCGCCGATCACGCAGTCGCGGTAATAGGCGTCGAGCTGGTCGGGCTCCGGCAGCCCGCCGAAGCCGCCGCGCTTCAGGATCACCGGCAGGCCGTTGATGGTGATGCCCTGGGCCAGCGCCTCGGCGCGGGCGCCGGCCACCGGGGCGCCGGTGTTGTTCGGCCCGTCGCCGGAGATGTCGATGGCCCGGCGGATACCCTCGAAGCCGTTGCGGTCAAACAGCCCGGCGGAGAACGCCAGCGCACCGGAGATCGAGGTGCCGCGCCGCATCACCGTGCCGCTGGCCTGGGCCAGCTCGGCCGCCGCCGCCCGCGCCGCATCCGGCCCGTCGATCACGCGCCAGGGCAGGATCACCGCCTGCGACAGGGCGCCGGCCCATTCGACATAGGTGATGGCGATGCGGCCGTTGACGCCGGAGGTGATGGCATGGATCACCTCGGGATGGGTCAGGGCGCTGACGTAGCCGTCGCGCTGCAGCGCCTGCTCGTCCTCATCCATCGAGCGCGAGACATCGACCGCGAGCACCAGCTCGAGGTCCACCGGCACCTCCTGCGCCGTGGCCGTCGCCGCCGGCAGGGCGAGGGCCAGAACCAGTTCAAGGCCGAGCATGCCGAGGCGCATTCCAGTCCCCCCTCGCAAGCCGCTTCGCTCCCCTGATGTGGGCACTCTTCGGCCCCGGCGCCATGGTCCGGGGCCCCCTCGATTCAAGCCATCGGCGTCCGCCGCTTGCAAAACCGCTTCCACGAGATTAAATAGTCGCCGTGAGATTCGCTTTGGTTTGGTCCGCCCCGCCTGCTCGTACCGAGCTCTGGACCCCGTTCCCAACCATAATCGAAGATTGTTCCGGCATGCGCGTCTGCATGCCGGTTTCGACCATTGTGCAATAAGGAGCGCACAGAAATGGCAACTGGCACCGTTAAGTGGTTCAACAGCCAGAAGGGCTACGGCTTCATCCAGCCGGAGAACGGCGACAAGGACGTGTTCGTCCACATCTCCGCGGTCGAGCGCGCGGGCCTTCACAGCCTCAACGAGGGGCAGAAGGTCAACTACGAGCTCGAGACCGACCGCCGCACCGGTAAGGTGTCGGCCGGCAATCTCCAGGAAGTCTGAGCCGGACCAGGGCAGCCGCAACCGCGGCCGCCCTTCTAGCGCACCGGGCCGGACCCCTCGAACCGAGGGTGTCCGTGTCCGCGATGATCCGGGTTCAATTCGGAGCCCGGCGTACCAAGAACAAGAAATGAAGACCCTACAGAACAAGAAACCGTCCCGCTTCGCGCGTCATGCGATGCCGAAGCATCCTTCCAATCCCGTGCGGCATCCGCCGCGTCCGTCGGAACTGTCCCGCCGCGAAGTTCGTCGAATCGTTCTCGACATTCTCGGCTGAATGGCGTAGTCCCGCCCAACCTCTTTGAAGAAAGGCCTATGCCGATGCAGGTGTTCGTCCGCGACAACAACATTGACCAGGCGCTCCGCGTCCTCAAGAAGCGGATGCAGCGCGAAGGCATCTTTCGCGAGATGAAGCAGCGTCGGAGCTACGAGAAGCCGTCTGAGCGCCGTATCCGTGAAGAAGCCGAAGCCGTTCGGCGGCAGCGCAAGGCGCTGCGCAAGCGGATGCAGCACCAGGGCTACTGATCCCGGACGCGAGGCAGGCCTGTCCGGCCTTTGCATCGCGGCCGGACTCGGGCTCTGAAATGCGACGAGGGACCAGAGTCCCTCGTTTTGGTCGAAAGACTGGGGGCGTTGCCCCTCGTCTGGTTGATGGACCGGGGCCTGGCCCCGGTTACGATTGACAGGGGTGCCTCCGGCGCCCCTTTCGTCGTTGCGCCCTTCTGCTTGCAACAGATCGATGGCATCACGGGAGATCGACCGATGGATGTGGCAGCCTTGCGACGCTCGCTGGCCGACGACCGGCCGCCCGCTTCCCTGACGCCCCCGCTCGCCGCGCTGTGGTGGGATGCCAAGGGCGACTGGGCCAAGGCCCATGGCTGCGTCGACTCGGAAGACGGGTCGGACGCGGCCTGGGCCCATGCCTATCTGCACCGCAAGGAAGGCGATCTCGGCAATGCCGGCTACTGGTACCGCCGGGCCGGCCGGCCGGTCTCGGCGCTGAGCCTGGACCAGGAATGGGCCGAGATCGCCGCCGGCCTGCCGGCTGCCTGATCAGGCGGCCGGGATCAGCACCACCTTGCCCATGACGCCGCGGCTCTGCAGCCGCCGGTGCGCATCGGCGCCATTGGCCAGCGGGAAGGTCTCGATCTCCGGCCAGGCGACCTCGCCGGACCGCAGCGCCGCGAACAGCGCGGCCGACCGCTGCAGGCGGCTGTCCCGGCTGTCGAGATGGTCCCACAGGTCGCCGCCGACCAGCGTCTTCGTCTGCTCCATCAACGGGCGCGGATCGATCGGCGGCGGATTGCCGCCGGCCATGCCATAGGCCACCACCGTGCCGCGCGACCGGGTGGCCGCGAGGCTGTCCGCCAGGGTGGTGCCGATGGAATCATAGGCCACGGTCACCCCGCCGCCGGTCAGCTCGCGCACGGTGCCGACCCAGTCGCCGTCATAGGTCAGGCTGTGGTCGGCGCCCTTGGCGGCGGCGAAGGCGGCCTTGGCCGCGGTCGAGGTCAGCGCGATCACGGTGGCGCCGCGCGTCTTCGCGAACTGCACCAGGATCTGGCCGACGCCGCCGGCCGCGGCATGCACCAGCACGGTGTCGCCGGGCCGGATGGCGTGGCTGTCCTGGGCCAGGTACTGCGCGGTCAGGCCCTGCAGCAGGATGGCGGCGGCCTGGACATGCCCGACATCGTCCGGCAGCGGGATGGCGTGGTCCACCGGCACGGTGACCCGGGTGGCGTTGGCGAAGGGCACGTCGGCGAAGCCGATGCGATCGCCGACCCGGATGCCCCCGACGCCCTCGCCGATCGCGACCACCTCGCCCGACCCCTCGTAGCCGGCAATATGCGGCGGCGTCCCGGCCAGCACATAGTTGCCCTGGCGGCGGTAGATGTCGGCGAAGTTCAGCCCGATCGCCTTCATCGCCAGCTGCACATGGCCGGGCGGCACCGCCGGATCCGGCAGCCGCCGCATCTCCAGCACCTCGGGCCCGCCGAAGCGGTCGAACACCAACGCATCCATCTGCTGTCTTTCCCGTGGAATCGTGGGATGGTGGTCATCCCCTATGATGGAATTTTCCACTATAGTGGATTTTGGTCAAGCGAGACGTGCGGACGGGACGATGCCTCTGTTGAACATCCAGCGCGCCGGTGATGCCAACCGGGCGGGCCCCGGCGGCGCCGCGCCCGCCATTGCGCTGGGCGAGACGGTGAAGCGGCTGCGGCTGGCCCGCGGCTGGACGCTGGAGGAGGCGGCGGGCCGCACCGACCTGTCGCGCTCGGCCCTGTCGAAGATCGAGCGCAACGAGATGTCGCCGACCTTCCAGGCGATGCAGAAGCTGGCGCGCGGCTTCGCCATCGAGCTGGTCGAGCTGTTCGGCGAGGCGTCGTCGCCGCTGCGCGGCCGCCGGATCGTGGCCCGGGCCGGGGAGGGGGTGTCGACCGACACGCCGAATTATGGCCTGCGGCTGTTCACCAGCGAATTGAAGAACGCCGCCTTCCTCGCGGTCGAGGTCACGGTCCGCGCCCGCTCGCTCGACGCCTTCGAGGATTGGGAGCGGCACGACAGCGACGATTTCCTGTATGTGCTGGCCGGCGGGATCACGCTGTTCACCGAACATTACGGCCCGGTCGATCTCGGCCCCGGCGACGCCGTGTATTTCGACGCCCGGATGGGCCACGCCACGATCGCCACCGGCGAGAGCGAGGCGCGGGCGCTGTGGGTCACGGCGCCGGCACGGTAGCCGGGGGCCTCAGTGGCCCGCGGGCCGGTCGGCGATCGGCCGCGGTTTTCCGGCCGCGTCCAGGGCGACGAAGGTGAATTCGGCGGAGGTCACCTTCATGCGGTCGCCGAGGCCGGCGCGCAGGACCCAGACCTCGATGTGCAGGGTGAGGGAGGTGCGGCCGAGCCGGGCAAGATCGGTGTAGCAGCACACGACGTCGCCGACCTTGACCGGGTGCAGGAAGGCCATGTCGGTGGCGGCGACGGTGACGACGCGCGCCTGGGCATGCCGGATCGCGGTCATGGCGCCGGCCTCGTCCATCAGCGACATGATCCAGCCGCCGAAGATGTCGCCGGACGGGTTGGCATGGGCCGGCATCGCCAGCGTGCGCGCGGCAAGCTCGCCGCGCGGCGCGGTCTCATCCGGCAGGGTGGTCAGGTATTCGGCCTCGGTCGAGGTGTAGGGCCACATCGGGTACCATCCAGGGTGATGCGGCGTTTCCTTCCAAGGCGGCATGCTGCGGCTCTTGTGTGCGATGCAGCATGCTTTTCGCCAAATCCAATCTTCGCCGTGATTTGGCTATGCTGCACTGCAATATCAAGGGGCTTCGATCCCCGGCGCCGGTCACAGGCCGATCAGCGGCCGGCCCTGCATCGCCTGGGCCAAGGCGGCGAGGGTGAGCAGGACATAGAGGGCCGACACCGCCCAGACCGCCAGCCGCGCCTGCCGCGGGATCGCCGCGACCAGGCCGGCGCCGGCCAGCGGCAGGATCTGCTGGGCGTGGATGCCGAGGAAATGGGGCACCCGCAGATCGCCCCCGCTGGTCGACCAGCCGAGCAGCGGCAGCCCGGCATCCGTCGCGGCCCCGACCGCGTGGCCGCCATGGGCGGAGATGGCGATGCCGGCCCCGGCGCCGAGCACGAAGGTCAGCCCCAGCCCCAGCACGACGGCCAGGCGCAGCGCCGGATGCAACCCGCTGCCGTGGCGGGCGATCTCGCGGGCCAGCGGCAGGGTGGTCGCGGTCAGGGCCAGGGCCCCGATCCCCATCAGCGCGAACATGACCGCATGGAAGGGGGTGGATTCGTTGAAATGCGAGGCCTGGCCCAGCGCCCCCTGCAGGGTGATGTAGCCCAGCTCGAACCCGCCGGTCGCGATGACGGTCCAGCGCACGGTGCGGACCGGCGCCGCGTGGCGCCGCGCCTCCGGCAGGTCGCCGATGAACCAGGCGCTGGTCAGGGCGAACAGCCCGACCGAGAGCAGGAACTTGATCGGCTTGGCCCAGACGCTCTCGCCGTGCAGCTGGCGCGCATCGAATGCCCAGGCCAGGCCGAGGGCCACGGCGATCGCCAGCAGGGCCAGGCCGAAGCCGGCCAGCACCGGGTCGCGGCGCCGGACGGCGTGGAGCAGGGCGAGCGGCGCCCGCAGCAGGCTACGTCGCGGGGTGGGCAGGGCGGTGGTCGCGGCGGCCATGGTCATGCCTCCGCCGCGAGGGTGGGCGCGCGGCGGCGGAAGCCGGCCCGCAGCAGGGCGAAGGCCAAGAGGCCGATCGGGCCGAACAGGAAGGTCAGGGCGAAGCAGGGGATCAGCAGCAGATGGGGCAGCCCGGCGCGCTCCCCCTCCCGCGCGATCCAGCCGCCGACGAACAGGTCGAAGGCGAGGTAGTGCAGCCAGCCCGCCACCAGCATGCCGGGCGAATCGAACAGGGCGCGCACCGCGGCGATCGAGCCATATCCGCCTTGGGCCGAGCCCCAGCTGATGCCAACCAGGCCGAGATAGGCGGCAGCGAAAAGCAGCGGCACGGCGAGGCTGGCGGCGGCCCGCAGCCGGGCCTTGTGGCGCGGCAGCAGCGGGGCGGCGGCCAGCGCCAGCCACCCCAGGATCGCGAGCATGTTGCCGCCGCGGAACAGCAGATCGAGCATGGCTTTCATCCTAATCTGAACATCGTTAAGATCAGACGTTAGCATCGAATCTAAACAGTGTAAAGTTTGAGTCCATGACGGATGAGACGTCGGAGGCCGCGGCGCCGCGGCAGCCCTACCACCATGGCGACCTGCAGCGGGCGCTGATCGCGGCGGCCGAGGCGATCCTGATCGAGCGCGGGGTCGAGGGCTTCACTTTGCGCGAGGCGGCGCGCCGGGCCGGGGTGTCGGCCGCCGCGCCGGCGCATCACTTCGGCAGCGCCGCGGGGCTGCTGACCGAGGTGGCGGTGCTGGGCTTCGAGACGCTGACCCGCTACCTCCGCGAAGGGGCAGAAAGCGGCGGCGTCGACCCGGCGGCCCGGCTGCGCGGGCAGGGCATCGGCTATATCCGCTTCGCCCGGGCGCATCCGGCGCGGTTCCTGCTGATGTTCCGCAAGGATCGGCTGAGCTGGGAGGACGGGCGCCTGCGCGCCGCCGGCCAGGCCGCGTTCGCCGAGCTCGAGGACGCGGTGCGGGCCTATCGCGGCATCGCCGCGGGCCAGCCGCTCGACCGCGCCGCCCTCACCACCGTGCTGGCCGCCTGGTCGACGGTACACGGCTTCGCCCATCTGGCGCTGGACGGCAAGTTCGACGGGATCGGCGCGGCGGCCGGCGGCGTGACCGCCGAGGACCTCCTGCCGGAGATGCTGGCCGGCCTGTGGCCGACGCGCGCCGATCCGGCCTGAGAGGCCTCAGCCGGTCATCAGCGCCTGGACATGGGCGGCGGCGGACAAAGCGAGGCCGCGCAGGTCGTAGCCGCCCTCGAGGGTGGAGACGACCCGGCCGTCGCAATGCCGGTCGGCCAGCGCCATGATCTCCAGCGTCGCCCAGGCGAAATCCGCCTCGACCAGCTCGAGATGGGCCAGCGGATCGCGGCTGTGGGCGTCGAAGCCGGCCGAGATCAGCACCAGCTCCGGCGCGAAATCGTCCAGCGCCGGCAGCACCACCCGCTCCATCGCCCGGCGGAAGGCGACGCCGCCCGATCCCGGCGGCAGCGGCGCGTTGACGATGTTGCCGGCGACTCCGGTCTCCTCCGCGTCGCCGGTGCCGGGATACAGCGGCGACTGGTGGGTCGAGGCGTAAAACAGGTCCGGCTCGGACCAGAAGATGTCCTGGGTGCCGTTGCCGTGATGGACGTCGAAATCCACCACCGCGATGCGGCTGAGGCCATGGACCATGCGGGCGTGCATCGCCGCCACGGCGACGCTGTTGAACAGGCAGAAGCCCATGGCCCGCGCGGTCTCGGCATGATGTCCCGGCGGCCGCACGGCGCAGAAGGCGTTGCGCGCCTCGCCGGCCAGCACCGCGTCGACCGCGGCGCAGTTGGCGCCGGCGGCGCGCAGCACCGCCTGGCCCGAGCCGGGCGACAGGATGGTGTCGCTGTCGATCGACCGCAGCCCCTCGGTCGGCACCGCGGCCAGCAGCCGGCGGACGAAGCCCTCGGGATGGGCGCGGGCGATCTGCTCGATCGTGGCCTCGGGCGCCTCGCGCCGCTGCAGCAGGGCGAAGCGCTCCTCCTCCAGCGCCGCCAGCACCGCCCGCAGCCGGTCCGGGCGCTCGGGATGGCCGGGGCCGGTGTCGTGGCCGATGCAGGCCGGATGGGTGAAGAGCAGCGTGTCCATGCCCTGTCTTATCCTGCCTTGCGGATGCTGTAGCGGGTGACGCCGTCGGGCTCGTCGGTGACCGCCACCAGGACATGGCCGGTGGCGTCGCAGAAGGCCGGGAAATCGCGGCGGGCGGCCACGTCGGTGGCGCGCACGTCCAGCACCTGGCCCGGCGCCAGGCCCTGCAGCGCCTTGCGCGCTTTCAGCACCGGCATCGGGCAGATCAGGTCGCGGGCATCGAGGTCGAGGTCGGCCATGGCGTCCCGGGGAATGATGACGGGCCGAGCCTAGCGCGCGCCGCGGCCCGGACTCAACGCCTGCGGTTCAGCTTTCCGTCAGGCGGAAGGCGGCGAGGGCGGCCAGGGCCCAGCCCAGGATCAGCAGCACCCCGCCGATCGGGGTGATGGCGCCGAACCAGCGCGGTGCGCCGAAGGCCATCAGATAGAGGGTGCCGGAGAAGATGGCGGCACCGACCAGGAAGGCCCAGCCGGCCCAGCGCAGTGGCCCGGGCAGGCCGACCAGGGCGAGCGCCAGCAGCGCCGCGGCATGGACCAGCTGGTACTGCGCCCCGGTGTGCACCCAGCCCAGCCGCTCCGGCGCCGCATCGGCCATGCCATGCGCGGCGAAGGCGCCCAGCGCCACCGCCACCATGCCGTGCAGCCCGGCCCCGATCAGAAGCACCCGGTCGATCATCCCCGTCTCCGCCGTCAGCGACTCCGCCGCACCATACCGGCAATCGCCGGGCCGGGGTCAACCGGCGGCGGTGTCGCGCCGCCTCCATCGCTTCCCCCGGTCACCGCCGCAGCCCCGACCCCACCCAGTCCAGGCTGGTGTCGTAGGTGCCGTGGCGGCGCTGGCCTTCGAGGGCGTAGCGCAGGGCGTCGATGGCGTGGTTCTCGCGGTCCTCCAGCTCGGGCAGGATCTCGCCGCTGCGCGGGTCGGTGCGCCAGCTGTAGAGCGCCAGCTCGTCGACCAGGTGGCGGCACCGGGGATGCACCACGATGTCGTGGCTGAGCAGGAACTCGACGCCCTCCTTGACCGACCCTGGTCCCTTGGCCGCCGCCCGCAGCCGGGGGAAGCCGTG